>JBBQXV010000034.1:0-50344 GCA_038209335.1 Polyangiales bacterium | reverse complement strand
TCGCGTATCCGCGCGCGACGAGCGCTCGCTTCGCGTCGACGAGTCGCACCATCGGTCCGCCGAGGATCTCGCCGAGCACGTGCTCCGCGCTGTCGGTCCCGAAGCGCGTGCGATCGGCGTCGACGAGCGCGAGGTCGATCGGATCGTCCGCGGCGACGTCGATCTCGACGTCGTGCACTTGATCGCGCTGCGCGCCAATCGCGCCGAAGAGCGCGCGTCGCGTCGGTTCGTCGTCGGCGATGAGCTCGCGCACGCACATGGTCGTCTTCGCGTGCGCCTCGGCCTGAACGAGCGACCAGACGACGTACCCCGCGACGCTCCCGTCCGCGCGCGCGACGACGAGCCACCGCGAACGCTCGTCGACGATCATCGCCTCCCAGGCACGCGCGTCGCGTCCGAGCCAGCCCGTGTGCCGGCGGAGCGCGCGATCGTAAGCGCCGATGATCGCCGCGCGGTCGTCTCCCGTCGCGGCGCGCACGGCTTCGGTTCGCCACGTGCGCGGTACGGCGTGCGGGCTGAGCACCAAGCGCCGCGTGGCCGTCACCGGGGCGTAGCCGTGGCGCGCGTAGAACGCCTGCCGGAACGGAAAAAGAACGGAGATGGCGTCGCCGCGCGCGTGCGCCTCGGCATGGAGATGATCGAGCAGCGCGCCCGCCACGCCGCCTCCGCGCGCTTCCGGCGCGACGCCGACGCTCGCGATGCCTGCGCTCTGCACACATTCTCCGCCGAAGCCTATTTGGAACGCAAAGAGAAACGCGTGCGCGACGATGAGGCCGTCGCGTTCGACCACGGAGAGATCGTCGAGCGTGCCGAATCGATTGTGGGTGAAGTTGTGCGCGCGCGCGTCGAAGCTGCGCGGGTCGGCGTACGAGCTCGCGTGGATGTCGATCAAGCGATCGAGATCGTCCTCGCGCGCGCGGCGAAACGCGAGATTGGACTTCACATCTTCACCACGACCGGCGTCGTTTGATCTTCGGTGGTCGCGTCGCCGACCTGACCGTCGTCGTTCTCTCCCCAGCACCGAATCGTGCCGTCGACGAGGCGAGCGCAGGAGTGCGTCCATCCGAGCGCGAGCTGCACGACGTCCGCCAAACCGGGCACGGGCGCTGCGATCATGCGAACCGCGGTGCTTCCGTCGCCGAGTCGCCCACGCGCTCCGTCGCCCCAGCATTTCACTTTGCGATCGCTGGTGCGCGCGCACCCGTGACGTGTGCCGAGCCCGACCTCGACGACGTCGCTGAGCCCCGTGACCGCCGCGGAAACGAGCGTCGCCGTGCCTCCGCCGTTCGCGTCGACCGTCCCTCCCCAACAGCGCACCGTTTTGTCGGCGAGGAGCGCGCACGACGTGCCGTTGCCGAGCTCGAGCGCGGTGACGTCGCGGACACCGACCGCGACGACGGGTCGCGCGTGATCGTTGTCGGTGCCGTCGCCGAGCGCGCCGCCGGTGTTCGCGCCCCAGCAGCGCACGGTCTTGTCGCGAAGTCGCGCGCACGCGTGGTACGCGCCGATTCGGATCTCTTCAGCGTTCGTGATCGCGGTGACCGCGGTCGGCGTCGCGCGCGCGGTCGTCGTTCCGTCGCCGACTTGCCCGTGGTCGTTCGAGCCCCAGCAACGCACCTTGCCCGCGGAGAGCGCGCACGAGAGTCCGTCGCCGGCAGCGATTTGTGTGACCCCCTTCAGCCCCGGGACGAGCTCCGGAGTCGCGATGCTCGGTCGTCCCGAGAGCTCGGCGGGCGGCTCGCTGAGGCGTTCGCCCCAGCAACGGACCGTCCGTTCTTTGTCGAGAGCGCACGAGTGATGCGCGCCGAGCGCCAACGCGGTCGCGCCGTTGATCCCCGCGACGACGACGGCGTTTCGTTGATCGCGGTAGTCACGCGCGCCGGTCTGTTGCGAACCGTTGTGCCCCCAGCACAGGATCCTGCCGTCCTTCATGCGCGCGCACGTATGCGCCTCGCCCGCCGCGACGTCGACCGCGTCGGCGATCCCGGCGACGGCGACCGGCGTCGATCGATCCGCGTTGCGACCATCGCCGAGCTGGCCGCTCGCGTACGCGCCCCAACACATCACGGTGTCGTCGCGACGGCGCGCGCACGTGTGACCTCCGCCGGCCGCGATCGTCGTCGCGTCCGTGAGCCCGCTCACCGGTCCGGGCGTCGCGCGATCGTCGTGCGATCCGTCGCCGAGCTTTCCCGACAGATTCGATCCCCAGCAGCGCACGCCGCCGTCGCCGAGGCGCGCGCAGGTATGCGACCAGCCGATGTCGATCTCGACGACGTCACGAAGCCCCGCGACCTCGACCGCGGTGAGGCGATTCTCTTTCGTTCCGTCGCCGAGCTCGCCCGATCCGTTCGCGCCCCAGCAGCGCAAGGTCTTGTCGGCGAGGCGCGCGCACGTGCGCATGCCACCGGCGACGATCTGCGTGATGCCCGCGACTCCAACCACGACGGTCGGCGAGAAGCGCGTCTCCTTCGTTCCGTCGCCGAGCTCGCCGTTCGCGTTGCTCCCCCAACACTTCGCAGTCCCGTCCGCGAGACGCGCGCACGTGTGCTCTTCGCCGCCGCTGACCTCGACGACGTTCGCGAGATCCTTCACCGCGACCGGCGCGCGTTGAAACTCGGTCTTCGTTTCGCTTCCGAGGTAGCCGAGACCCCAGCAGCGCACGGTCTTGTCGGCGAGCACGGCGCACGTGTGCGAATCGCCCGCGCCGATCTGAACGACGTCGGCGAGGCCGTTGACCGCCACCGGGACCGAGCGACTCGCCGTGGCGCCGTCACCCACGCGTCCACCTTCGCCCCAACATCGGACGGTGCGATCGGCGAGGCGCGCGCAGGCGTGGTTCTTCCCCGCAACGAGCTGCTCGACGCCGCTCAGGTCCGCGACGGGCGCGGGCGTCGCGCGATTGGCGAGGCCGCCGCCGTCGCCGAGCTGTCCTTTCTCGTCGTCGCCCCAGCATCGCGCCGTCTTGTCGCGCAATCGCACGCAGGTGAAACGTCCGCCGGCGACGATCTCCATGACGTCGCTCGGTTTCCCACCGGCGTTTGCCGCACCGGCATCGGACGCGGTCGTGATCGGGGTGGGAGCGCGGGTCGAGGGGGTGCCGGCGCAGGCGATCGCGAGGGTGCCGATGGCGAGCGCGACGGGAAGAACGGATCGAAGGGTCACGGTGCGGGAGCTTATCGCAGGCTCGGCGCCCGTGCGCAGGGCCGCTGCAAACTGGCCTCCCGCGCTCCCCCCGTGCTAACGCCGAACCCCAGGGATCATGGCGAGCGAAGAGCAGCAACAGGGGAACCGGCTCGGCGGTGCACGCGCCGATTTCGTCGCGTCGCTCGGCCGCAAGGTCGCGGACGCGCGCGACGTGCTCGGTGCAATCGAGGCCGATCCGACCGCGGCGCATCCGCGCGACGAGCTCCGGCGCAAGTTGCACGCGCTCGGCACGGGCGCGCGGCTGTTGCGGTTCGACGCGATGGCGCGCTCGCTCCAGGAAGCGAGCTCGGTGCTCGAACGCTCGGCGCACGCCGGCGTGATGCGTGAGCCCGACACGACCTTCCTCGCGCAAGTGCTCGACGATCTCCCTGCGCTCGCGTGGGGCGAGGCTCCGCCGCGCGAACGCGAAGCCGCGCGCGCCGACGAAGTGAGCGGCGTCGAAGGATCCGCGCCGACGAACCAACCGCTCCCCGCGTCGGTGCTCGTCATCGGTGCCGAGATGATCGCCGAGGCGCTCACCGACGACGACTCGCGCGGCGGACGGTCGTTCGAGTGCGAGCGCACCGAGGACGCGCAGCACGCGATCGAGCTCGCGCGCGCTTACGCGCCCGACATCTGCGTCATCGACGCCGAGGTCCCTTCGGCGCCCGAGCTCGTCGAGGCGTTGCTCGACGATCCGCTGACCGAGCCGGTGCCGATCGTCGTTCTCGGAACGTTCGCGACGCCCGAACAAGCGGCGCGTTTCATCGCGCTCGGCGTGGCCAAGGCGCTCCCGAAGCCGGTGCCCGCCGAGACGCTGCGTCGCGTGTGCGAAGAGATCCTCGATCAGCGCGAAGGGCGCACGATGCGCATGACGCTCGGCGAGCCGACGCTCGAAGCGCTCGGCAATCGTCTCGCGGAAGAAGTCCGTCGCGCGCTCGTCGACAGCGTCGATCGCCCCGCGCGAAGCTGCCGCGTTCCGCTCGGCGAGGGCACCGAAGTGCTCGGCGCGATCTGGGGCGCGATCGCGCGCGTTCAAGAGGTCATCACGACGCGCACGGGCGGAACGATCCGCTTCGGCAACGACGGACCCGAAGGCGCGATCGCGATGGCGCCGTGGCTCCATCACGATTTGCCCGGCGCCGATCGCATGAGCGGTCGCGGACGCGGCGCGGCCAGCGACGTGCGTCTCGAAAAGCGACGCGTCGTCGTGGCGGACGACGATCCGGGCGTGACCTGGTTCATCGCGGATTTGCTCCGCACGGCGGGCTGCGAAGTGTTCGAGGCGCTCGACGGCCGCACCGCGCTCGATCTCGCGCTCCGCGTTTCGCCCGAGCTCGTCGTCAGCGACATCTTGATGCCGGGGCTCGACGGCTTCGCGCTGTGCCGCGCGCTCAAGCGCGACGTCGCGCTCCGCGACACGCCGGTGATCTTGCTTTCGTGGAAGGAAGATCTGCTCCAGCGCGTGCGCGAGCTCGGAGCGAGCGCCGCCGCGTACTTGAAGAAGGAGAGCGACTCGCGCGCGATCGTCGCGCGTGTTCGCGAAGTGCTCCGCCCGCGTGCGCGCGTCGAAGCCCGTCTCCGCGGCGAAGACGAAGTGCGCGGTCGCCTCGACGGAATCACCGTCCGCCTGCTCCTCGAGCTCGTCTGCACGCTCCGCAGAAATGCGCGCGTCTCCGTACGCGACGCGTCTTTCCTCTACGAGATCGAGATCCGCGACGGCGCGCCGGTCCGCGCGACGCGCACCGCGAGCGACGGCGGCTACCAACGCGGTGAGCGCGTCGTCGCGAGCATGCTCGGCGTCGGCGCCGGTCGCTTCGTGGTGTCACCGAGCGTCGAGCCGATGAAGGGCGAAATGCGCGGGACGTTGCAAGAGCAGCTCGCGCGGCCGATCGCGTGCGCGCGTGGCGCGCTGTGGGCGACGACCGGCGAGCGTTCGATGCATGTCGATCGCATCGTTCTCGACGAGATGGCGGTCGACGACTATCTGCGCGCGACACCCGAGCCCGCGCGCGAGATCATCCGCCGCATCGCGAAGGGCGCGTCGCCGCGCAAGATGCTCCTCGGCGGCGACGTCGCGCCGAGTCTCCTCGAGGACGTGCTCGCGGATCTCGCGTCGCGCGGCGCGATCACCGTCGTGCGTGACGAGTCGGGCGCGGACTTGCTCACGCCGGCGGTCGACGCGGCGTTCGCCGTGATTCAAGGCAAGGGTCCCGAGCGCCCGGCGTCGATGCGCCCGCCTCCGGTGCGCATCTCGTCGGCGTCGTTGAAGGCGATTGCGAAGCCGCGCAGCATCCCGCCGGTCTCCGACGCGATCGCGAAGGAGATCACGCAGTCGTACGAGTCGCTCACGATGAGCGAGCCGCCGCCGTCGCATCCGCCCGAAAATGACGAAGAAGAAGAGGAGGCGACGCCGTCTTCACTCGAAGACGCGGTGATGCGTGAGATCAGCGAGCGATCGGATCGACCGCAGCCGCACGTGACGTCCGATCCGCCGCCGATCGTCTCGCCAAGCGAGCTTCGCCCGCGCTCGTCGAATCCGCCCGCGCGCGCCGAGTCGGATCCGTTCGCGTATGACGAAGCGCCGCTTCCGTCGATTCCGCCGGACGCGGTCGTCCCCGGATCCACGTCGAGCGACGAGATCCAAGCCGTTCCGGCGATCGCTTCGTCCGGGGGCGGCGACGCGACGGAGGTCGACACCAAGATGGCGCCCGTCCACGACGACGCGCACGAAGAAGAAGACGAAGCAGAAGCGCCGCCGTCGGCGCCGCGCGCGAAGATGTCTTCGCCGGAGCGTACGCCGCTGGCCTCGGTCGCGACGAGCGACGAGCCGACGATCCCGAAGGCGAAGGCGCCGTGGAAGACGCTCGCGATGCTCGGACTCATCGCGGTGGCCGGTGGTTACCTCCTGCGTCAATCGGCGCCGTCGGCTCCGCCGCGAAATCCGGGGACCGAGTTGCCGATCATGGCGCCGTCGTCGCCGCAGACGTTCGCCCCCATGACGAATGCGCCGACCGCGCCGAGCCCGCCAGGATCCATCGGCGAGCTGCCCGCGGGCGTCGAAGTGCCCGCAGGCAAAGGGCTCATCGAAGTGAAGACGCCCGGCGACGAGCCCGTGCGCATCGACGGCGAGCTGCGCGGACGCGGTCCTGCGTTCACGGCGCCGCTCGCTCCGGGCGCGCACGAGATCCGCGTGCTCGTGCGCGGCAACGAGAAGCGCCGCATCGTCGATGTCCAACCGGCCAAGTCCACCCGCATCGATCTGACCGACGCCCCGTGATAAGGCGTCGGCGTGCGGATCCTCGCGCTGTTCGTCGCCTCCGTCGCGTTCGCGGCGATCGCCGTATCCGGCTGCACCTGCGGCGGTAAGAGCGATGCGCCGCAGCCGGTCGCGTCGGCGGCGGCGTCCGCGAGCGGTAGCGTCGCTCCGACGCCGAAGCCGAACCGCGCCGTCGCGCTCGACCCCATCGCGCGCTTCGAGGAGTGCTCGCTCGGTCATCGCGGCGTGCTGCTCGATCTCGGCGATCCGTCGATGCGCGGCCGCTTCCTCACCAAGCTCGACGCGCCGGAGCTCGAGACCGTCGAGCACGAAGGAGCGACGTGGGCGCGCGCGACGAACCGCAACGTCGCGCTCTCGTTCTTCTGGTCGAGCGAGCTCGATCGTCCGCCGCCTTCGCTCGCCGACTCGGGCACGCCGTTCGACAGCGGCACGTACGTCGAGGGGCGCGTGCGCAGCATCACGGCGCGCTCCGTCAGCGTCTACCTCAACGGCAAGGTCGTCGGCGTGTGGCCGCTGTCGAAGGGCGAGACCAAGGTCGTCGTCGCGCGAGGCGGCGCAGGCGGCGTGCTCCCCGGCGTCAACGAGCTCAATCTGCATTTCAACGGAGGCTCGAAGAAAGAAGACGACACGCTCGCGGAGATCGACTGGATCCACGTCGGGACCGGCGATTCGAGCGAGCCGTACGCTGCGCCGACGCGAACGGACGCGATCGTGAACGCCACGGTCGGCGGCGTCTCGCGGCGCGCGTTGTCGCTGCGCGCTCCGGGCTTCGTGCGATGCGCGGGCTGGATACCGCCGAGCGGAACGGTCGACGCGCAGCTCGCCGTCGCCGGACCGGGCGACGCGGACGTCGAGGTGCGATTGCTCCGCGATCGCGCGCCGTCGCTCATTCTCGGGCGCGCCCACGTCAGCGCGACGTCCGCGCCGGGCTCGCCCGCTCCGGGATGGTCGCCGATCTCCGTTCCGATCGGCGACGTGGGCCCAGCGGGGACGATGGCGGCCATCGAGATCGCGACGATCCGCGCGACGAAGGGGACGCGCGTCCTCGTCGCCGAGCCGCGCGTCGTCGGTCCGATCATGCCGGCGTTGCCGAATCCGATCCCGCCGTCGCGCTCGGTCGTCGTCATCGTCCTCGGCAGCGTCGCGACGCACGCGCTCGCGCCGTACGGCGGGCCGCGCATCGCGCCGGAAATCGGGAGCGTCGCGATCGGCGGCGTGACATTCGACGCGCATCGCGCGAGCACCGGCCTCGCGAGCGGCGCAGTAGCGTCGATGCTGACCGGGCTCAGTCCACGAAAACACACGCTCGAAGATCCGGACGCGCGCTTGCCGAAATCGCTCGTGACCGTCGCCGATGCCGCGCGGCAAGGCGGGGTGACGACGGCGATGTTCACGGCGAATCCGCTGACGAGCGCGGTCTTCGGATTCGATCGCGGTTGGGACACGTTCGCGTCGCACGGTCCGCTCGAGGACGTGCCGGCGACGCAGGTGTTCGACGACGCTGCGCGCTGGATCGAGGCGCACAAGGACGCGCGGTTCCTCGTCGTCGTTCACGCGCGCGGCGCGCATCCGCCGTGGGACGCGACGCCCGACGAGCTGAAGGCGATGGCGCCGGCGAGCTACGGGGGGAACCTCGATCCGCGCCGCGCGGGCGAGATGCTCGCGAAGATGCGAAAGTTCCCTGGACGCGGCAACGACGCCGACCGCGCGCGCGCGTGGGCACTCGCGTCGCACGCGATCGATCAGCACGACGCGGCGATCGGTCGATTGCTCGGCACGCTCCGCGCCGCCGATCGCGAAGAGGACACCACCGTCGTCATCACTGGCGACAGCGGCATGAACGAGTCGGCGCTCATCCCGCTCCCCGACAACGATGCGCTCGACGAGAGCGTCCTGTCGGTGCCGCTGATCATTCGTCTGCCGAGCCACGTCCTCGCGAATCGGCGCGTCGCGACGCCGACGACGAGCGTCGATCTCGCGCGCACGATCGTCTCGGCGCTCGCGCTCGCGCCGCCGGCGAGCTTCGAAGGGATCGATCTGCTGCAGCTCGCGAACGGCGAAATCATGGTCGCCGGCGAGCGCGCGCTCGTCGCGACGTCGGCGGCGCGGTTCGCGATTCGCTGGGGACCTTTCGTGCTCGCGGGAACGCGCGAACGCGAGACCAAGCTGTGCGATCTGCTCCTCGAGCCGTCGTGCGTGACCGACGTGCGAAAGACGTATCCGCTCGCGCTCGACGCGCTCCATCGCGTCGCGTGGCAAGCGGTTGGTCCGAGCGCCAGCCCACGACCGCGCACGCCGGGCGCCATCGGTCGAGAGCCGGCGTTCGTCGACCCGACGACGATGGCAGCGCTCTACGCGTGGGGCAGACCACCCGAGAAGCGATCGGCGGGAGATCGAGACTAGGATGCATCGCGTGAAACCTCTGCGTGCCCTCGCCTTCGTTGCGGTTCTGTCCGCGGCGCCGCTCGCCTTCGCGGCGTGTGGCGAGTCCAATCCGCAACCGCGCACCGTCGCGACTGCGACTACGACCACCACCACGACGGCGAGTGCGACCGCTTCTGCGAGCGCGAGCACGACCGCGATCGATCTTCCCGACGCCGCCGCGCTCGTCGACGCCGCCGTCGCGTCCATCCCCGACGCCGCGCCCGCCGAACCGACGTGCCAACTGCAGGAGCCGCAGCCCTTCCTCGTCCGCGGCCACTACATTCCGAAATGGAACGCGCCCGCCGAAGAAAAGAAGCGCGCCGCCGACGCGCACCAAGCGGCGATTCGTTACCGCACCGAGCAGTACGGCTACCACCCCGGCTTCGGAAAATCGGAGTGGAACGCGCACCCGCCGACCTTCTACGTCGTCGACACGACGTTCATGTCGCTCCCGGTAAAGATGCACAAGCGCGTCGTCCCCGCGCTGAAGTGCGTGGAAGAGGCGATCAAGAAGGAGTGCACCGCGACGCCGTACACGCCAAAAGCGCTCGCCGGCATTCGCTACAAGAACACCTTCCAAGGCGGCGAGGTCACGAACCACATCTACGGAATCGCGATCGATCTCGATCCCGGATTGAACAGCTGCTGCGGATGCGTGAAGCCGTGGAACCAAGATCCGCGCTGCTTCCGTCCGGCGAAGACCGAATACGATCGCATGGGAATGCCCGAGTGTTGGGTGCACGTGTTCGAGAAGTACGGCTTCTACTGGCTCGGTCACGATGTGCTTCAGGACACGATGCATTTCGATTTTCTCGGTGACCCCGAAAAAATCATGTCGAAGTGAGTCGGCTCAGCTCAGCTCGAACATGCGCACGCCGCGCGCTTCGATCGGGATCTCGAACGCGCCGGCGACGCGCGTGATCGTTCCGCCGCGGAGCGCGTCGTCGAGCTGCGCGACGCCCGGCAACGCGACCTTTGCGACGAGCGCACGCGTCGTCGGGTTCATGACGAACGCGACCTTGGGCGCGCCGGCGTCGTCTTCGTGCACGCAGACGTAGGCGTCGGACGGATCGACCGGGTAGGTCGGCAGCGCGAGCTCTTCGATTCGTCGCGCGACGAGGACATCCGCGCGCGTCACATCGGCCAGGGTCTCGACGTCCAGACCGCGCACGTCGTGCGGGCTCGACATTGCGCGCATCGATCCATCGCGCTGGGCGACGCTCGGCCCGACGGTCACGTGCACGCCGCGCCCGCTCGCCGCGCGGAGGCTCGTGTAGAACTCGGGCTTCACTCCGCCTGCGGTCGCGACGACGATCCATTTCGCGCTCGACGTGCTGAGGTCGAGCGTCTCGCCGCCCGCGTACGCGAACGGAACACCGCGCGCCGAGAGCGCGCGCTCGAATGCGCGAAGGAAGGCCTCGCCCACAAACGTCGGCGCTTCGGCGTCGCCGAGCGGATCCTCGAGGCAGCTCTCGCGAAACCCCGCGCCGAGGATGTTGAAGAACGCCGGCGTCACCGGACCGAACGCGTGGCTCGCGCGCGCCAGACGACGCAGCGATCGCGGAACGACGAGGCGCACCGGAGCGCGACGACGAAGCGTGTGAAAGCGCGTCCGCTCGAGCGCCGCGTGAAGCTCTTCGAACTTCTTCGCGAAGGGACGCCGACGACCGTGCGGATCGATCGGCGCGCCGATCCACCGATCGCGCTCGACCGCCATGTACGCGCAGTACCCGCGTAGCCCATACGCGAGCGCGGCGACCAGCGTGTACATCGAATCCATCTCGTCGATCGGCGGCATGAACGGCGGAAATCCCGCCCCCACCTCCGCGCCGAACGCCGGCGTGCGGTCGCCTTCGCATCGGCTCGCGAGCTCGCTCGTGCGACGGAGGATCGTCGTGTGCTCGGTCGGCGTCGCGCGGTGGTAATAGTCGAGCCCCATCAAATCGATGGTGCCGCGCATGCGCGCCGGGTTGAGGGCCGTCGCCGACTCGCCGAGCGGAAAGTTGTGCGACGTGGGCACGCCGTCGAAGCCCGCGTCGACGAGCACCTTCGCCATGCGCTCCATCGCGGTGGACAACAGGTGCTCGTGAAACTCCATCCAGTCCATGTGCCGCGGAAGATCGTCGGCGACGCGCGGGTCGAAGCGGTGCGGCGGATCGATCGACGCGAACGTCGCCTGCGGCTCGCCCCACGCCGCACGGAGCTCCTTCACCGCGACGTACTTTTGCTTGAGGTATGCACGGAACAGGCGAATCGCGTCGGGGTGGTAGTCCTGGTCGTACGCGCCGTCGCGAAAGTAGAGCGCCCCTTCGTTGTCGATCTGCACGAGGACGATCGGTCCTTCGGGCCATCGCAGCGGCGCAAGGCGCTCGGCGACCGCGCGCAGCCACACCGCGGACTCGTCGTGAAAGACGTCGCTCGCGTAGCTCGGCACCGGAAATCCCACCGGCACCATTGGGAGCATCACAGGGTTCTGCCGCGGCGTGCGCGCTTGGCAGTCGGGATCCCAGACGATGCGCTCGGGCAAGCCGAAGAACGTGAGCTCGGCGTTGATGTGCGGCCCAGGTCGCATGATGACGGCGAGGTCACGCTCGTGCGCCATCCGCAGGAAGCGCGCGACGTCGAGGCGCGGATCGCGTTCGCCGAAATCGAAGACGCCCGGCTCGCGCTCGTGAACTCCCCAAGGCACGTACGTGTCGACGATCCGAAAACCGATTGCGCGCATCGCGTCGAGCCCCGGCGCCCACTGCGACGGCGAGTGACGCCAGTAGTGCATCGCGCCGCAGAAGAGCGGAAGGATCCCGCGCTCGCCGAGATCGATCCCGTGCGGATGCAGCTTCACGCGCGGAGCCGACGCTGCGCGCGGAGCCGTGGCGGCGACGGGAGCGCGACGAGGACGCGGCACGACTCAAGCCTCGGTGGGGAGCACGCGGTTGAGGAGCTCCGCGAGCGTCGCCATGTCCGGTTCGTGGTCGCGAAGGCGCGCGAGCGAGCCCCTGGCTTTTTCGATCGTCGGCACGACGAACGGCAAGAACGACGGGTTGTTCTTCACGCGGTCGATGAAGACGAAGCGCCCGGCGTCCTTCAGCTTGCGTTGAACGGTGACGAGATCGAAGTCGCGTCCGAGTCGTTCGCGCGCGTCGCGATCGAGCTTTGCCTCGGCGGCGTATTCGTCGAGGCGCTCTTCGACGAACGCGCGATCGAACGTCTGGTAGCTGTCGTTGAGGAGCGCGACGAGATCGTAGACGCGAGGACCGAGGAGCGCGTCTTGGAAGTCGATCCACGTGAGCGCGCCGTTCGGTCGGACCATGAGGTTTCGCGATTGGTAGTCGCGGTGCGTGAACCCACGCGGCCACGCGGCGATGCGGCGCGCGAGGCGATCGGCAATCCCGTCGAACGTCGCGCGATCGTCGGCGCTCAGCGTGACGCCGCGCGCTTCGAGCCCCCACTCGCGAAAATGGTGAATCTCCCAGCGCAGCAGATCGTCATCGAACGCGCGGGTCGCAACGACGGAGTCGCCGGGCAAATCGGTAAGCGCGTTTTGTGCGCGCGCGAGGTCGGTCACCGCACGCGTGTAGAGTGCAGTTTTTTCGCCCGGGCGTCGCGCGAGGTAGTTCGCGAGCGTGTCGTCGGTCAGATCCTCGAGGAGAAGCCAGCCGCGATCGGATGCGTCGCCGAGCAGCGCCGGGACGTCGACGCCGCGCGACGCCAGGAGATCGCGGACCTCGAGGAACGGCCACCGATGCGCGTGCGTGTGCTTCTGGACCTCTTCGGGCTTTGCACCGTCGGGGACGAACATGGCGACCGCGCTCTTTCCCTCCGGAAGCGCGACGCGAAAGTAGCGCCGTGTCGACGCGCCGCCCGTCATCGGCTCGGCGGAGAGCGTCGCGCCGGGGGCGATCGCGTCGACGAGGGAGAAGAGCGGCTCGAAGTCGAGCTCGTGAACGGGCGCGGGGAGAGGCGGTACGGGAGAGAGGGGTGCGGCGCTCATGGATGCAGGGGGCTTGCTATATCACCGGCATGACCCTCGAGCGATGCATCGATGTCGTGGTCGAGCGACTGCGCGCGGACGCGGGCGGCGCGGAGCTCACGACCGAGTCGCGGCATCACGTCGAGCAGTGGCTCGCGCTCATGAAGACGTGGAACCTTCGGATGGATCTGACGGCGGCGAAGACCGACGAAGAGCTCGCCGACGTGATGCTCGCGGACATGCTGGTGCTCGCGGCGCGCGTGCCGTTCGGCGCGCAGGTCGTCGACGTGGGGAGCGGCGCGGGTGCGCCGGGTCTCGCGCTTGCGCTCGCGCGTCCGGACTTGCGCGTGACGTTGATCGAGCCGCTGACCAAACGCGTCTCGTTCTTGCGGACGGTACTCGGCACGACGGGGCGGACCGACGTGCGACTCGAGCGATCGAAGGGCGAGGACGCCGCGGCGCGCGGAGAGCGGTGGGACGTCGCGATGGCGCGCGCGACGCTCGCTCCTCCGGCGTGGCTCGCGCTCGGCGCGCGTCTCGTCGGCGACGGCGGCAGCGTGTGGGTTCTCCTCGCGAAGGAGGCAGCGCCCGAACAGCGCGACGCAGCGATCGCCGAGGACGTCGCGTACGCGTGGCCGCACGGAGGCGCGTCGCGACGCGCCGTGAGGTACGCGATCGCGACGCCGGTGTGACTACTCGGCGGGCGTCGGAACCGCCGCCGGAGCCACGACCGCTGCGCCGCCGCGCTTGAACAGCCGCGCGAGCCACGATTTGCCGTTCTCGATGCCGAGGTAGAACGCCGGCACGACGATGAGCGACAAGAGCGTCGAGCTGATGACGCCCCCGATGACCGCGATCGCCATCGGAGCGCGAAACTCGCTCCCTTCACCGTTGCTGATTGCGGTCGGGAGCATGCCGAGGATCATCGCCGCGCTCGTCATCAAGATGGGACGCAGACGCTCCGGCCCCGCCTCGAGAATCGCCTGCAGCGGAGTCTCTCCGTGCTCGCGCACCCGAACGAGCGCGCGGTCGAGGAGCAAGATGGCGTTCTTCGTCACGAGCCCCATCAGCAAGATGATCCCGATGAGCGCCCCCATCGCGACCGTCGTACCGGCGAGGAACAGCCCGACGATCGCGCCGACCAGCGCGAGCGGCAACGTCAGCATGATCGTCAGCGGATGAATGAAGCTCTCGAACTGCGAGGCGAGCACGATGTAGATGAAGACGACGCCGAGACCGAGCGCGAGCCCCATCGAGGCGTTCGACTCGTTCATCTGTTTGATTTGCCCGTCGAGGATCACGCTCGATCCCGCCGGCATGTCGATCTTCGCGAACGCCGCCTGCATCTCGACGGCGATCTCGCCGAGCGGCCGCCCCTTCGGCGCCGCCCAGACCATGATCTGCCGCTCGCGTCCTTCGCGCTCGATGACGCTCGGCCCTTCGCCGCGTTCGACCGACGCGAGATCGCGGATCGCCATCGGACCTTTCGGCGTCCACATCGTCATGCGAAGCACGTCGTCTATCGTCGCGCGATCGGCGCGACCGAGGCGCACGCGAATCGGGACCTCGTCTTTGCCTTGCCGCAGCTTGCCGGCCTCTTCGCCCTCCATCGACGCGCGGAGCGCGAGCGCGACTTGCGCCACGGGAATGCCCGCGGACGCCGCCTTGTCGCGATCGACGCGCAGGCGCACCTCGGGCTGCCCCGGCGTGTACTTCACTTGCACGTCGGCCATCCCGGGGATCGCCTTCATCGCGTCGGCGTAGCGATTCGCGAGCGGCGCCAGCTCTTCGTACGTCGACGCGCGCACGAGGACCATGATCGGCGCCTCGGTGTTCGCCCCTTCGACGAAGGCCGGATCGGTCACCGAGATCTTCACGCCCGGGACGAGACGCGCCGCCTCGCGCCCTTTTTGCTTGAGTGACTCGATGGTCACTCCGGGACGCTCGTCCTTCGATTTGGTGACGACGCGCCATTTCACCTTGTTGATGTCGCCGCTCGGTCCGAGCGTCGAGAGCACGGTCACGACGTTCTTGTCCTCGAGGAGCTTCTTCTCGGCGGCGAGCGCTTGGCGCGCGGTCTCTTCGAGCGTCGTCCCCGCGGGGAGCTCCATCTCGAGGACGAACTGCCCGCGATCCTCAGCGTTGACGAACTCGCTCCCCATCAGCTTCATCAGCTGGCCCATGCCGAAGAGCGACGCGATCGCGATCGCGCCGACGACGAGCTTGTGGCGCACGCTCCAGCCGAGGACGCCGCGGTAGAGCGAGTCGATCGCGTGGAACGCCCACTCGAACGGCGCCTTGATCTTCGCGAAGCGGTCGTACGCGCCGGCGATGTGCGCCTTCGAGAAGCGGCTCGACAGCATCGGATCGAGCGTGAACGCGACGAAGAGCGAGACGAGAACGGCGCCGGTGATCGTGAGCCCGAACTGACGGAAGAACTGTCCGACGATACCGTCCATGAACGCGACGGGGACGAAGACGGCGACGACGGTGAGCGTGGTCGCGAGGACGCTGAGCGAGATCTCCTTCGTGCCGTCGAGGGCAGCCTTGCGTGGCTCGACGCCGCGTTCGAGGTGCTTCGAAATGTTCTCGCGCACGACGACGGCGTCGTCGATCAAGAGCCCTATCGCGAGGCTCAATCCGAGCAACGTCATCATGTTGAGCGTGAAGTTCAGCACGTACATCAAGAAGAACGTCGCGATGACGCTGGTCGGAAGCGCGACGGCGCTGATGAGCGTCGATCGCAAATCGAGCATGAAGACCAGGATGACGAGAATCGCCATCGCGCCGCCGAACACGATCGCGATTTCGACTTCGTGCGCGTTCTGCCGGATGAACTTCGATTGATCGATGATGATGCTCGCTTTGACGCCGGCCGGGAACGCCGCCTCCATCGTCGCGAGCTTCTTCTTCACGGCGTCGGCGATCGCAACGGTGTTCGCGCCCGACTGCTTGATGACCTCGAACGCGACGGCGGGCTCGCCGTTGGTGCGGATGCGCGTGCGGAGCTCTTCGAAGCCATCCTCGACGCTCGCGACATCGCGCAAGCGCACGCCGGAGCCGTCGGCTGCCGTCGCGACGACGATGTCGCGGATCTCGTCGACGGAGCGAAGCTCGCCGATCGTGCGCACGGAGATCTCGCGCTTGCCTTCGTCGAAGTGACCGGCGGGAACGGTGAGGTTCTGCGCCTTGAGCTGATCGAGGATCGCCGTCGCCGACAAGTGCAGCGCGTCGATGCGCGCGAGATCGAGATCGACGTGAACCTCGCGATCCGCGCCCCCCTTCACGTCGACCGACGCGACGCCGTCGATCTGCTCGAGCGTCGGCTTGATGACGTCCTTCGCGAACTTTTGCGTCTCGGAGAGCGAGCGTCCGCCGCCGCTGAGCGTGTACGTGAGCACCGGCGCGGCGCCGACGTCGAAGCGCGTGACGGCGGGCTCTTTGACCTCTTGCGGCAGCTTGTAGCGAATCTGCGCGACGTGCTCGCGCGCTTCGGTCACCGCGTTCTTGATGTCGACGCCGAGCTTGAACACGATGATCGTCGTCGACAAACCGTCGCGCGACGACGTGCGCACGCGATCGACGCCGTTGAGCGAGACGACGGCGTCTTCGATCGGCTTGCTGACGAGCTGCTCGACCTCCGTCGGCGACGCGCCTGGATACGCGACGTTGACCGCGACGACGGGGAACGTGACGTCGGGGAAGAGGTCCGTCCCGAGGCGCGAGTAGCCCATGATGCCGAGCACCATGAGCCCGAGGGTCACCATGACCGTGAAGACCGGGCGCTTGATTGCAATTTCGGAGAGGTTCACGATGTGCCTCCGACTACTTGATCTCGGTCGACGCGAACGCGTCGCCGTCTTTGACTTCGGCGTCCGGCGCGACGAGCACGAGATCGCTCGTGCGGAGGCCCGACCGAACGAGCCACGAGCCGTCGTCGGCGATCGCGTACGCAACGCGAACGACCCGCGCCTTGCCGTCGGCGACGATCACGATCTCGTCTTGTGATCCCGGACGACGTGCGGTCGGCGGGATCTTCACGACGTCGACCTCGCCGCCCGCTTCGAGCGTCGCGTGCACGAAGCTCCAGGCGAGGAGCGGCGCGTTCGCGTCGTTCGGAACTTCGATCTCCACGGGGGCGCGGCGTGTCCCTTGATCAAGCGACGGGACGAGCGCGATGACCTTTCCACTGACCGCGCGGTCACGATAACGAACGACGACGACCGAGCCGACCTTCACGAGCGGCACGTCGTCTTCGCCGACCGTCGCGCTGAGGCGCAGGCGCGTCAGATCCTCGACGTGAACGAGCGGCGTCCCCGGCTGGACGACCGCGCCCGCCGCCGTCGGTGCGCGCGTCACCACGCCGGCGAACGGCGCAAAAATCGCGTTCTGACCGGCTCCCGTACGCGCGTATTGCGCGTCCGCTTGCGCGGCTTGAAGCTGCGCTTTCGCGAGCGCCACTTGTTGCCGCGCTTGCTCGGCCTGCGCCTCGGGGATCGATCGCGAGAGAACGAGCGCTTCGCTGCGACGGAGCGAGTCTTCCGCGAGCGCGAGGTTCGCGGCGGCGGCGCGCGCCGAAGCGTCCTTCATGTGAATGACGTCGCCCGCGCGCGCGCCGTCGAGCAGCGCGAGCTGTTGCCGCTCGTGCACGCGATCGCCCGTCGCGACGTACACCTTCACGAGTCGACCGCTGGTCTCGAAGCCGATGTCGGCCTCGCGCCACGGCTTGAGCGTCCCCGTCATCTCGACGCGCGGCCTCCACTTCGCCGACGTCGGATGCGTCGCGATCGCGGGGGGCCGCTTCGTGATCGAAGCCTGCGCCTCGACGCGTTCGGCCTGGAACGCGTCGCGCTTCGCGACCGCCTGCTTCACGCGGACGCCGGTGAAGATACCGAGGCCCGTGAGAAGAGCGAGGGTCGCCGAGAGCGCGACGCGCACGCCGGCGCGCGTTCGCTTCGGCGGAGGGATCTGCGTGATCGGGTTCAGCGCGGTGTTCGTTTCCATCGCTCAGCTCCTCGCCTTGCTCGCGTGCTTCGGTGTCCGTCTTCCCCCTCGTTCGTTTCTTCGTTCGGTGACCGGAGATTCTTTCATCGTCGCCGCCCCCGCCCCTCGTAGGGCCATGACGAGCCGCGGAGTACCCAGACCGCCCATCAAAATGCGCTGCACTTGCTGGAGCCACACGCTGATCGGCGGCTTCTTCGGTTGGCTCATCATCTTGTGCGACAGCTCGTGATAAGCGCCCCAGAGCACGTCGACGATGACGTCGGTATCGAGCTCGGCGCGCATGAGACCCGCCGCTTTGCAATGCTCGATCCATGCGCGCGAGGCGCCCTGCATGCTCTCTCGGAACGAGTCGACCAGGTAGCTGTAGGGACCCTGACAGCCGTCCAGGATTCCGACGATGGCGCGGTTCTGCCAGAGGAACTCGAACATCTCCTCGTCGCGTTCGAGCCAGAACGCGAGCATGCGCTCCGGCGACGTCGGGATTTCGTGCGACTCGCGCGGCGACGGAAGCAGGCCGCTCATGCGCGCGAGGAACGACTCGACGACGTTGCGAAACGCTTCCTCTTTGCTGTCGAAGTGCAGGTAAAAGGCGCCTTTCGACAAGCCGGCGCGACGCGCGATCTCTTCGACCTTCGCGGCAGTCAGGCCGTGCTCGGCGAAGACCGCTTCGGACGCGCGGAGGAGCGAGATGCGGGCGGTGGGATCGGCGGGACGGGACATGGGCCTCGGTCTAGCGTTTGTGACTCGTGGGTCAAGAACTCCCGTCGCGTTTGCAACGAGCGGGCCGTCGTTCGCCTCGGGCACGACCGCTGTACGGGTGTGCGGCTTTCTTGGCCCGTTGGGCGGAGCCGTGCGAGCGCTAGGCCGATCATGAGCGCGCCCCGAAGCGATTCCGAGCTGGTCGCACTGCGGAAGTTGGCCGAAGACCTCGCCAAGGGGCGAAACGAAAGACCAACGACGGGTCACCTGCTCGCAGCGATCGCGGCGCGTCCTGGGAGCGCGGCGGATCTTCTGAAGGAGCGGCGGCTCGACACGGAGGTGCTGCTCAAGGCAGCGCGCGTGACGATGGACGACGCGACCGACGGCGTGGCGAAGGCGCTCCAGCGGGCGCGCGATTTCGCCGCGCGGACGCCGGACCGAGAGCCCGGTGCGATGCATCTGCTGTTTGCGCTTTGCCAAGAACGGCTGACCGCGGCGCATCGCGCGATCGAGCAATGCGGGAGCGACGTGGTGAAGCTGCGGACGGCGGCGATGCAGATCGCGATGGGGATCGTGGGGCCGCGGAGATGCGTCCCGCCGGTGGCGGTGCAGCTCGCATTGCCGCCGTCGGCGTCGAAGCACGCGCCGTCGCCGCTCCCTCGGCGCATCACGATTGCGTCGTCGCCCGCGCCGATGGCGTCTCCGCCGCCGCGCCCTGCCCCATCGTCGCAGCATCGTGTGCGTCGCGCTCGGCTGGCCGCGCCGTCGACGTCGCACGGCGCGACGTCGCGCTTCGCGCTCGATCCGAAGAAGTTTCCTACCCTGACCGCGCTCGGAAAAAACCTGACGCTCGCGGCCGCGAATGGCGAGCTCGATCCGGTCGTCGGTCGCGAAGCGGAGATTGAACGGACGCTCGACGTCCTCGCGAAGCGTCACGCGAACAACCCGTGCCTCGTCGGTGTCGCGGGGGTCGGGAAGACGAGCGTGGCGCGCGGGCTCGCGTTGCAGATGGCGACGGACGATGCGGACGATCGCGTCGTGATCGAAATCGATTCGACGGCGCTCCTCGCGGGCACGGCGGTGCGCGGCGCGCTCGCGGAGCGGATCGCGCAGCTGAAGGCGGAGGTGAAGCGAAGCGAAGGGCGTGTCGTCGTCTTCTTCGACGAGGTGCACACGCTCTTCGGAAATGACGCGGGCGACGAAGCGGCGAGCGAGCTGAAGACGGCGCTCGCGAAGGGTGAGCTGCCGTGCGTCGGCGCGACGACGCCCGAGGAGTACAAGAGGGTCATCGAAGCCGACCCTGCGCTCGCGCGGCGGTTCACGGCGATCGACGTGCCCGAGCTGTCTCCGGAAGAAGCGACGGTGGCGCTCATCGGGATCGCGCCGCTCTTCGAGGCGCATCACGCCGTGCGGTATGCGTCGGCCGCGCTCGACGCGAGCGTGCAGTGGAGCGCGCGGTACGTCGCGGATCGCGCGCTGCCGGACAAGGCCGTCGCGATCTTGGATCTCGCGGGCGCGCGCGCGCGGCGTCGCGGGCTCGCGGAGGTGGGGCGCGAGCAGATCGCGGAGGTCGTGTCGGAGATGGCCGGCGTGCCGACCGAGCGCCTCCTCGAGACGGACTCGGACCGCATGCTGCGTCTCGAAGAGCTGATGGCGGTGCGCGTCGTCGGACATCGCGCGTCGCTCGCGCGCGTCGCGACCGTGCTGCGCCGGAACGCGTCGGGCTTCCGATCGCGGCGTCCGATCGGATCGTTTCTCTTGCTCGGACCGACCGGCGTCGGAAAGACCGAGACCGCGAAGGCGATCGCGGAGTGTCTGTTCCATTCGCCGCACGCGATGACGCGGCTCGATTTGTCGGAGTACGCCGAGTCGCACGCGATCGCGCGTCTCGTCGGCGCGCCGCCGGGCTACGTCGGGCACGAAGCGGGCGGGCAAATCACCGAAGCCGTTCGTAAGAAGCCGTACCAAGTCGTGCTGCTCGACGAGATCGAGAAGGCGCATCGCGACGTGCTCGAGGCGTTTCTGCAAGTGTTCGACGAGGGGCGGCTCACGGACGGGCGCGGGCGTACGATCGATTTTTCGAACACGGTGCTCGTGCTCACGTCGAACCTCGGCGCGGACGTCGAGCAACCGCGCGCGCGAGGTCGGATCGGCTTTGGTGCGCGCGCGAGTGCGACCGAGGCGGACACGAAGGCGTATGCCGACGCCCTGATCGCCGCCGCGCGTGCCGCGCTTCCGCCGGAGCTCTACAACCGGCTCGACGAGGTGCTGCCGTATGCGCCGCTCACGCGCGCGGATGTCGCGGAGGTCGCGCGACGGATGCTCGCGACGCTCGGTGAGGATCTCGAGCGTGCGCAAGGGGTGCGGCTCGACGTCGGGGATCGCGCGATCGACATGCTGCTCGACGCGGGGGGCTTCGATCCGGAGCTCGGCGCGCGGCCGATGCGACGCGCGATCGGTCGGCTCGTCGAGGCGCCGATCGCCGAGATGATCTTGCGCAAGGAGCTCGTTCGCGGCGACGTCGCCCTCGTCGACGTCGAGGACGGCGCGCTTCTCGTCGACGCCGTTCGTCCGTCGAAGCGACGCGCGCACGCCTGAGCGGACGCGGACTCGTCAGACGGGCACGGCGTCGATGGCGCGGCGGTATCGCTCGCGGCGCGCGCCGTCGCGGAGGATCTCGTACGCCTCTTCGAGCACGCTGACGACCTTGCGGACGTCGTCGGCGAGGTCGGCGACTTGCGGTGTGAGGATGCGCGACGGCTCGAACGCGCGGCGGAGCTCGAGGAACGCGCGCTTGACCTCGTAGCCCGTCGCGTTGTGCGCCACGCCGAGCACCGCGAAGTAGTCGCCGTCGTCGACGAGCTGCACGCGCGCACGAACACGCGCGCGGATCGCCTCTTCGTCGAGCGCGTCGACGTCGGGACCGACATCCTCGGCGTCGCGGGTCGGAGGGCCGACCGATCGCAGCACTTCGACGACGCCGAGCAACGACGCGGCGTAGAGCACCGTCGCCATGTCGCTCTCGCCGGCTGCGTCGAGCAGCTGCTGCACCGTCTTTCCGCGCGCCTCGCCGAGCAACTCGGCTTCGCGCGCAGTCAACGCGCACTCCGAGAGGAGCGATGCGTTCTCGCCGTCGCCGATCCGCGACGCGGCTCCGCCGACTCGCTCGACGGCCTCGGGTGGCGCGACGACGCGACGGAGCACTTCGACGAACACCTCGGCGCCGGTGGATCCGCCGAACACGCCGGGCTCCGCGCGCAAGCGCCCCGGAGGATCGCTCTCGTGCGCGGCCGTGCCACTCGTGAGGAGGAGCATGCGACCGAGGATCCACTCGGCGTGCGCGCGGAGCACCGGCCAGAGTTGATCCTGACGGAGGTAGCCGTGCGCGACGAGCGCGGCGCCGCCGTGGCGACCAAAGCCCGGGAATTTCCCCGCGAGGCGACGCACGGTCTCGCGCGGGAGCTCGCCGCGAACGCCGAGGAACGCGAGCAGGCTCTCTTCGTCGCTGCCCGACGCGACGGTGACGACGTCGCCTTCGCGCAAGAGCACGCGCCGTATGGTGCCGCCCGAATCGAACGCGAGCGATCCCGTCGTGCGTGCGGCGATCGCGCGGGCGATGAAGCGCGGTGCATCGCCAGGACCGAGGACGGTCGACGCGATCGCCGGCGCCGGCGGCGCGACCTCGGGCGCGCGCGCGCGACTCCCGAGCGAGTCGACCGGAAGCGCGTCGTCGAGCGCCGCGACCGGCGGCGGGCCGGAGTACGCAGTGGGCGGCGGCTGCGATCCCTCGCGGGGACTCAACGCAGGTGCGTCGTCGACGCGCACCGGCGACGGCGGAGACTGCGCCATGCTCTCGACGCGCGACGCACCCTCGCGCCGTTCGCCGGTCGTCGACACCGACCCAGTCGTCCCCGAATGCGTCCCGCCGTGCGTCTTCACCGGTGCGGGCGTGAGTGACGAGTCCGTGCCGAGCGCGCGGTGCGCCCCCGTCGTCTTCGAGACCTTGCCCGCGCCCGTCCCAACGCCCGGTCCCGTCCCCGGCACTGAGCTCCCCACGCCCGTCCCTGCGCCCGTCGTCCCTTTCGCGCTCCCCACTCCGGTCGCGCGATGCATCGGCGAGTACGCGCTCTCCTGCGCATCGTCGTCGTCGTCCTCGTCGAGCGGCTCGTCGAGCGATTCGAGGAGCTCCGCGGGGAGCACCGCCTCGATCTCTTCTTCGGGCGTCGGAGGGATCGACTCGGGCGACACTTGGAGCGGCACCCGCTGCTCGGCCTCCGCGAGCAGCTGCTCCAGCTCCGCGCTGAGCGGCGCGGTGGGCGGGCGTCGCGATGCTTCGGAGCCGGACGCCCCCGGATCGATCGGCATCGAGGGCCGCAGCGACGGTAGCGGCGCGGCGACGCTGACGCGCGGCGAGGGGGGGCGGCTCGAGATCGGCTCGGCGACGCGCATGCTCGCAGGCGGCAGCGAAGCTCCGCTCACGGGCGACGATGGCGCGCCGACCGACGACGGCGGCGGCGGACGCGACGACATGCGCCGAGGTGGCGGCACCGGCGGCGGCGCCTTCGACCCGCCGGTGAGCGCGTCGATCTTCTTCAGCACGGACTCGACTTCGATCGGTCGCGCGAACAGACCGCTCCCCTCGTTCGACAGCGCCTGCTCCGACGTCGACAGCGCGCCGCCTGCGCGCGCGAAGAACAGCACGTCGATCCCGTCGGCGTCCGGCAGCTCGCGCATGCGTGCGACCGCGTCGAGCGCGCCCGTGCTGTCGGCGTCCACCAAGATGACGCGCGGCCTCTGCACGGCGACGCGCGCGACCAGCATCGAGAGCGGGACGTCGACGACGATGTACCCGCCCGTGCGCAGCGCTTGGGCGACGCGCTCGGCGTCGGCCGACGGATCGCTCACGAACACGGTCGTCGGTGGACCCGCGCTGCTTCGCGGGACGTCGTCGTCGTCGGCGCTCGTCACGAGCCCCCCGCCCCCTTCTTCTTTTCGTTCAGCCAAACCGAGACGCGCTCACCGATTCGCGGCACGATTTGCGCGCCCCAGACAAGGAAGAAGACGAAGAGCACGAGCCCCATCTCTCCTCGCGTCATCCCGAGCATGCGCAATTTGTATCATGCGCGGATGGAGCCGGTCTTCGTCCAGAGCGCCCCGCGTCCCGAAGGGCCGGAAGGGGACGGCGTTCAGGTCGTGTTGCCGGCGGATCTCGCGGCGGATCGACCTCCGCAAGCCGGCGCGCCCCGTCTCGACGCGACGAGCCGCATAGGGCTCTCGCGCGACGGACCGTTCGCTCCGGTCGCCGACGCGCTCGACGCGAGCGGCAAGCTGCGCGATCTCTTCGCCGAGGGGCTCGACCTCGACGTCGCGCGCCGATGGCGCTCGCTGAGGTTCACGGTGCTCTTCGGCCTGGTGCCGCTGGGGTTGCTGGCGGAGGTCGATCGCGAGCTCGGCGGCGCGGGAACGCCCGGCGCGCACGCGCGCATGATCGCCGACGTCTTCGTCTTGTTCATCGCCGGCATCGACGTCCTGAGACGCACGCCGCGCCACCCGAAGACGACCGCGCTCGTCTTCCTCGCGTGCGCGGCGCGCTTCGCGCTGTTCGTATCGAAAGGGTGCGGCAGCGGGCACGCGATCACGTACGCCGCGCTCCTCGCGTCGGCGGCGGCGGGGATCGCGATGCTCGCGTTTGCGCCATCGCCCGCGCAGGTCACTGCGGCGACGCTCGTGCGCCTCGCGATCTCCGACGCCGACGTGCGCGCGACGCGGATCGCCGTGCGTCCGTCGACGGGCCTCGTCGCGAGCGCGTGCGCGGCAGGCGTCGCGCTTCCGCTCGTCCTCGTCTTCGCGCGGTGGGCGGGGATCTCCACGTGGGTGCAGACGATCGTCTTCGCCGGATTCGGTGCGCTGGTCCCGACGGCGATCGAGCTGGTCTTCGAACGACGTGTGTACATTCCACGCATCGCGTGGACGCGCGTCCTCTTCGCGACGGCGATGGGGCTCGCGTTGACGCTGGGCCTCAGCGGCGTGGCGCGCAACTCGATCGACGCGAGCGCGCAAGTCACTAGATGCATCGATCCCGCCGCGTTCCCGACCGGCGCTGCGAAGCGCCTCATCGACGCGCAAAATCAGGAAGTATCGCGCAACGTCCCGCGCGGTGACGGTCGTTGGCCGCTTCTCGTGATGAACGTCCTCCTCGTGCCGCTCGTCGAAGAGCGCGTCTACCGCGGCCTCGTGCAGCGTGTCCTCGCGGCGCGCTTCGGATCGACCGCGGGTCTCGCCGGCGCTGCGATCCTGTTCGGCCTCGCGCATCTCGGCGTCTACCGATTCGCGGTCTACCAGACGACGCTCCTCGGCGTGTCGTTCGGCGTCGCGTACGCTGGCGGCGGACTCGGCGCGGCGGCGATCGTGCACGCCGTGTGGAACCTGATGCTGATGCTCGGCTGACGCGTCAGCTCTTCTTCGGCTCGCGCTCGCGTCGGCGTTGCCGCGCTTCGAGCTTGCTCTCGGGCTTCGCGCGTTGCGACGCGTGCGCGAGATAGAACCGGCTGGACAGACCGCCCGCCGCCTCCGCCGTCTTGATCCGATCGCGCGTCAGCTCGATGAACCGCGCCTGCGAACGCAGCGGCACCGCGCCCGGCCTAGGCACCGCGCGCACGTACGTGCCGTCGCTGCGGAGCACCCACGATTTCACATTGTCCGAGACCTGCACGTGGAGGATCTCGATGACGCGCGTCTTGATCGCCGGATCGTCGATGGGGACCATCACCTCGACGCGGCGATGGAAGTTGCGCGGCATCCAGTCGGCGCTCGCGATGTAGAGCTCGTCTTTGCCGCCGTTCGCGAAATGAAAGACGCGACCGTGCTCGAGGAAGCGATCGACGAGCGCGCGCACTTCGATGGTCTCGCTGATGCCGGGCACGCCGGGACGCAGACCGCAGATGCCGCGCACGAGGAGCGTGATCGGCACGCCCGCTTGCGACGCGCGGTAGAGCGCCTCGATGACGTCGGCGTCGACGAGCGCGTTCATCTTGGCGACGATGCGCGCAGGGCGACCTTGCCGCGCGTGCTCGGCCTCGCGCGCGATCATCCCGAGCACCGCTTCGTGCAGGCCGAGCGGCGCGACGATCAGCTTGTTCCACTTGGGCGGCGCGCTGTACCCCGTCAGCAAATTGAAGAGCGACGACACGTCCTCGCAAATCTCGGGACGCGCCGTCATCAAGGCCATGTCCGTGTACATGCGTGCGGTGGTCGGGTTGTAGTTGCCCGTCGAGAGGTGCGCGTACCGTCGGAGCTTGCCCTTTTCGCGGCGCACGATGAGCAGGCACTTGGCGTGCGTCTTCAACCCGAGGAGACCGTAGACGACGTGCACGCCCGACTGCTCGAGCATGCGCGCCCACGCGATGTTCGACTCTTCTTCGAAGCGCGCCTTCAGCTCGACGATCGCCGTCACTTGCTTGCCGGCCTCGGCCGCGCGCGCGAGCGCCTTCACAATCGGCGAGTCGCCGCCCGCGCGATAGAGCGTCTGCTTGATCGCGAGCACGTCCGGATCTTCGGCCGCGCGCGCGACGAGCTCGACGACGCTGTCGAACGACTCGTACGGGTGATGGAGGAACACGTCGACGTCGCGCAGCGTCGCAAAGATGTCGTCGGCGTCGCGAAGCGGCGGAACGACGTGCGGCGTGAAGACGTCGTCGCGAAGGCCGCGCGTCTCTTCGCGCGTGATCGACATCAAGTCCCAGATGTTGAGGATCCCCGTCGTCTGGAAGACGTCGCGATCCGGATCGAGCTTGAGCGCCTTGACGAGCTTGGCGAGCGATCCGGACGTCGGATCCCCGGCGACCTCGAGGCGCACAGCGTTGCCGCGCTCGCGCCGCCTGACCTCTTGCTGAATCGTCTGCAGAAGATCTTCCGACTCTTCCTCGTCGATCTCGATGCTGAAGTTGCGCGTGACGCGAAAGGTATAAACGCCCTTCATTCGCACGCCCGGGAAGATCATCCCGACGTTTCGCGCGATGAGATCTTCCGTCAGCACGAACGCGTGACGCGCTGGCGCGCCGCTCGGCGTCTTCACGCCGCCGACCTCGATGAGGCGCGGCAGCATCATCGGAACTTGCACGACGCCGAACGCCGGCTCGAGCGTGCCCTCGCGTTGGAACATGACGCCGAGGTTCAAGCTCTTGTTGCGCACGTGCGGGAAGGGGTGCCCGGGATCGATTGCGATCGGCGTGAGGATCGGAAAGATCTCGTTGTGGAAGCGCGCGTCGAGCTCGGCGAGCACCTCGGGCGAGAGCACGTCGGGCTTCACGAAGACGATGCCTTGCTCGGCGAGCTTGGGCAGAAGGTTCCCCATGAGCGACGCGGTCTGCGTCGCGACGAGCTCGTGCACGCGCGACGAGATCGCCGCGAGCTGCTCGAGGACGGTCATCCCGTCCGGCGACGGCTCGTCGACCTCGCCCGTCTGCTGCTGCTTCAGACCGGCGACGCGCACCATGAAAAATTCGTCGAGGTTCGACGACACGATCGCGTGAAACTTCAGCCGCTCGAGGAGAGGCACGGTCTCGCTCTCCGCTTCGGCGAGCACGCGCGAGTTGAACTCGAGCCAGGAGAGCTCGCGATTGAGATAGAGCGATTCGGAGCGCAGGTCGGCGGGCCCCGACGCATCCGGGCCGTTCATGGATGTGCCGGAAGGACGCGGCGTCGGCACCGACGCGGGACCCGAAGTGGCGAGGCTCTCTTCGATCATGGGGCGAGCTCTTCGTCCTAGCGCTCTCCACCTTGAAGATCGTGTGACGAATCGGTGACGGCGGAAGATCCGCGAGCCGAGACTACCACGCCGTTGCTCACGGTCTCTTCAGCCAGACGTGATTCGTGCCGAACATCGCTGCCTCGGTGTAGCGCTCTGCCACCCATCGCGCGGTATCCGGCGAGTGGCGCGCGAAATCGCCCCACGCGGCCTCCTCGGACATCAGCGGCGACTTGTCCATGAAGACGAATGCGGCGGGCGGCGCGGCGCGCAGTCGCTCGAGGAGATCGCGTTCGTGCGCGTCGCGAATCGCGCGGATGCGCGCGGACTGCGCGTCGGTCGGATGTCCGCCCGTTCCGCCTGCGAGCGCCGCGTCGACGTTCAAGTCGTACGCGTAGATGTACGGCGTCGCGCTGAGGCGCTCGGCGAAGAAGAGGATGTACGGATCCATTCCGTAAATCTGCACGCGATCGGTCGGTGCAGTGTGCACGCGTAGGAACGCCGCGGCTTCGCGCAGATCCCACGGGAAATAGTCGGGCTCGGGGAAGCGCGCGAAGTACTCCTTGGTCGCGCGCTGCGCGGGCGTCGCCGCGCCGTCGACGAGCCAGACCTCTTTCATGTACGGCGACTCGGTCATGTCGGTCGCGACGCGGACGGAGATCACGGTCGCTACTGCCAGCGCGAGCACACGATCGCGCGACGCCGACCGCGCGCGATCCCAGAGCCACGCGGCGATCACGAGCCACTGCAGGACCACCGCCGCCGTGAGCGGATGAAAGTGGTACGTGAAGCCCTTGGCCTGAACGACGATGCTCACGATCGCGCACGCGGGAAGCAGCGCGACGGCGAGCGTTCGACGCGGGAGGCGACCGAGGGCGATGAGGCCGATCATCGCGACGCCGCCTGCAATCCCGAAGATCGCGCGGTTCGCGAACCACGGCGCCCAGAAGATGTCCGCGGCGGATCGCGCCCAGATGAAGCGGTACATCGCGGGCACATCGGTGAACGCGATCCGCAGATAAGCGCCGGCGTCGCCGTACGCGAAGAGGAACGCGAGCAGCGTCGCCGCGCCGATCGCGCCGCCGACTGCGAACGCGACGAACGCACGACGACGCGCGAACGGAAGGTCGCGATCGATCGGCCGGCGTGCACGTAGCACGCCGGCACTTTCTCCCTTCGAGTCGATCGCGATCGTCACGAGCTGCGCGATCGTGAAGAGCGCGTAGGTCGGCTTTCCGAACCAGGGCACGACGCTCAGCGCGCCGACCGCGGCCATCGTCCACGTCGCGGTCCGCGTCGCCGCCTTCGCGCGCCACGACGCGTGCGCGACGAGCTGGAGCGCGACCGACGCGAGCATGAACCAATCGAAGAAGCTCTCGCGCTGCGCGATGTCCCAGTAGTTGAACGCGAGGTACTGCCCGCTCAGCGTGACCCAACCCGCGAGCGCCCACGCGGCACGCTCGACCGCACGCGGTGCGCGCGCGCGCGCGACTCCCGGAATGCACGCGCCGACGAACGCGAACGCGACGCCGGTCACGACGAGATCGAGAAGGCGAAATCGGTGCTCGTCGCCGCCGCCGAGCTTCAAGAAAACGAAGTGAACGAAGTGCGTGAGCGGACCGTTCACGTCGCGGACGTCGGCGTAGTCGCGCGCTCCGTGAGCGAGCGCCCACGCGACGTATTGAAAAATTCCTTGGTCGCGCGCGAGCGGAGTGACCGCGGCGCGCCGCGTGCCATCGATGATCCAGAGGAGCGGCGGAAGCGCGAGAACGAGCGGCACCGCGAGCGCGACCGTCCAGCGGAACGCCTTTAGGTTCCGCGCGGATGGCATGCGTGAGCTCGGGTCGCCAGGCATGAGATGCGCGTCACGTTAGCGCAGCGCAGTGGAGGCGGTCGAAGGCGCTGGCGCGGAATCTGCCTCAGCGCGATGCGTTGCAGCGCCCTGGATTTGTCCTGCGAAAAGGGGCCACAATTCGATCACCACGATGAACGATCCGGTACGGCGTCTCCAAGTTCCGCAGTACCAAGGCCCCGAGCAGCGGGCGCGCGGCTTCGCCGAGGCGCTCACGTCGGCCAAGGGGAAGCACGTGATGATCGCGTTGCGCGGGCATCCGGATCCGGATGGGATCGCGAGCGCGATCGCGCAGGCGCACATCGCGGCGCGTCTCGGCGTCGCGAAGACGACCATCGGCTATTGCCACGAGCTCTCGCATCGCGAGAACCGCGCGCTCGTGAAGCTGCTCGGTCTCGAGCTCCGGAAGATCAAGAGCTTCAAGGAAGTCGAGAAGATCGATTTCCTTGCGTTCGTCGACTCGCACGAGCTCGATCCCGACTACGCCGACACCGACGGGCTCGAAGTGCTCAGCGTCGTCGATCATCATCGCGCCGCCACGCCTCCCAAGGCGCGCTTCGTCGATCTTCGGCTCGACGTCGGCGCGACCGCGACGATCTTCGTCGAGTACCTCCAAGAGCTCGCGCCGCTCGACGCCGACGTCGAAGAGGATCGCCGCATCGCGACCGCGCTGATGCACGGCCTCTCGACCGACACCGACGACTTCATGCTCGCGCGCGCCGGCGACTTCCGCGCGGCGGCGCAAATCGCCGAGGTGTGCGATCGCGATCTGCTCACCGACTTGAGCCGTCGCCTCATCGCGCCGACCGCGATGGACGTCATCGCGCGTTCGTTGTCGTCGCTCGTCGTGCGCCGCAACTTCGCGATGGCGGGCGTCGGCTTCGTCACCGAGTCCGAGCGCGACACGATCGCGCAGGCCGCGGATTTTCTCGTGCGACGCGAGGACATCGACACCGTCGTCGTCTACGGCGTCGTCGGCGACAAGTTCATCGAGGGATCGCTCCGCACGCACTCGCCGAGCGTCGATCCGGCGGTGTGGCTCGAACAGGCGTTCGGCCAAGACGAGAAGGGGCGGCCGTACGGCGGCGGCCGTCGCGACAAAGGCGGCTTCCGCATTCCGATCGGGTTCCTCGGTCGCGTGACGGATCGCGGGCAGCTGTGGCAGCTCGTCGAGCACGCGGCGCGGTCGGCGCTCCTTCGGCAAATCGGCGACGAGGTCACGCCGGGCGCGATCGTCCCGGTGACGTCGGACAAGTGACGACGTAGCGGCTCGCACCGGTTTCGCGCGTGAAGATCGCGTTCTTCGGTCTGCCGCTCGCGGCGCTGCTCCTCGACGCCGACGGTCACGAGATCGTCTACGCGGGGATTTGTCGGCCGGGCGCGATCGGTACGCGGCGGCTTCGCGCGCGGCTTGGCGTGTCGCGCTCGTTCGTCGTGCCGAACGTCGACGCGGCGGCGACGTTGGAGCACGTGAAAAAAGCGAAGCCGGACCTCCTGGTGAGTTGGTTCTGGACGACGCGGCTGCCACCTTCGATCCTCGCGGTCGCGCCGCGCGGCACGGTGGGCGTGCATCCGTCGTTGCTCCCGCGGCATCGCGGTCCCGATCCTTATTTCTGGGCGATCGACGCGGGCGACGCCGAGACGGGCGTGACCGCGCACGCGCTCGCGGAAGAGTACGACACCGGCGCGATGCTCGGTCGTCGCGCGCTCGCGATCGATCCGGCGTGGAGCGCGTGGACATTGGCGAAGCGCCTCGATCGTCCATCGCTCGCGCTGCTTCGCGACGTGGTGCGCGCGTATGCCGACGGGCGCGCGCCGACTCCCGAGGCGCAAGACGAAGCGCGAGCGACCGCAGCGCCGGCGCCGACCGACGAGGATCTGGAGATTCGCTGGCAGTGGTCGGCGGAGCGGATCGTCCGTCGCGTGCGCGCCGCGAGCCCGTGGCCGGGCGCGTTTACCGAGATCGGCGGCGAGGTCGTCGCGATCACGCGTGCCGCCGTAACCCACGATTTCCCGCGCGCGCTCGAGCCAGGCGAGGCCGCGGTTCGCGTCGACGGCGTCGCGGTCGTGCGCGCGGGCGAGGGCGCCGTAGAGCTCCTCGCGGGGCGCGCGGAAACGGGCGACGCGGAGGTCGATCTCGACCCGCGCGCGATCGCAGCAATCGTTGTGGAATCGAGAGGCGTGCCTTAGCATCCGAAGTGCGCGTCCGTGTGCGCGCACCCGCGAGGAGAGACCCGTGTCCGACGCCGCAACGACCGCAAAGACCGCGCGCGAATCGCTCGCCCGCGGCCTCAGCGCCCTGCAGTCCGATCCCAACGTGCCGCCGCAGCTCCTCGAGCTCGCTGCTCCGATCGCGCAAGCGATGGGCGCGCTCCACCAGATCGAACGCTCCGGTGGGACGCAGCTCGCGCCGCACGCCGAGCTCGCGCTCAACAACGTGCGCTCCGCGCTCAGCCAGCTGCAGGCGCAGCCGTCGCAACATCCCGCGGTGGTCGGCGCGATGGAGGCGGTCGCCGGATCGCTCGCCCTCGTTCATTCGCTCGCGAAGATGGCGCAAGCGCCCGCTCCGCAAGCAGCGCCTCCGCAGCCGCAGTACCAACAGCCGCCTCCGCAGCCGCAGTACCAACAGCCGCCGCAACAGCAGCAGTACCAGCAGCCGCCGCAGCAGCAGCAGGGGCCGACGGCGTTTCAGCGTCCGTCGCAAGAAGCCTTTCAACCGACGCAGGCGCAGCCGCAGTACGCGCCGCCGCAGCAGCAGCAATACCAACCGCCGCCGCAACAAGCGCAAGGGCAGGCGCCGAACGCGCAGCCGGCGAATCCATTCGGCGCAACCGCGGTCGTCTCCGACGTCCCCGTCGTCAACGCCGATCTCGGCGCGCACAGCCCGACGAACTTTTACAAAGGACTCTCCGGCAACGACATCATCGACCACGGCGGTCTCTTCGTGTCGACGTACCGCATCCCGAAGATCGGGACGCCCGTGCGTCTCAAGGTCGCGCTCCCCGGCGGCTACGAGTTCGAAGCGAACGCCGTCGTGCGTTGGTCGCGCGAGCAATCCGACGAGGGCAACGACGCACCGCCCGGCTTCGGCGCGCAGTTCACGGAGATCACGCCCGAAGCGCGCCAGCTCGTGTACCGGTACGTTCGCAACCGCGAGCCCCTGTTTCACGACGATTTCTAATCGGTCAGGGAGAGCGCGGCCGCTCTCCCCTCTTCCTACTCGGGGCCCTCAGCCGGACTGATGCGCGCGCGGCGATGCGATAGCCTGTAGCCCCTTTGCGCCGCTTCTTCGTCCTCGTCGCTTTTCTCTTCGTCCTCGTCGCGCCGCTCGGCGCGCGCGCCGCGAACGATCCGAGCCTCGCGTGGCGCACGATCGAGACGAAGCATTTTCGGATCACGTACTACTCGGGCGAAGAAGAGGTCGCGCGTCACGTCGCCGCGCTCGCCGAGCACATCTTCGATCGTCTGACTCCGGCCGTCGGTTGGGTGCCGAGCGAGCGCACGGAGATCGTCCTCACCGATCAGACCGACAGCGCGAATGGATCGGCCGGCGCGCTGCCGTACAACGCGGTGCACCTCTACATCACCGCGCCCGACGATCTCTCGCCGCTCGGCGACGTCGACGACTGGTACCTCGAGCTTCTCACGCACGAGTACACGCACATCCTCCACACCGATCACATCGGCGGGATCCCCGCGCTCATCAACCGTGTCCTCGGCAAGACGCTCGCGCCGAACCAGACGCAGCCGCGTTGGCTCCTCGAAGGGCTCGCGGTCTTCGAAGAGAGCGAGCGCACGAGCGGCGGGCGACTGCGCTCGTCGCAGTGGAACATGTACATGCGCGCCGACGTGATCGAGGACAACGTCGCGCCGCTCGACGTGTTCTCGAACATCCCGAAGCGGTGGCCGCAGGGGAACATCTGGTACCTCTACGGCTCGTTCTTCTTGCGTTGGATCGCCGAGACGTACGGCGAAGACGCGATACGCCGGATGATCGACTACTACGGATCGCAGCCGATCCCTTGGGGCGTGAACCGCGCGATCCGTCGCGCGACGGGGCGCACGTTCGAGGAGCTGTATCCCGCGTGGATCGACAGCATGCGTCGCACGTTTGGCGCGCAAGTCGCGGCGATCAAGGCGCGCGGCGTGCGCGAAGGTCGGCGGCTCACGACCGGCGGACAAGCGCCGCAGCGGCCGCGATGGGTTCCGGAGAAAGCGCGCGCCGGGAAGAGCGAAGAGATCCTCTACTACCACGACGATGGACACGAGACGGGCGGGCTCGCGCGCTTGCCGATCACGCGCGACGCGCGCGGCGAGGTCATCGACGTGCGCGAAGGGGAGCGGCGTCTGCTCGCGCGCACGAGCAGCGTGTCGGCGGCGACGTTCGAGCCGGACGGGACGCTCGTCTTCAACTCGGTCGACGTCTGGAAGAACATTTATTTCTACAACGATCTGTTCGAGCTCCCGGTCGGCAAGACGAGCGTCTCGGGGCTCGAAGGGGCGCGCAATCGGCTGACGACCGGGTGGCGCGCGATCGATCCGGACGTTTCGCCCGACGGACATCGCATCGTCTTCGTCACGAACCATCGCGGCACGGGCACGCTGCGCATCGCGGATCTTCGCGCCGGCGCGATATCGAACCCGCGCGTCCTCGTTCCGAGCCCGGGGTTCGATCAGGCGTTCGCGCCGCGTTGGTCGCCGGACGGTCGCCACGTCGCGTACAGCTCGTGGTCGCACGGCGGCTTCCGCGACATTCGGATCGTCGACACCACCGACGGATCGTTCGTCGAGGTGACGCACGACCGCGCGATCGACGGCGGTCCTACGTATTCGAAGGACGGACGCTGGCTCTACTTTCACTCGGATCGCACCGGCGTGATGAACATCTACGCCTACGAGCTCGCGACCGGAAAGCTGAAGCAGGTCACCAACAGCCTCAACGGCGCGTACCAACCCGACGTGTCGAGCGACGGAAAGACGCTCGTCTATCTCGGCTACACGCACATCGGCTTCGACATCTTCGCGATCGCGCTCGACGAGTCGCGGTGGCTCGAAGCGTTGCCGTACGTCGAGACGCGCCCCGCGCCGCATCCGACGTCGCCGCCGTCCGACGTCGCGTCGACGGAGTACAACCCGCTCGATACGCTGCGTCCGCGAAAGTATTCGGTGCAGATCACGCCCGGCAATTTCGGCCAGGCGACGATCCTCTCGACCGCAGGCAACGACATCGCGGGGCTCCACGCCTTCGCCGCGTCGATCACGACGGAGTGGGAGCGCCCGGAGCTGCAGGCCGACGTCGCGTACGTCTACTCGCGCTTGCCGTTCGACGTGACCGCGCATGCGTTCCGTCGCATCGCGCCCGGCGGGGGATTCCAGCTCGGACCGAGCTTCAAGCCGACGTACATCTCGGAGGCCGTCGGCGCCGACACCGGGATCTCGTACTCGATGCCGCGTCCGTTCGACTCGCAGTCGTTCTCGATGAACTACTCGATGTCGCGCGTCGGCGCGTCGCTGCCGTTTCCGACCGCCAAGCTCGATCCGTACGAGACACCGGCGATCCCGACGCGCGGGTTCCTCGCGTCGCTCAACTTCGGTTGGTCGTACTCGAACACCGAGCGCTACCTCTACAGCGTCGGCCCGGAAAAGGGCTTCTCGCTCGGCGCGAACTTCAACGTCAGCGATCCGGCGATCGCGAGCGACTTCAGCGGCTACTCCGCGAGCATGAACTTCGCGACGTACGTGCAGATGCCGTGGCTCCAACATCACACGCTCGGCCTCCACGCGGGCGGCGGCACGAGCGGCGGCAACTTGGGCGGGCACGGGCTCTTCTACGTCGGCGGTTTTCTCGATCTGCCGCTCATCGATACCGTGCGCAATACACTCATCCAAGGTGGCATCCAGATGCGCGGCTACCCGGTCGTCGCGCTCGTCGGACGCAACTACAGCCTCTTCAACGCCGAGTACCGCTTCCCGATCTACAACCTCGATCGCGGACCCTCGACGCTTCCGTTCTTCTTCAATCGTTTGAGCGGCGCGGCGTTCGTCGACTACGGCAGCGCGTTCGACGTCGCGTCGCTCGCGAAGTTCAAGACCGGCGTCGGCGGCGAGCTGTGGTTCGACATGACGCTCGGGTACATTTTGCAATTCACGTTTCGCGTCGGGCACGCGAAGGGGCTCGCGAGCGGCGGGATCGACAAGACGTACATCGTGGCGGCGGTTCCGTTCTAGGGCGCGCGTCGTCCTTGCGGGTGACGGGCGTTCGCGGATCGCGCGTGTCAGATTCGCGAGTCTCGCGTCGAAGACCCCTGCGAGTACCACACCACAGAGGGACATAAGCACCATGCAAAGGCACGGGACGGTTGGGTTTGTTGCGATGTTGGCCGCTGGTGCGGCCGTTGCGCTCAGCGCGTGCAGCGCGGCACCGGAAGAGGCCACGGGCTCCACGCACGATGCGCTGAGGGGGCGGGTCCCCGTATGCTCGCAGGAACCGACCACGGATTGCGTCTCCGCTTGCGACTACCTCAGCGGGTACGTCGTTCTGACGGCGGACGAAACCTGCCCGCGGTTCATGGTGGGGCGGACGATCTTTACGGGGTACTCCGGGCGGCAGTTTCTCGCGGACATCGCGGACACACCGGCCGGGTATCAGGCGCGGTACATCCCGCGTCTCACGCCGGACATGGAGTCGGGCGTGCAACCGTTCTGCATCTACAGACCCGCTGACTTGATTTTGGCAGACGCTCTCGCGCCGTACGAGTCTTCGTTCTGTTCGTTGTCGATGACCGTCGACGTGTTCTGTACGGTGGCCGATCCCGACGGGAAGCCGGGCTGCGCGAAGTGCCAGCAGTAGCGCGCGCTCAGCGTCGAAGCGCGCGAAACGCCGACCCGTCGAGCGTCGGCGCGTCGCGCGCGACTTCCAGCTGAGCGTCGCGCAGCGCGGCGGCGAGATCTCCGCGCGCCATCGCGGGGCTCTTGTACATCGCATGCATCAATTTCGCGGTCGCGGCGTCGTCGACCACGCGCGTCGCGGCGATGACGGCGTGCGTGCCTGACGCGAGGAACGCTTGCGCGAGGCCGAGCCCCTCCGCGCGGGACGCTCGGTCGGTGCGCGCGGTCTCGCATCCGGAGAGGACGACGAGCGGCGGGACGCGCGCGAGCGCGAGGATGTCGCCGACGGAGAGCGTCGCGCCCGCGGCGAGGGGGAGCGCGCTCTCCCAGCCGTCTCTCCCGCCGAAGACTCCGTGCCCTGCGTAGTGAAAGAGAGTCGCGGTCGCCAACGCGCTCGTCGCTCGCGGCAGCGTCGCCTCGGGACCGGAGAAGACGACGGCCGCATTGGGCGTGTTCGCGAGCGCGTCGCGCACGGTCTCGGCTTCGGCGCGCGTCGAAGGCAGGTCGTCCGTCGGATCGGCGATGACGACGCCGCCCTGTCCGTTGTCGGCGCCGCCATCGCCGGGGACGTCGAGCCCATACGCGACCGGCGCGTGCGCGACGAGCGGCGCGCCGTCGTGCGGGAGTGCGTGAAAGTCGATCGCGCGGAGCGCGCCGTAGGCGAGCACGCGGACGCGCGTCGCGGCGCGGATCGACGCGGCAAACGGCTCGAGCAGCGTCTTCGCGAGCGCAGCCGGCGTCGCTGCGCGATCGACCTCGGCGAAGCGCGTCGACGCGATCGCTCCGTCGAGGACCGCGAACCCGACCCACCCGCGCCGAAGCGGATGGTACGCGAGCAAGAGCTCGCCCGACGACGGCGCTCGCGGCGCTTCGGGGCGCGCGGCCAGCGGTGTCGACGACAACGCCTCGTCGAGCGTCGCGCGCAGTCGGCGCTCGCGTTCTCGGCGCGCCGCGAGCACCTCGTCGAGGCGCTTCGCCGAGAGTCCCCAGTCGCGCGACGCTTCCTCCGCGAGGGCGTCGCGCTCTCGGCGGTAGGCGCCGAGCGCGTCTTCCCAGCGTGCGCGCGTCGGCGCGTCGAGCTGCGAGAGCCGCTCGGATCGCTGGAGGTCCGCGACGACGCGCGCCCGCGATCGCCGCGCGACGTCGAGCGCTTCGGCGACGCGCCCCCGCTCGAGGAGGAGCTCGACCCGCATTCGCACGCTCTGCTCGCGCGCGCCGAGGAAGCTGCCCCGTCCTTCGCCGAGCGGGACGAGTCGACTCACCTCGTCGAGCGAAGCGTCTGCCGCCGTCGCGACGTCGAGCGCTTCGTTCGTCTTGCCGACCGCCGCGAGCGCTTCGGCGCGCCCCTCGGCCGCGCGCCACTCCTCTTCGGGCGAACCCGCTGCCGCCGCGGCGCGCGCCATTCGCTCGAAGGCAGAGAGCGCGTCCTTGGGCTTTTGCATCGCGAGCGCGAGACGGCCCTCGATGTGGAGCCAATGAACGCGCAGATTCGCGTCCGGCGTGGAGAGGAGACGCTTCGCCTCGTCGAGGTGGGCGCGCGCGCTGACGGGGTCGCCGCGATCGAGGTCCGCCCACGCGATCGACGACATCGCGTTGGCCTCGTCGCGCGAGCTCGGGCACGACGAGTGGTAGAGCGAGCGCGCGGCTTCGAGCGTCGGGCGCGCGTCGGGCACCGGCGGCAGAGCGAGATCCTCTGGCTCCAGCCCGCTCGCCACCACGCTGCACCAGCCGAGGTTCACGAGGACATCCGCGCGCGAGCACGACGGCATCGCGGCGCCTTCGGTTCGTTCGAGATCCGCGAGCAGCGTCACCGCGTCGCGGGCGCGACCGATGCGCGCGAACAAAAGGGCGCGTGTCAGGATCGCGACGCGCCGTTGCTCGTCGTACCCGATGCGCGCGGATTCGCGTTCGGCGTCGCCAAGGCCGCGCAACGCGGCGCGCGCGTCGGCGGTCTCTTGTGCGAGGAGTCCTTCGTTGTACCGCGCGATCGCACGCCCTTCGGCGTAATCGTCGGAGTGCTTCCACTCGCGCGCGATCGCTTCGCGTGCGTCGGCGAAGCGGCGATCGCGGATCAATGCGTACGCGAGGACCGACGCATCGTCCGACGCGTCCGACGCGCGACCGAGCGCCGCGTGACGCGCGATTGCGTCGTCGAGCCCGCGTCTTGCGGCGGCGATGTCACCGCGCGCAAGATCGATCCGCGCGACGATCCCGACCGCGATTGCGGCGTCCTTACCGGCGAGCGAGGGCAACGCCGCGCTCAGTTGCCGTGCCGCATCGTCGGGCTTGCCTGCGCGTCGCATCGCACGCGCCTCGGCGACCGCGCTCGCGAGCGGCGCCGCTTCCGCGAGCCGAAGTGTCCACGTCGCGTCGGTCGTCCCTCGTCGAAACGCCAGCACGAGCGAACGCGCGCCGATCGGCACGTCGATCTCGACGCGCGTCCCCCCTTCCGCCGGAGTCGTCCGCGCGACGAGAGCGCCGCCGTCCGCGGTCGCGCCGCCGAACGCATCGCCCGACGGGAACCACGCGCGCACCGTTCGTTCGTCACCGAGCTCGCACACCGGTCCGGTCACGATCGCATCGCACCCCGCGAAATCGACCCGCGCGATCGCGGTCGGCGCGGGTGCCGTCGGCGGCGCGCGTCGACACGCCCCCATCGCCAAAAGCAGCGTCAGGCACGCCATCCACCCGAAGGCTGAAGCCCGAAGCCCGAAGCCCAGTGTAATCTCCTCCCCCCATGATACCTCGCTACACCCCCGCCGACTTCGCCGAGCTCTGGTCTTCCGCGCACCGCTACGAGATCTGGCTTCAGGTCGAGCTCGCGGCGTGCGACGCGATGGAGGACGCGAAGCTCGTTCCTGCCGGTACCGCCGCGACGATTCGCGCGAAGAAGATTCGTCTCGACGCGGATCGCATCGAGGCGATCGAGAAGACCGTGAAGCACGACGTCATCGCGTTCCTCACGCACGTCGAAGAGCTCGCGGGGATCGAAGCGCGTTGGCTCCATCGCGGAATGACGTCGAGCGACGTCCTCGACTCGGCGCTCGCGATCGTGATGCGCGAAGCGGCGGACGAGCTTCTCCTTCGCACCGATCGCTTGCTCTCGGCGCTGGCGAAGCGCGCGCGCGAACAGGCGAAGACGCCGATGATCGGACGCAGCCACGGCATCTTCGCCGAGCCGGTGACGTTCGGTCTCGCGCTCGCCGGGCATCACGCGGAGATCGCGCGCGGTCGCGTGCGGCTCGCGGCGGCGCGCAAAGAGATCGCGGTCGGAAAGATCGCGGGCGCGGTCGGGACGTACGCGCACTTGTCGCCGGAGATCGAAGCGCGCGCGCTCGCGGCGCTCGGTCTCACGGCGGAGACGGTGAGCACGCAGGTCGTCGCGCGCGATCGCCACGCGGCGTACTTCGCGGCGCTCGCGCTCCTCGCGGCGGGTATCGAGCGCCTCGCGACGAACGTCCGGCACTGGCAGCGCTCCGAGGTCGGCGAGGCCGAAGAGGCGTTCACCGTCGGACAAAAAGGATCGAGCGCGATGCCGCACAAGCGAAACCCGATCCTCAGCGAGAACCTCTGCGGTCTCGCGCGGATCGTTCGCGCCGCCGTCGTCCCCGCGCTCGAAGACATCGCGCTGTGGCACGAGCGCGACATCTCGCACTCGTCCGTCGAACGAATGATCGGCCCCGACGCGACGGCGACGTTGGCGTTCATGCTCGATCGCGCGGCGTCTCTCGTCGACGGTCTCGTCGTCTATCCCGAGCGCTTGGCGCAGAACCTCGGGCGCGCCGCGGAGCTCTATTTCTCGGAGGCCGTGCTCCTCGCGCTCGTCGAGGCGGGAATGCCGCGGCAAGAGGCGTATGTCCTCGTGCAGCGAAACGCGATGCGCGCATGGCACGGCGACGGTCGCTTCCGCGACAACCTCGCCGCCGACGCCGACGTCGCGTCGAAGCTCACGCCGGAGAAGATCACGGCGCTCTTCGACATCGATCACGCGCTCGCGCACGTTCCGGCGATCCTCGAGCGCGCACTCGGGGGCGTCTAACCCAACGCGCGCCGCACCCACGCGCGGCCGACGAGGTGCGCGATGCGGACGACGTGGCGCGGCGCGAGGCGGCTCACTTCGTCGGCGTAGATCGGACGCACGGGCGCGTGGGCGATCCGCATCTTGCGACGCGCGAGCTGCGCGAGGAGATCGTTCGGGTAGCCGTACCCCGGCCAAAGCTCGTCGAGTGCGAGGCGCGCGCATGCGTCGCGTGCGAGCGCGGTGTAGCCGCATTGGCTGTCGGAGATCGGGACGCCGATCGCGCGCGACGTGAGCCACGAGAAGACTTTGCCGCCGACGAAGCGGGCGCGCGGCATGACGCGCGTGATGTCGGGCGCGCCGAAGCGATCGCCTTTCACGTAGTCGGCGTCGCCGCGCGCGATGGGGCCGACGAGCGCGGGGAGATCGGCGGGATCCATCTGTCCGTCGCCGGCCATGACGACGAACGCGTCGCGCGGCGAGCCGCCTCGATCCATCGCGCGTCGGTAGCCGGTCGCGATCGCCGCGCCGACGCCGCGGTTGCGTGCATGTTGCACGACGTCGACGCGCGCGTCGCCGCGTGCGCGCGCGTCGTCGCGGGCGACGTCGGCCGTGCCGTCGTTGCTCGCGTCGTCGACGACGACGATCGCGTCGACCTCGGGCGGCATCGCGCGGAGCACGCGCGCGATGCGTGGCGCCTCGTCCCACGCGGGGACGACGACGATGACCGCGACGCCGAAGAGCATCGCCTTCTCGTAGCACCCGCGCTACAGCATCGCCGTGCGGAAAAAGGCTGCGATCGCGATCGTCGTCGCCGCCGTCATCGCGCTCGCGATCGGCTGGATCCAGCTGGTGCGCACGCCGTTCCCGCCCGACACGACGCCCGAGGGGGCGTACTTGCGGATCGTGCTCGCGGTCGATCAGAGCAAACCGTCCGACGCGTTCGCGTACCTCGAGACCGACGCGCAGTGGGCCGCGTACACGATCCGCGACGCGCGCGGAAAGGCGTGCGCGAAGATCCGCGAGAGCTATCCCGAGGCGCAGAAGAAAGAGCTGCTCGACGCGTACGGTGAAGAGGCGAACGCCGCCGACGGCGCGGACGTCGTCGCGTTGATGGCGAGGCGCAAGGGGTGGCTCGCGCGACTTCGCAAGGACACGTCGGGCGTGAAGAAGGTGGAGATCGAGGGCGAGCGCGCGACGGTCGTGACCGCACGCGGGACGCGCTATCCGTTTCGACGTCGCGAGAACGGAATGTGGGGGCTGACGATCTTCACCGCGGAGCTGCTCGCGGAGGCCGAGCGTGCGTCGCGCGATCTCGCGGTCGTGACGGCAGCGGCGGACGACTACGCGCGCGCGCGGCCGTGAGCAACGCCCGACCAAGCGGCCGAGCCCGAGGAGTCAGACGCCGCGCTTCAAGTCCGAGTACGTCTTGCCCGGCGTCGCACCGCGCTCGGTCGGTAGACCGACGCGCGACCAACCTGCTTCGGTCATCTGCCCGAACGTGTCGCGCACGCCATCCCAACCGGCGCGCTGATCGACCACGTTGGTGTAGCCGTCGGCGACGAGCGCGTGCGCGGCGCGGAGCGAGCGTCCGCCGGAGCGGCAGCCGACCACGATCTTCGCGTCGCGCGGGAAGAGCTGGTTCATCACGCGGACGAAATCGGCATTCGGCGCGACGCCGCCGGGGCCCGGGACGTTGTACGAGCCGGCCGGATGACCCTCGGCGAACTCGGCCTCGGTGCGCACGTCGACGTAGACGTACCCTGCCTGAACCCTCTCGTGCGCTTCAGCGGGACTCAGACGGACGATATCGGCCATGGATGCGGCATACCTCTTTACGGAGCTGCGGTCGAGTGACTCAACGGCACCCGCCCGGCGACGCGAGCGCTTGCTGCGCGAGATGGCGCGCGTACGGCGGCACCGTCTTGTCGGCGAACGGCGCCAGACGCGCCGCGAGATCGCTCGGGTGGAGGCGGCCGAGCGATTCGATCGCGGCCGCGCCGAGCTGAACCTCGGTGTCGCTCGCCACGGGGCTCACGGCGGCGCGCGCGAGCTCGGTGAGACGATCGAGCGACGGCGTGTGGCACGACGCCCCGAGCGCGTGCACGGACGCGACGCGCACCTCGAGGTCCTCTTCCGGATCGTCGACGCGCGCGCGAAGTGCGACGCCCCACGCCGTCGCGCGCCGAGCGCCGAGCGCGGTCGCCGTCGCGACGCGAACGCGGACCGACGCATCCTTGAGCGCGGCGCCGAGCGCTGCGTCGATGTCGGTTGAAGGCGCCGCGGGCGTCAGCACTTCGATCGCGGCGACGCGTACGAAGCTCCATCCGTCGTGCGCCAACCGATCGCGTCCCACCGCCGACGCGCGCGCAGCGTCCGCCGTCGCGAGCGCGCGGATCGCCGCCTCACGCACGCGCGGCTCGGGATCGCCCGACGCGCGCGCGATCGCCTCCGTCATTCCCGGCACTGTCGTGGCCGCTTCGGCGGCGCGAGCGCGCACCGGCCACTCCTTGTCCTTCGCGATCAAATCGACGAGGAGCTTCGCCGCCGTCGCGTCGCCCGCCCGCGCCAGCTCCGCGATCGGAGCGACGACGAGGTAACGCACGCGCATCGCCGGCTCGCCGCGAAGCAGCTCGGAGATCACCGCGTTCGCTTCGGTCGCGATCTCCGGGAGACGCGATCCCGTCGCGCGCAGCAAGTCGAGTCGCGCGTCGGGCGATCGCTTCGCGTCGGTGAGGAGCGCCGCGAGCTTCTCTTTCGCGATCCCGCGCGCCGACACCGTGAACGCCGCACGCACCGCCGCGCGTGCGGCAGCTTCGCCGTCGCCCATCACATCGGCGAGCGGTTCGAGCGCCGCGTCGGGCGCGACCATCGCGAGCAGCGGCGCGACGTACACGCGCCCCTTCGCGTTCTCGCGCAGCGACTTCACGAGCCCGATGGTCGCGTCTTTGCCGCATCGTTCGAGCTTGTCGCGTCCTTTGCGTGCGACCTGCTTGTCGGGATCGCCCATCGCGCGGATCAACATCGGCGCGCTCGCGGCGCACGATCCGCTCGCGATCGCGACGTCGACGGCGAGCGCACGCCCGCGCGCGTCGAGCTTGTCGAACGCCCCTTCGGCCGCAGCGAGCGCCGCGTCGCCCGCGCGCTTCAGCACCGCCGACGCAGCCTGCGCGCGCGCGCCACCTTCACCGAGCGTCGCCGCGACCTTGTCGAGCGTCGCGCCGGGGGCATCGAACTCGCTGTACGCGATCACCTCTGCGACGCTGACCTCCGGATGCGTCGCGTCCGTCGCGTACGCTTCGTCGAGCACGAGCGCGAGGCAGCTCGTGTGAAGCGGCTCGGGGAGCGCGACCTCGTAGGCTGCGCCCGGATGCCCCCACGCATCTTCCGGAATGCGCACCGCGATCGTCTTCGTGTCGCTCACCACGAAGATCGACTTCGGCGCAGCGCCGCCGGTCTGTGGCTTCGTCGGTGCGAGGACGAGCGCGAGGCGCGTGATCGCGACCTCGGGCGGCGCGCGCATCACGACGAACTCGCCGCGCCCCGCGCCCGAACGCTGCTCGCTCCACGCCGTCGCCGGATCGCCGTCGGTCATCGCCGCGCCCGAGCCCGACGGCACGCTCGATCCCGTCGCGACGAGCAAGCGCGCGAGCGGCGCGTCTGCCGGTCCGCCCTTCGGCGTCGCCATCGTGCGCGTCGCCGCGTCTTGCTGCTCGCGCGACAAGCGCTGAACCGTCGCGCCACGGAGCTTCATCGTCTTCGGATCGAGCGCGCGCGGCGCGAGCGGCGTCATCGCTTGCCCGCAGATGCGGAGATCCTCGCGCACCTCGCCGACCACGACGTCGTGTCCGCCGCCGTCGCGCGGGAAGAGCTGCACGATCGCGCCGGTGCGCTCGCCGTCTTCTCCGCGCGCGTAGCCGGTCATTCCGGCGAAGAGCGGCTCGCGCATGCCGGCGGCGAAGAGCGCCTCCCACGCGAGCGCGCGTCCGCTCGCGGCGCTCGCTGGAACGCGCACGTGCACGACGTGCTTGCCGGCGCCGATGTCGATCGGTTCGACGACGACCTCGGCCTCGGTCGGAAAGAGCGCGCGATCGAGATCGATGGGGACACTGTCGCCGCCGGCGCGCGCGACGCCCGCCTTGAGGTCGACGGTCACCGTCAGCGCCGCGAGCCCCCCTCCTGCGGGAGCGGTCGCCTGCGTCGCCGCGGAGGCCGCGCGAGGCACGAAGAGGAGGATCGCGAGCACGCCGACACGCCAAGAGAGCATCGCCCTTCGACGTCGCACGCCGCCGAACCTTTGCGCAAGGGGTCGAACGGTTGGGACGGCACGCTTCTCCACGGAATCGTTACAAAAAGCCATAATCGTTAGCTAGCTAACGATTAAGGCCCCCCGCCCACGAAGTTGCCCGATTTCGTCGGGGCGTGTCACACGACGTCCCGATGCGTCGAAAGATCCTCGTCGTCGGGGTGGGGGGGGTGCTCGCCGGTTTGGGGCTCTTCGCCTGGAAGTCGCGGCCCGTTCCGCCCGACATCTTCGTGAGCGACAAAGACGATCCCGCGGCCAAGCTCTCGGCCTCGCGCGGAGGCGCCGCGAGCGAGCCGAGCTTACCGAGCGTCGCCGGCCTCGATCTCCTCCGCATCGGCATCGACGACAAAGGCGCAGCCGCTCCCGCGTCCGAAGATCGCATGGTGCGCCTCACGATCAACCCGGAGCTCCAACGCACCGCGATCGCGCTCATGGCCGCGCACCACTTGCCCGAAGCCGCCGTCGTCATGATCGACACCGCGACCGGCCACGTCCTCGTCTACGCGAGCCACGTCGACAAGGGTCCGCCGCGCGATCTGTGCGCCGAGGCGACCGCGCCGTCGGCGAGCGTCTTCAAGATCATCACCGGCGCGACGCTCGTCGAGGAGGCGCACCTCACGCCCGAGACGAGCCAGTGTTACAACGGCGGCGGCTCGGAGAAGCTCTTGCCCGGCGATCTCGTCGACGATCCGAGGCGCGACAAGTACTGCGTCACGCTCACCAGCGCGATGGGTCGCAGCTTGAATCCGATCTTCGCGAAGCTCGCGCAGAAGAACTTGAAGCCGGCACAAGTCGAAGCGATGGCCCGGAAGCTCGGCTACGGCGATCCCGTCCCGTTCGACGTTCCGGTGCAGCCGTCGGCGCTGAACATCCCGACCGAGCCGCTCGAGTTCGCGCGCACGGCGGCAGGATTTTGGAACACGACGCTCTCGCCGATGGAGGCCGCGTGGATCTCCACGACCGTCGCGCGCGGCGGCGAAGCGGTGCGACCGCTCATCGTGCGTGACGTGCGCGACGCGAACGGCGAGATCGTCTACACGTCGCCCGCCGCGCCGATCGTGCGCCGCGCGATCAAAGCCGAGACCGCGCAGGCGCTGACGACGATGATGGAATACACGGTGTCGGACGGCACGTCGTTCCGCGCGTTCCACGACGACAAGAGCAAGCCGTTCATCCCGCACATCGCGATCGCCGGGAAGACCGGAACGCTGACGGACCAACCGACGAATCGCTTCTACACGTGGTTCACCGGCTTCGCGCCGAGCAAACCACTCGGTGACGTGCGCACGGTCGCGATCGCGGTGCTCGTCGTGAACAACCCGACGTGGACGGTGAAGGCGAACGTCATCGCGCGCGACATGATGCGCGCGTACTTCGTTCAGCAGAACGTGCCCAACGTGACGAAGCCGTCGCCGACGGCGATCGCGCGTCACAAAGAGGCGAAGCCGAAGAAGCAGTGGATGCCGCCGAACTGACACGTTGCGGGCGTCGCACGTCTACGCAGGCGCGAGCGGCTTCAGCTCGCCGAGCATCGTCGGCACGAGCTCCGACACGGTCGGGTGCGCGTGCACCGCGTCCTTCATGACGGTGTAGGGCGCGCGTGCGTACATCACGTCGGCGATCGCGTGGACGACCTCGTCGCCTTCGACGCCGAAGATCGCCGCGCCGACGATGAGCTTCGTGTCGTCGTCGACGAGGATCTTCATGAAGCCGATCGTCTCGCCGCGTTCGCGCGCGCGGCCGACGCGCGTCATCGGGCGCGTGCCCATCAGAATGCGGCGCCCGCTCGCGCGCGCTTCGCGTTCACTCATCCCGACGCGACCGAGCGGTGGATCGACATAGAGTCCGTAGATCGGAATGCGATCGGAGACGCGACGCTTTCCGCCGTCGAGCAAGTTCGCCGCGACGATCTCGTAGTCGTTGTACGACGTGTGCGTGAACGCGCCGCGTCCGTTCACGTCGCCGATCGCGAAGATGTGCGGCTGCGACGTCTTGAGCTCGTCGTCGACGACGATGAATCCGCGCGCGTCGCGCGTGACGCCGGCCGCATCGAGTCCGAGATCGTCGGCGTTGGGATCGCGCCCGACGCCGACGAGCAAGTGCGAGCCTTCGACGGCGCCGTCGCCGAGCACGACGCGCACCCCTTCGCCGTTGCGTTCGACGCGCGTGACCTTCGCGCTGGTGCGCACGTCGAGCCCTTCGTCGACGAGGAGCTTCGTCACGGCGCTCGCGATGTCGTCGTCTTCGCGCGGGATGAGCGTCGGCGCGTTTTCGATGACGGTGACCTTGCTCCCGAAGCGCCGGTACATCTGCGCGAACTCGAGCCCGATGTAGCTCCCGCCGAGGACGACGAGGTGCTCGGGGACCTCGGCGATGTCCATCATCTCGACGTTCGTCAGAAAGGGAACGCCGCGGAGGCCGGCGATGTCGGGCACGCGCGGATGCGCGCCCGTGTTGAGGAAGAAGTGGCGCGCTTCGAGCGCGCGTCCGCCGACGTCGATCGCGTTCGCGCTCGTGAAGCGCGCGTGGCCGTCGACGAGCGTGAGGTTCTTCATGTCGCCGAGCCACGTCGCGAGCGAATCGCGCGACGCCTGCACGACCTCGTCTTTGCGCGCCTTCACGGCCGCCATGTCGACGCGCACCGCGCCGCCGACGGTGATGCCCCAGCGCGCCGCGTTCGCGACGACCCATGCGGCGCGCGCGCTCGCGACGAGCGTCTTCGTCGGAATGCATCCGTCGTTGACGCACGTCCCGCCGAGGCGGCGCTTCTCGATCAGCGCGGTCTTCCATCCGGCGCTGGCGAGACGTGCGGCGAGCGGTGGACCGGCTTGGCCGGCTCCGATGACGATCGCGTCGAAGACCTCGGTCATGGGAATCCTCCGGCGCGCGAGTATAGGCCCGTCGCCCGAGTGACGACGCTCGCGGTCGTCTCGAACGATGGGTCGCTCCGCGCTAGCGCCGCGTCTTTCGCGCCGAGCGCGATGTCGTTCGCAACGGGCGTCGTGCCTCTCGCCAAGAGCGCCGTCGCGCTTCGTCGGGCGCGCCGCCGCTCGCGCGACGACGCCTCGCGTTCGCGACGAGCGCACCATCGTTCGAATCGACCGGCGCGCCGCTTGCGCCGAGCGGTCGCGGTTCTGCGCGAAGCGCCTCCGGTCTTCCTGAAATTTCAGCGGCTCCCGCGAGAAAAACGCGCCCGCCGGCGCCTTTTCCGGATGCCCCACAAGCGCGCGTTTCTCCGCTCGATTCGAGCCCGATGCGCCCGCGCCATGCCCGTCCGCGCCCGGCGCGTCTGAAATTTCAACAAGTGAGACATGAGCAGGCCGAAACGAACGGCACCGGCGCTCGCCGCAATCACGCGGCGCTTCGTCGTTGCCTCCCGCTCGGAAAGGAGAGTTATCAACATGTCGAAGAAGAACCCGATGTCTCGCGGCCCGAACCTCACGGCGCTCGCGAAGCAGGCGATGGAGACGCTCGTCAAGCTTCAGCAGTCGCTGCCGCTCGACGACAATCTCTTGGCTCACGATCGCAAGATCGCGAACATCCGCCAGGGCGTGTCCAGCCTCGCGATCGAGACCGCCGTCTCGATCCTCGCCGAAATCGGCGAGAAGGCCGGCGCGTTCGATCTCGAAGGCGCGCGCGAAGCGCTCGTCTACGAGACCGAGCTGTCGAGCGTCGCGGAAGTTGCCCGCGCGCTCGCGGATCGCATCGATACGACGATCATCAAGCGTCGGTCGAAGGCGGTCGCGACGACCACGGGGCTCTACAAGAGCCTCCAAGGTCTGGCGCGTTCGGATGGGACCGTGATTCCGTACATGGAGCGCCTCGCGCCCCACGTGCGTCGCGGTCGCCGGAGCGCTTCGGTCGCTGGTGCAGTCGCACCGGCGCCGAGCGCGTCCTCGCCGCAGCCCACGTCGACCGGAAACGGTCGCGTGGCTGTCCCCTCGGTCACGATCGCGCCTGCGGGCGTGGTCGTCGACGTCGCCCCGGCCACGCCGGCGGCGACGAACGGCACCTGATCGGTGCCTGCTGCGAGCGCCTGACCTGCGCGCATCGCAGCGAGGATCGCCGCCTCACGTAGAGGCGGCGGGTAGGCGGGATTCTCCGCCGAGCGAGGTTCGACTCCTCGCCGATCCCCGACGCGGATTCGCCGCGTGAATCACGTTCTCACTCTCACGAATCGAATCGAGGTCGTCATGGTCGCCGCCGTCTCCAAGCCGTTCGTCTCTCCGTCGTCGACGCCGTCCGCGCCGTCGCCGTCCCCGCGCGAAGTGCACGCGCGGATCGCCGCGCTCTACGCGCGCCTCCACGTCGCGCTCGTACGCGACGCGCGGAGCATCCTCCCGCGCGCGCGCCACGAAGCGGAGGACGCGGTGCAAGACGCGCTCATCGCGGTCCTCGCCGCAGGGATCGCCAGCGAAGAAGCGCTCCGCGCAGCGACGCGGCGTGCCGCGATGATCCGCTCACGCAACGGTCGCGAGCGCGCGACTGCGAAGTACGAGATCGCGCGCGGCGCGGAGGCGCTCGACCTCTTCGACAAGGATCCGGGGAACGAGTCGTTCGACGATGTCGACGATGTGTGAGCGCGCGTGGTCTCATCGCCGTCATGCACGCAGGCGCGAACCTCCTCGCTCGATACACGCTCGTCGCGCTCGCAACGCTCGTCGGCTGTGCGTCGCGCGAAGGTCCCCGACCCCCGCTCGCGGAGACCGTCACGGCGCCGGACGCGACGACCGCGACCGACGCCCCGGACGCGAGCGTCGCCGACGCCGCGCTCGATCCGTCCGCCGACGCGATGGCGCCGAGCGCGCTCGTCGACGCGACCGACGCGGCGACTGCGCGCGAGGACGCCGCGCGCGCCGGCGCAGCCTCTCTACGCCTCGTGACCGTCCCTACGCCCAAGCCCGTCACGCCTCGCGCTACGCATGCCGGACCACGCAAGGTGGTCGCCCCGACCGTCTACCAGGGTGAGCTTCGCGCCAGCGCCGGGCTCCCGGGGCAGATCATCGTTCGCATCCTCGCTGCCAACCTCACCCGAATGACCCGGGCGTTCAGCCAGGAGCTTCGCAACGCGCCGTCCACCGAGCCTCGCGTGACGGTGCGCTTCGTCATCGATGGCCGCGGCGAGGTCGCCGTCGCGGATGTCATGTCGTCGAACGCATCGAAGGCGATGAGCGAAGAGGTGCGGAGAGTCGTCGCGGAGCTGAGCTTTCCCGCGCCGGACAAGCCGCTGGTCGTCGTCGAGGCCACGTTCCTCGTCGTCGACAATCGATAGCGCGCTACTCGATCGCCCGCTCCGATCGTATCCTCCGCCCGCGATGGGCACCTCCGCGAACCGCAACGTCAAACGCCAGCTCGTCGAGCGCATCGCGCGCCCCCAGCTCGCGCCGATCCTCGCGCCGTTCGCCGACGCGCTCCACGCCGCGGGCATCGATCCCGACGCGCTCGCCGCTTCGCATCAAGACGATCGCGCGCTCGTTCACCGCCTCGTCGATCTCCTCAACACGCACCCGTCGCCGCTCCCGCTCGCGCTCCGCCAAATCCTCGTCGACATCGGCGACGTCGCGACCTCCGCGGGCCAAGAAGAGCTCGTCGCGCTCGACGTCGACGCGCTTCTCCCGCGTGGAACGCTCGGCGCGGAGGATCTCGCAGCGCTCGCGTATCTCGATCACCCCGACCTCTTCAAGTCGGCGCGCGTTCGCTGCTCCGCGTCGGCGATTCGCACGTACAGCGAGTACGAAGCGGGCGGCGACGCGCCGATCGCGATCGACGCGGCGCGGATTGCGCGCGTCGAAGCGACGCTCGCGCCGTGGCTGAAGTCGAAGAACCGGACCTCGCACTGCAAGGTGTTCGCCGTTCATGGCGAAGAGCGCGTGACGTTCGAGCTCGGGCACGGACGTCCGCCCGGGACGCGCGACGTCATCGAGGCGGCGGGCGACGCGCTCGTGACGCGGCAGGTGACGGACGTGACGGCGCA
>JBBQXV010000033.1:0-51020 GCA_038209335.1 Polyangiales bacterium | reverse complement strand
CAACCCCGAAGGCTTCAACGCGCACAAGCTGCAAGACTGGGTCGAGGCGCACGGGAGCATCGCGGGGTATCCGGGCGGCAAGGCGATCACGCGCGAGGAGTTCTTCGCGACGAAATGCGACATCTTCGCGCCGTGCGCGCTCGAAAATCAGGTCGGCGAAGCCGAGGCGCGATCGATCGACTGCAAGGTGATCGCCGAAGGCGCGAACGGTCCGCTCAATCCGGCGGGCGAGAAGATCCTGCTCGACAAGGGGATCGTGATTCTTCCGGACGTGCTCGCGAACTCGGGCGGCGTCACCGTCAGCTACTACGAGTGGGTGCAGAACAAGCGCTGCGAGAGCTGGTCGGAAGAAGAGGTCGACGCGCGGCTCGAGGTCGCGATGAAGCGCGCGTACCGCGAGGTCAGCGACTTCTCGCGCGCGAAGAAATGCGACATGCGCGTCGCGGCGTACGGCATCGCGCTGCAGAGGATCGAAGCGGTCTACAAAGAGCGCGAGATCTTCCCCTGAGACGTCTTCGACGCGCGGGCCTTCTGCGCGTCGAGCTGCTGGAGCATCGCGGCGGCCTTTTTTCGGACGGACGCGCGCTTCGCTTTGAGGCCCGACTTCACGAAGGGGCGCGCGCGTTCGCCGAGATGCCCTAGGCCGATGTCCGCGACGGCTTGCACCGCGGTGTCGTTGTGCGCGAGCCCTTCGACGAGACGCGGTGCGTGGAGGCCGACGTCTTCGCCCATCGCGACGAGCGCGATGCGCGCGTGCATCTCGCGCCACGCGTCGCCGTTCGCGAGACATGCTTCGAGCGCAGGCCTCGCGCGCGCCGCGCGACGACCGAGGTGCGCGAGCGCTCTGAACGCCGCGAGCCCGGAGTAGCGCGGCTCGATCACGAGGTGCGCGGTGAGAAGATCGACGACGCGGGGATCGTCTTTGCCGCACGCGCCGAGCGCCATGAAGAGCGAGTCGAGATCGCCGTGCGTCTGCCAGCTGCGACTCTTCTTCACGCGACGGAGCGCGGCAAGGAGCGGCTCGACCGCGTCGGGGTGCGCGTACTCGCCCAGCGCGTCGATCGCTTCGTGGCGCACGTCGTCGTCGCGATCCGACAGCGCGGCGATGAGCGCCGGCACCGCGGCCGCAGGTCGACTCTCGAGGAGACCGAGCGTCGAGAACGCTTCACCGCGCACCTCGGCGTTCTTCGCGTGCGTCAGCTCGATGAGCGCGTCGAGCGCGCGCCGATCGCTCACGGCCGAACCGAGCGCGCCGATCGCGACGGTGCTCGGCGTCGGACCTTCGACGGCCGCGAGCAGAGCGTCGACGATCGCCTTCTGTCGCGCGCCACGGAGCTTTGCGAACGCCTCGCACGCCGCGAGGTGATCGTCGAGATCGTCGTCGTCGAGCAAACGTACGAGCAGCGGATCGGGCGCGTTGGCCGCGACCTTCTTCGCGCGCGCCATCTTCGCGACCTCGGCCTTCATCTTCTCTTTGTCGGTCGCGAGCGTCTTCAGCATTCCGGAGATCACGTCGAAGAGCGCATGGCCCTGCACCTTCGCCGGTGCGTGCCCGCGCTCCCACTCGAGCCACTCGCCGTCCTTGCCGTAGCCGAGACAAATGCGATCGGTGATCCATCGCAGCGCCGGGACGAGCTTCGCCTTCGTCTCGGCCGCGCGCGCCTTTCGCTGCGCGACCGCGTCGAGCGCCGTCGCCTCCGCGGCGATGCCGAACACCTCGAAGCCGTATTGAAACTGCCACGCCGGCCTCACGTCGAGCTCCTTCGGGCGCGGCCACACGTCGGGCTTCACGAGAACGGCGAGGCAACCCATCGCGAGGACGAGCTCGCGATGTTGCGGCGAGAGCGGCGCGCCGAGCGCTTTCTCCATCGCCTTCACCGCGGCCGCGGTCGGCGGTTTCTTGCGGCCGGAGAAGACCATGAAGTCGTCGTCGAGCGACTCGAGCTGCGCGAGGAGCTGCTTCAGCGAAGTCGGCATGTGCGAACGGTACTCTCGCGGTGGACGCGCCGCCGTGCCTTTTGTAGCGTGCCCCATGGCCTACGTGCAGACTCGGCTCGGTCGGTGGTTCTACGAAGAGCGCGGGCGTGCGAAGCGGTCGGGGGATCCGGCGATCTTGCTGCTCCATGGGCTCCTCTTCGACGGCGGAATGTGGCGCGCGCAGATCGAGCCGCTCGCGGCGATCGGTCGCGTGCTCGTCTTCGACGGACCGGGACACGGCAAGACCACCGAGCTGCCGCCGCCGTTCTCGCTCGAAGATCACGTCGAGGCGCTCGGCGATGCGATGACGGCACTCCACGTGGATCGCGCGGTGCTGGTCGGGTTGTCGTGGGGCGGGATGCTCGCGATGCGTACGGCGCTGCGCTACCCGAAGCGGATCGCGGCGATGGCGCTGCTCGACACGAGCGCCGAGGCGGAGCCGCGCGCGAACGCCATCAAGTACCGCGCGTTCACGATGTTCGCGCGACGCTTCGGGTTGCCGCGGTGGTTCGTCGACGCACAGCTCGCGCCGCTCATGTTCGGCGCGCGCACGCTGCGCGAGCGCCCCGAGCTCGTCGATCAGTTCACGCGGACAGCGAACGGTTATTCGCGCGACGGAATGGCGCGCGCGGCGAAGGCGGTCGTCATCCATCGCAAGAGCGTGCACGACAAGCTCGGATCGATCACGACGCCGACGCTCGTGATGTGCGGCCGTGACGATCGCGCGACGCCGCCGGAGCGAAGCGAAGCGCTCGCGCGCGCGATCGCAGGCGCGAAGCTCGTGCAGATCGACGACTGCGGACACATGTCGGCGATCGAGCGGCCCGACGCGGTGAACGCGGAGCTCGTGCCGTTCGTGAAGGCGCACGTCGAGCGGTAGCGCGGCTCTCAGCGCAAGAACAAGAAGACGATCATCCCTGCGAACAGGATGAACAGAAAGCCCGCGGCGCCTGCGATGAAGATCATCGGGCGGTTCGATCCTGCGGCGTCTGTTTGCGCGCGGCCGCCGATCGCTGGCAACGTCTTCTGCTGCGCGCGCATCGGCGGAAGCGCGTCGCGCAGCTGATCGGGCGTCGGCGCGGGCGACGTACCGGATCCCGATTGCCCCCAGAACGGGCTCGACGGCGCGGGCGCTCGAAAGCCGCGTGGCAGCTGAGGCTCTTGAACGAGCGGCGCGGACGGCGAGGACGATGGCGCGGAGTACGGCGTCGTCTCGACGATGACGCGCGCACCGGCGGATCCAGGCGCGCTCTCCGGAGGAAGATCGCGCTGCGATGGCGGCGGGCCGGGGTCCGAAATTCGCGGGACGCCCGCGAGCGGCGCGCCGGACGTGTCGACCATCACGGCGAGCATGGTCTCGGAGACCGTGTCGGCGTTGTCGTCGTCGACTTGCACGGCCGGCCGCGGGCGCGGCGGCGGCGCGGAAGGTGGCTGCACGCGCGGCGGCGCGGGTTGGCTGGCGGCGCGCGACGCGGCAGGACTACTGCCGGCGGCAGGTCGCATCGGCGGAGGCGCTGCGGAAGCAGGTCGCGGCGCCGGAGGTCGCGGCGCAGTCGAACGCGGCGCCACGCGTGGTGCGACAGCGGGCGCACTGGGTGCCGTCGGCGCGGTGCGCGCGCGAACGGCCGGAATCGTCGGCTCGTCCGTCACCATGATCGTCCGCTCGTCCACGATGAGCGTGCGCTCGTCCGAGCCTTCGTCGATCGCCGGCTTCGACGGCCTCGCCGCCGCTTGTCCTGCTTCGCGCACCGCCTTCTGCATCGCGCGTGCATCCGGCCAACGCATCGGCTTGTCGAACGCGAGCGCGCGCTCTACTACGGCGACGACGGCGGGCGGAAGATGCGGCGCGACGCTACGAAGCGATCGCGCTGGCTTCGTCGCCGCCGCGATCAGAACGTCGGAGACCGTTCGACCTTCGTGCACGTATTGCCCCGACAGCGCCGTGAACATCGTCGCACCGAGCGCCCACAGATCCGATCGCGGATCGACATCCGCCCATCGCCCCGCGGCCTGCTCCGGCGGCATGAACGCCGGCGTCCCGAGCGTCAACCGCACGCCCGTCTGCGCCGACACCTGCTGCGCCGCGTCCGTGACGCGCGCGAAGCCGAAATCGAGCAGCTTGGTCTTGTTGTCGTTCGTGAGGAAAATGTTCTCCGGCTTCACGTCGCGATGGACGATCGATTTCTCGTGCGCCACCGCGAGCACCTCGAGCAGGTGGTCCGCGATCGTGCACACCTCGGCGGCGAACAGGCGCTTGCCTCGTCGCTCCCATCGCTCGGCGAGTGTCTCGCCCTCCAGGAGATCCATCACGAGGTACGTCGTTCCGTCTTCGTCCGTGTCGTCGTCGATCACGCGCACCGATCCGGCGTGCGCGACCGTATTCGCGACGTACCCTTCGCGGAGGAAGCGCGTCCGAATTTCCGGAATCGAGGCGAGCTCCTCGTGCAGGATCTTCACCGCCGCGCGGTTTCCGTTGCGATGCGTCGCCGCATAGACCGCGGCCATTCCGCCGATGCCGAGCAGCTTGTCCAACCGCCACTTCTGACGGAGCGTACGGCCGACGCGCTGCTGCGCCGCCGCCGTGGAATCGTCGTCCGGGGACGCACCCATGCTCGATTTTACAAGGAGAGCACCGAGCGGCGGCGCGCTGCAAGTTTACCCCGCGATCACCGCTCGAAGGAGCGTCGTTCCGTTCAGAACTGGCGGCGCCAACCGACGCCGTACGCGGGGACCGATCCGGTCGGCGTGGCGCTCGCGCCGATGACCCCCGCGACCGGCAGACCGAGCTTCCACGACGTGCTCTTGGACGTCCACGCGCTTCGCGTGAGAAACCACGTGAGCGCGCCGCCGGCGACGCCGCCGGTCATCGTCGACACGAGCCACCACCTTGTCTTCGTCTCGGTGATCTGATCGAAGATGAGCGGGCTCGCGACGGCTGCGCCTGCGAGCGCGCCGACCCCGACACCGACGTCGATGAGGAGAACGCGCGATGGCGACGCGGTGACGCGCGTCGCGAGCGCTTCGGCGGCGACGAGGCCGATCGCCGCGCCGTATCCCATTCCGGTGAACGGCGTGACCGCGGTCGTATTCCCGCGGTACGCGAGCTCGCCGAGCGCGCCCATGAACATGCCGACCGCGCCGCCCGAGTGCGCGAGCATCGCGTCGCCTTCGTCCATCCGAAACTTCACGAGCGCGAGCGTCGACGTCCCGAGCCCGATGAATCCACCCGCGACGCCCCACGCGTAGCGGTCGGTGAGCGGATCGATGTGACGTCCGTTCGCGATGAAGAGTCCCGACGCCGCGCCCCACCATCCGCCCGCCGCGAGAAACCACGCGTCGCCCGTCGTCACGTCCCACTCGTCGGCGACGAGGAGCGCGCTTCCGATTCCGACGCCGGTGCCGAGCGCGAGGAGCGGATAGAGGACGCGCGGATCGTCGGAGCCGCTCGATCGCTGAATGCTGTACGCGAGGAAGCCGCCGAAGAGCGCGGAGTTGATTGCGAGCACCGCGCGTCCTTGCGACCGCAGCGGGCTCATCACGCCGGCGCCTGCGGTGCTGTCGATCCGATCGCGTTCGCGCTCGGTCGCGGCCGCTTGCGCCGTGTTGGGCGAGAGCATGTCGCGCATCATGATGAGGCCGCGCACCGCCACGCTCTCCGACGGCACCGTCTCGACGCGCACGCGGAGCTCGCGTCCGTTCGGCGGCACCACGACGATTCGCACGACGTACGTGTCGCCGCTCCCAGGCTCGATCCGCGGGCTGACGACCCACGATCCGGTGTTCGACGCGCCGCCTGCGCCCGCCTTCGACGCGCGCTCGATCAGATCGATGTCGCGCGTGTGCCCCGTCGACGGACCCGAATCGGCGACGAACAACGTGAAGCCGAGATCGCTCACGCCATCGCGCAGCGTCGCGTCGAGCTCTTGCGCGCGCTCCGCGAGCGCCTTCTCGGTCGTCGGCGAAGGACGATGCAGCGCGATCGTGGTCGCGCCATCGCCCGCAGGCGTCAGCGTCGGCCACACCACCACCGATGCGCCGTCCGTCGGAGCCGCCGACGCAGAGCGCGCGACGAACAGCGTGACGACGATCAGAACTGCAAGTGCAAGGCGGAGCACGCGCTCCACTCTAGTCTCGTTTTGTTCGGGTGGGGGGCGCGGGAGGCTCGGTTGTGGGTTGAGAAGACGCGGGGGCGCGTTGTACCCCTCTTGACCTTCGCGCGCGGTGGCATGGTTGGCGAGTGCTAGGCTGCGAGCGTGGAGCGCCGCGACATCGAAGCCTTCCTCTCGCGCGACTGGGCGCGCGTCGCGCAGGCGAAGGACGAGCACTGGCAAGCGATCAAGCAGCAACGAGGCGCCACCGCGGCGCTGCGCATGGCGGACGAGCTGCGACAGCACGCCCAAGCGATTCACCCGGAATGGCCGACGAGCGATGAGCGCGAAGAAGATCTCGAAGTCCATCGCGCGACGTCGGCCATCCTCCGGCGCACGCCGGCGCTCGCCAGTCGCTGAAGTTCTTCACGCCGTCGAGCGCGTCGCCGCGCGCCTCGGCGTCCGCTGGTACCTCTTCGGCGCGCAGGCCGTCTTGCTCTACGGCGTCATCCGAACGACGGCCGACGTCGACGTGACCGCGGAGATTCCAGCGAGTCGCGTCCCTGCGTTCGTTCGAGCGATGGAGACGGCGGGGTTCGAGCTGCGCGTGAAGGATGATCCGTCGTTCGTGAAGCAGACGCGCGTTTTGCCGTTCGCGCACGCGAAGACCAAGCTCCCCCTCGACGTCGTCCTCGCGGGCCCGGGTCTCGAGGAGTCTTTTCTCGACGCCGTCCGGCGCGTCGACATCGCGGGCGCGCGCATCCCCGTCATCGCTCCCGAGGATTTGATCGCGACGAAAGTGCTGGCGGGCCGGCCCAAAGACATGGAGGACGTGCGAGGCCTGCTAAGGCACTGCGAGCCGCTCGACTTGGCGCGCGTTCGTCAGGTGTTGGAGGCGGTGGAAGCGGCGCTCGGCCAGAGCGATTTGACCCCGGCGTTCGAGCGCCTCGTGCGCTCCGCGAAGAAGGCTGGGCCTCGTCGGGGCAGCGGTAGGAAGCGCTCGCCGTCGACGTCGCGCAAATGACACGCAACGGCGTCGGTCGTGCGAGCATCCTCTCCCTCCATGCCCGTCAAAGCCTACGCCGCAACCAGCGCCACCTCCGCCGTCGAACCGTTTTCGATCGAACGCCGCGACCCGCGCGCGAACGACGTCGAAATAGCCATCCAATACTGCGGCGTCTGCCACTCCGACTTGCACCAGGTGCGCAACGAGTGGGGCAACGCGATGTACCCGATGGTCCCGGGCCACGAGATCGTCGGGAAGGTCACGCGGGTCGGCGCCGGCGTGAAGAAATTCAAGGTGGGCGATCGCGCCGCGGTCGGTTGCCTCGTCGACTCGTGCCGCGAGTGCAGCGCGTGCAAAGCGGGGCTCGAGCAGTACTGCGAGAAGGGGATGACCGGCACGTACAACACGTACGAGCGCGACGGGAAGACCGTCACGTACGGCGGGTACGCGGAGCGGATCGTGACGCGCGAAGAGTTCGTCCTCTCCGTGCCCGACGGGCTCGATCTCGCGCGGACCGCGCCGCTCCTCTGCGCGGGGATCACGACGTACTCGCCCCTTCGCCACGCGAAGATCGGCAAAGGGCACCGGGTCGGGATCGTCGGGCTCGGCGGCCTCGGCCACATGGGCGTGAAGTTCGCGCGCGCGTTCGGCGCGGAGGTCACGGTGTTCACGACGTCGGAGAAGAAGCGCGCGGACGCGATCGCGCTCGGCGCGAACGAAGTCACGATCTCGAAGGACGAGAAGGCGATGGCCGCGCAGGCCGGCCGCTTCGACTTCATCCTCGACACGGTGTCGGCGCCGCACGACTACAACGCGCTCGTCGGCGCGCTCAAACGCGATGGGCGGATGACGCTCGTCGGCGCGCCGCCGTCGCCCGCGGAGATCATGGGCTTCGGCCTCATCATGCAGCGACGATCGATCGGCGGCTCGCTCATCGGCGGCCTCCCCGAAACGCAGGAGATGCTCGACTTCTGCGCGAAGCACGAGATCGTCAGCGACGTCGAAGTGATCCCGATTCAGAAGATCAACGAGGCGTACGAGCGGATGCTGAAGGGCGACGTGAAGTACAGGTTCGTGATCGATCTCGCGACGATCTGACGACCGTCCGAATCGGCCCGGCGGCGTTGATGCGCGCCGCGGTCAACCTAACCTGACCGGCTCGCTCCCACCGCTGAGCCGTTCGGCGCCACCGTCGCCACGCGCGCTCCGCTCGGCTCGCTCGCGTCGTCCGAGGGGGCGAGCGCTGCGAGCTTCGGCTCCGTCGCGAACATCGCCGCGAGCTCGCGTCGCGCGTAGAACAGGCGTGTGCGCACCGTCAGCACGGGGCATAAGACGATCTTCGCGATTTCGATCGGGCTCAACCCTTCGAGGTCATGGAGCACGAAGACGACGCGCTTCTTCGTTGGGAGGCGATCGATCAGCCGGCGAAACGCGGCGACGCGCGCGACGCGATCGGCGTCCTCGTCCGGCCACGGCGCGGTCGTGTCGGGGACGGCGTCGTGCGGGAGCTCCTCTGCGAGGACCGGGCGGCTTCGCGCGGCGCGACGGTGCATGAGCACGACGTTCACCGTCACGCGATGAAGCCACGTCGTGAACGCCGAGCCGCCGCGAAACGTTCCGACGCTGCGGAACAGCTGCACGAAGACTTCTTGGATGACGTCCTCGAGATCGTGCCGCGGTCCGAGCATACGGAACACCAAGCGCGCGACGTCGCGGCGGTGCCGCCGATAAATCACATCGACATCGTACGTGGCAGGGCTCGTCGAAATCACGCCGTCGCTCGTGCAACGTCCGGACCTCGCTACGCACCTAGAAATCGCGCGGAAACGAGGCGCTGCCGCAAGCGGGCGGCGAGCATGCACGCCTCAGTCGTGGCGATGTGACCTGAATCAGAACATGACGACGCCGGACACCCACAGATGCATGATCGTGGTGTCGTCGACGCTGAAGCGGCGACCGGGGAGATCGATCACCGCGCGATGGTTCGGGTTGGGGATGCCGGTCGCGGTGCCGGCGATCGGACCGACGGTGCGGCACGGTCCGGACTTGTCGAGGTTGTCAGCGAAGTTCGGGTTGCAGGCGTCGGCCGTCGTCACGAGGTGCGACTGGTGGAACGAGAAGCCGAGCCCCGCCTGAAACTTGATGTACTCGCCCGCTTGCCACGTCGCCGCCGCGTGCGCGCTGATGCTGCCGTACGCCTGCTGATCCGTGATGCCGGTGAAGTACGCCTTCTGCGATTGCGGATCGACGATGCTCTGCGGGCTGTTCGGCTGGCCCGCGATGAAGTCGGGGTTGCGCATGTACGCCGTCGGGTTCGGCGAGCGGAGCGACGGCGCCTGCGACGAGCCGAGCGCGTCGAAGAGCTCGGAGTACTCGCGACCTGGCGAGTGGTACGTGCCGCTCACGCGAAAATCGGCGATGAGGCGCTGGAACTGTTCGCGGTGCTCGTACGGAATCACCTCGAGCCCCATCGTGAAGGTGCCGAGGAGCGGCGGATGATTGACGAGCGCGCCGTTGAGGTTGTTCGTCGCGCCGAAGTCGCCGCGGTCCTGCGCGAACTCGGCGAGGAAGTTGAAGCCGGTGTACGGCTCGACGTAGCCGTAGCGCTTCGAGAAGACGGTGTGCGCGCCGATCGCGTTCATGCCGCGGCTGATGCCGGGATCGCGGTTGACCGACGGATTGACCGGATCGGGGCACTGCGGTCCCGTGTCCGGTTTGGCGTTGCAGGCGTGAAGCGACGGACCGATCGCGAAGCGTCCCTCGACGCCGACGACCCACGTCGGCTTCGTGAAGTCGCGCTGCTGGTTGAAGATCGCCCAGTCGAGGCCGACCGAGAACCAGTCGACGCCGCTGCGCGTCGGGCTTTGGTGATCGGCCTTGAAGAGCTGCGCGCCTTGCGGATCTTGGAGGCGCTGCGGGTTTCGTGACGAGCCGTCGAGATCGCTCAGCCCGCGCGAGTCGCTGAGGATGATCGGCAGTCGCACGACGAGCGCGAAGTCTTTGTAGAAGCCGACGTCGGCGCCGACGTTGAGCGTGCTCAACGACTGGTTGTACTTTGCAACGTTCTCGGTGCGCGCGACGAAGCCGCCGGTGGTGAGGCCGGGCTGGAAGAGCGCCGTCTCGCGACGGATGTTCGCGTTCTTCCACTGCTGGCTGAAGCCGAGCATCAGGTGGAGATCGAACGGGTCGTCCTTGTCGAACGCGTCGACGACGCTCGTGACCTCGGCGCTCTCGCTCATGAGGCGCGGCTCGCTGGCCGCGACCGGCTCTTCGGCGCTCGCGTTGACGGCGACGCTGCAAATACCCGCAGCGATCGAGACCACGATACCTACGCTGTGCGCGCGCATCTGAGGCGACGGTAACACTATTCCCCGACCTTCCGCCAGACCGTGTCGGCGTCGACGGCGGCCTTGGCGAGGGCGGTCGCGGAGGGGGATTCCGGGAGCTGGGAAGTGCGGATGCGGGCGACCGCGCACGTGGCGCGCGCCAGGCGGCGGGCGACGACGTGCTGGGGGGCGAGGGTGCCGAGGGCGGCGTTTGGATCGGAGATCGCGACGGCGAGCGCACGCGCGATCGCACCGGCGCGCACGCAGCGATCGATGCTCGTTTTGGCCGCGGCTTCGGTGAGGACACTCGCGGTCGCGGTGATCGTCGCGCCGGCCGCGCCGTCGTAGCGCTGCCATCCTTCGTCGTCGCGGGACGCCGCCGCCGCGTCGCGCGCCTGCGGGCCGGCGTCGGCCGGGAGCTTCGCCTTCGCGACGGCGTCGCTGGTTGCCCAGAGATCGATCGTCCCGCTCGTGAGCTCGATCGTCGCGCTCGTCGCGGTGACGGTCACCTTCACCATCGCCGCCGAGTAGCGCACGACGCCGATCGGCGTGACGACCCACTCCTCCGCGCCCGGCGCTTCGCCGGCGCCGCGCACGCTGACGAACGATCCCGGCGCGTTCGTCGGAACGATCCACGACTCCTCTTCGCCATCGACGCAGAAGCGGACCCGCGCGGGACCTTCGAAGCCGGTCTCGCGCGCGCTCTTCGGATCTTTGGCCGTGATGCGCGACGCTGCGGGGACTTCGAGCCAGGTGAAATCGTGGAGCGGCGATGGGGTGCTCGGCGGTGTCGGGCCGAGGAGGCGGCAGAGCGGACGCGGAATCGGAGGGAGCGAGGAGGATGCGGTGGACGACGCGCTGGTCGAAGGCGAGGTCGAAGCCGAGGTCGAAGCCGAGGTCGGGGTCGAGGACGAGGTCGATCGTCCGCAGCCGTCGCACGCCGACGCGGTGGCAACGATCGACGCCAGTGCGAGGACGGACGCGCGCATCTACCCCCGAACGAAGCGGCCGGTGTCCTCGACTTCCACTTCCGGGAAAATCTCGCCCGTCACGTCCTCCGCCGCGAGCTCTTGCCGCGCGTGGTGCAGCTCGCTGTTCATCTGATCGAGACGATCCGCGAGCACGCCGAGGAACTGCCAAAGCATCTTCACCGCGATCTCGTGCTCCTTGCGGAGGATCTCGAAGAAGTCCGCGCGGCGGATCGCGATGAGCTCGGCCGCGCCGACCGCCGTCACCGTCGCGGATCGCGGAACGCTTCGAATGAGCGCCATCTCGCCGACGTGCTCGCCCGGTCCGAGATCGTTGAGCACCGCCTCGCCGCGCATGACGCGCACGTGGCCGTCGAGCACGATGAAGAGCTCGTCGCCTTTGTCGCCTTCCTTGATGACGACGCCGCCGTCCGCGAACTCGCGCACCTCGACCGCCTGCATCACGCGAAGGAGCTCGCGCTCCGTCAGCCGCGCGAACAACGGCATCTTCGCGAGCACGTCACGCTTCAACGCGAGGCGCTTGGCGCGCGCGATGTCCTGCGCGCCTTCTTCACCGAGCTTGACGATGATCGTCGTGATGTTGTCTTTGCCGCCGCGATCGTTCGCGAGCTTGACGAGAGACTTCACCGCGAGATCGCCGGTCAGCGCGAGATGATCGCGGAGCTCCTCGGGCGAATCGACGTACCCGGTGAGCCCGTCGCTCGCGAGGACGAACGTGTCGGCCGGCAGGACCTCCATCACGAGCGTGTCGACCTCGACCCGCTCGTACACGCCGACGGCGCGCGTGATCGCGTTCTTCTGCGCGAGCTTTTCGATCTGCTCGCGCGAGAGCTTGCCGCGCTTCACGAGCTCGTTGAACACCGTGTGGTCTTCGGTGACCTGCTGCACGCGCCCGCCGCGCTCCAAGTAGATGCGGCTGTCGCCGACGTGCGCGATGAACCCTTGGTTCCCCACGACGAGCAGCGCGCTCAGCGTCGTCCCCATGCCGCGCTTCGCTTGATCCTGCGACGCCTCTTCGTGAATCTTCGAGCACGCGCGCTGCACGGCGTGCTCGAAGAGCGCGACGAGATCCTTCGGCGTCACCTTGTTCACGCCCGACGCACCCGCGACGTAGTCGTCGAGCAAGTCCTTCTCGCGCTTGATCTCTTCGTGCACCGTGCGCACGGCGATCGCGCTCGCGACCTCGCCCGCGGCGTGCCCGCCCATGCCGTCCGCGACGATGAAGAGGCCGAGCTTCTTGTCGACGAGGAAGTTGTCCTCGTTGTGGTCGCGCACCTTCCCGACGTCGGTCGCGGCGTAGAAGCGAATGGACTCGCTCAGCTTCATTGTGGCGATGATGCCACGACCGTGGGGCGCGACGCGACGCTCGTGCGGCGGTGCAACGCAGAAGCACACGCGATTTCGGAAATGAACGGAGAATGAAGGCGCTTTTCCGTCTCGAACGCACGGTTTTCGCGAGTTTCCTGGAGAAAAGTCGACGCCTGGGATGTGGCACCTGGTGTGCTACTCCTTTCTCCGTCCATGTCCGTTTCGCGCCTCGCAGCTCTTCCTTCGGCAGTCCTCGCCGCCGCACACCTCGTAGCTTGTTCGGCCGCGGGCGGTGGCCCGTCGTCGCCGCGCGTGATGCTCGTGCAAGACGACGAGTTCACCCTGTCCGGCACGTCCGACCCGATGCCGACGCAGCGCGCGTGCAGCGAGGGAACGCCGAAGCACTTGCTGCGCATCCTCGAGCCGACGAAGGCGAAGCTCACGCTCCGCAGCACGAACGGCGCGTCGCCGCTCACCGCCGGCATGCTGAGTCTCACCAACGTCGATTCGAAGAAGACGATCTGCGCGACGATGAAGGAAGGCGGCGCGGTCGCGGTTCTTCCTGCGGAGCTTCCGGTCGGGACGTATTCGATCGCGGTGACCGCGTCGGATTCGCAGCGGTACGAGATCAGCTGGGAGCAGCGCTAGCTCTTCGCGGTTCGACGGCGACGACGTGCGTGCGCGACGAACGCGAGCGCGAGCGCGGCGAACGCGAAGAGACCGCGGCTCGTCGTGTTGCCGCGTGCGACGCTGCAGCCGCTCGAGTCGCCGGTCGCGGCGTCCGGCGTGGTGCCGTCGCCCGGCGGCGTGACGACCGCGCCGCTGTCGGCTTGCGGCGGGTGCGAGACGACGCCGCCGTCGCTCCCCGGATCGATCGGCCCGCCCGCATCGCTCATCGTCCCCGCATCGACCGGAGGCGGCGGCGGCGCCGCTTCGTGGCAGACGTCGTCGGTGCCGATGGCCTTCGACTCGCACGCGCCGGTGCCGTTGCACGTCGCGATCTCGATGTTCCCATTGTTGCAACGGAACGCCTTCTTCTTGTCGGCGGAGCAGTTCCACAGCGCCCAGATGTCGTCGCACTTACACGTCCCGCCGAAGCGCGGCATGTAGAGGCACCACTCCCAATCGCCCGGATCGCGGTGATTCCCCGCGCCGCCGTAGTTCGATCCCGACTCGCACGTCGCGGGCGACGCGGAGCACGCAGGCGAGCTCTCGGAGATCACGTTGCCGTTCGGGATCTGATCGTGCCCGACGATGTGCGCGCGATCTTTCGCGATGGAGTACTTCGTCGTGAGGTACTTCACGAGCGCGGCGCTCGCGGCGTACTCGGCCTCGGGGTACGACTGGTTGTAGTAGCCGACGTGCTCGATGCCGACCGACTTCTGGTTGTAATAGAAGTTGCCCGCGTGCCACGCGGTGTCGCCCTCGTGCACGAACTGGCCGACGCGACCGTCGGTGCCGACGATGTACTGCACGCTCTTGCCGCCGTCGTTCTGCAACGTCGCGACGCTCGCGTCCCATCCGCCTTCGGTGTCATGGATGACGATGCGATCGATCGGACCGGCGCCGCGACCGGGCGTCCACTTGTTGTTCTGCGGCGTCGGGAACCATTCGGCGGGGCCGTAGTCGGCGGGCGGCGACGCGATTCGGATCTCGTTCGCGAGATCCATCGTGAGGCTCGGCGGGAGATCGTGCGGCAGGATGACGATCGCTTCGCCGTCGCGTCCGGTGAACGTGCCGCCGCGCGCGAGGAGCGCGAAGACGCGGTGCGCGTAGTGGCGACGGTGCGGCGTGTCGGAGTAGCCGCTCATCTCTTCGAGCGCGGACTCCCACGTCGTCAAGTCGTCGCCGCGTCCGCCGAGACGCGCGCCGACGTCGGCGAGTACGCGCGCGCCCGCTTCGATCGCGAGATCGGTGTCGCGTCGAAGCGCGAGCTCGGTCGTGCCCATCAGCGCGGCGCCGCGCGCGAGCGAATCGAACGCGCCGCGACGGAGCTGCATCGGGCCGGCGACGGGGACGGTCGCTTCGGGCGCGACGTCGCGCGTGGCGGGCATCGCGAGGCCCCCTTCGGTCTGCGCGATCGCGATCACGAGATCGCGCGGGAGACCGTTCGCCGTCGCGCTCGCTTCGATCTTCTTCCCGAGCGGACCGCTCGGCGCGGGGACGGCTCCGCCTCCGCTGCTGCTGCACGCCGCGAGCGGCGCGAGGACGGCGAAGGCGACGACGAGGGGAAAGCGCACGTTGGCCATGAACGCTGCATTGTGCAGTCCCCGTTCCAACGCGGCACCGGGGAAATCCTGGGAGAAACGCGATGGGTACGCAAAGGTACTACCGTGAACGCGCGCGAACGGGCTCGCGAGGTCGCGCGGTGGGCCACGGCGGATCCAGAAGCGAAGCCGGGCTGAGGTTGCTGCTTTCGCCGCAGGGTGTCTTAATGAGGACGTGAATCCGAAGAGCGTCGTCCGCGTCATCGCCGTCGCCGCTGCGATGACGTTCGGGCCGGGCTTCCTCTCTGCGAGCTGCATGGCCGACGACGCGCCGAGAGTCGACGCACCGCCGAACGGTGGCGGCGACGCTTCGAACGATCACACGACCTCGAAGCCGACGCCGATGTGTCCTCCGCCCGCCGATGCGGCGAGCCGATGCTCGGGCAACGACACGACGTTCACGTTCTTCCCGGCGCTCGCGTGTGCGGCGACGGACGCGGGCGCGAGCGACGCGGCGACCGCGAGCGACGCGGCGACGTCGAGCGACGCGGCGAGCGACGCCGGGAATCCGTGCGCAGCGGTGACGACGCTCAGCGTCTTCTTCACGCCGGCCGCGTGCCGCGCGTTCGCCGCTTCCGAAGCGCGCGGCGATGTCGTGATCGACACCGGAACGCGCGCGCCGACGTGGGCATCGCCGAGCGACGGCGATGTCCTCACCGCGGACGAGTGGGCGATCTTCGCGTGGTCGAAGGGCGCGACCGCGCGACGCGGGCCGCTCGGACGGGCGATCGATTTCCTCGAGCCGAGCGCACACGCGCTCGATTCGCTTCGCGGCGACGCGTACGTGATCGAGTTCACCGTGGGGTGTGCCGAGATCCTGCGCGTGATGGTCGCGGTGACGTCGTGGACGCCGGATCCCGCGGCGTGGGCGATCCTCACGAAGCAGACCGCGCCGATCACCGCGCGCGTCATCTGGATGAAGTTCACGGACGACGGCATCACGTCGACGCCGGTCGCGAGCTCGCCAATCGCCATCACGATGAAGCCGTAGCGGTCGTCTAGCCCGTTTGGGCGACTCGGGAGAGTCGCGCGGACAAAACTAATGCGCCTCCGGAGAGGCGCGCGACGACAACACGCGCTCTCCGGAGGCTCATTCCCTACGCGCGTCTTCGGCCGCCGCGGGGTCGCTCACGTTGGATCCGTTGGGATCAGGAGACCGCGTGGGCTGCGGTCATTCCGTTTGCGAGGGCAACGTCGGCCTTGGGCTCGACGGGGATCGGCGCGACCTTCGTCACGTCGTTCACCGTGCTCACCGATGCAGGCTTGGCCGCGCGCTTGCCCTTTACCGTGGCGGCCGAAGCCTCCTTGGATTTGGGCGAGCGATAACGGAACCACTCCTTCACCGGCACGAGCTCCTGCGCGAGACTCTCCTTGGCCCGAGAGGCCGAGGTGAGCATCGCGTAGGTCACCGTCGCCGCCTTCCACGCATCGGCGTTGTGGGACAGGTACGTGTCCTTCAACGTCTGGTGGAGAACGGCCACGGTCCCGAGCAGCGACTCGATGGCCTGAGCCTGTTGCAACGACGAACGCATCTCGTCGGGCGACAAGTCAGGGACCACCACGCCGTACTTGGAAGCGAGGCTCGCGATCATCGGAATGATCTGATGCGCGCCGCGCTTCATTTTCAGGTGGTGGAGACGGTCCGTCTTCGTGAAGACGGGACCGCCAACGAACGGCTGCGAAGCCTTCTCAACGAGCGTGATGCTCGCTTCGATTTGCTTCGGGCTGATCGGTGCCTTCGCATTCCTTTGGTTTTTGGCCATTGGATTTGCACGCGGCGTGCACGTCGAGCCTGCGTCGTGGCGGAGTCCACGAATCGGGGGCGCGCCGGGCTACGAGGCGGGGTTGCCTCGGAGGTCCGCGTTTCCTTCCTAGAGATGAGATGGCGATGGGGGCGAATCGGGGAAAGGAGAGGACGATTTTTTCGTCGCTCTATCCGTCGGCGTTCGTCGCATCGGAGATCGCGTCCGCCGAGTCGACGAAACCGGCGTCGACGAGATTGCCGTCGTCGGCCGCGTCGCGCTTTGCGGCGTCGGAGCCTGCCTCGATGGATCCTTGGCACTCGCAGATGCCGGATGCGCGTGCGAGCCCCTGTCCCGGACAGTTTCGAGGAGGCTTCGATCCAAAAGCGGTCAAGGAGCGCCTGGGCCGGCCACGTTCATTGGGCGCGACCGCCGAATCGTTCGCGCAGTAACCGGTGTCGATGCTGAAAGACGGAGACGATTACTCGCTCGAGGAGCGGACCCGACGCACCGAGGCGCGGCGTGAAGTCGAGTCGATCGGTCAAGAGGCACACTCCTTCGCCGCGCGGCTCCACGTGCCGGCGATGCTCCCAGCGCCGCTGGCTCCACGACGTGGATTCTTCGACGAAGCCGCGTCCGCGCTCGACGTTCGAGAGCGCGAAGTAGTGCCGGTCGATCGGAACGACACCCAGAAAAAGCATCCAGCTCGAGAACAACGGACGACCAACCGGCGCGTCCTCGATGCGCATGTTCGACGCCTCGGGCGGAGCCGTCATGCGCAGCCACGGTGCGAGCTCGGCGTTCACCCCGCGCATCGTTCCGACGATTTCCCAGACCGTCGCCGCCGTCGCATCGAGCTCGGACGCGAATTCGCGGGTGTACGTCGGTGGCAGCATCGACGATGCGATACCACGGGGCTTCGAGCGGTGGGCGGTCGCCGGGATCGCAAGGAGCGACTGAACCCTAGTTGCCAAACCCACAGTCGTAACCCACGACTGCCTGCTGGAAGTGCGCGTTCAGGGTCCCAGTGATGTTCGCTGCGGCTCCACTGGTCGATGAGATAGCGAGGGTCGCATCGAAGTTGGTGTTGCATACCTGGCCGGGCGGTTCGTTCTGGATCTTCGTGTTGTCGGAGCGGCAATCCGTTACCGAGCTCGCGCGAACGACGAACGTTCCGACGACCTGGGTACACCCTTCCATCGCGACGCCGCCGTCCGGCACGCTGCTCCCGGCGTCGCAACCCACGCTCCCACAACCTGCGGGTGCGACGTAGCAGCCGCCAGCGGCAACATAGGGGTGGTCAGCAGGGCATCCGTGAAGGCACATTCCTAAGTCGCTAAGCGAGTGCGTCCCAACTCCAGGCAACGATTGAACCGACAGCGCGAAAGACAGGTCCTTGATGCCAGAAGGATCCGGTCGCCCAACAACGACCAGGCCGAATTCGATCGCCCCACTCTGTCTATCGCTGAACGCGAATGACGTTGGCAGGTTTGGTGGGAAGGTGTTCTCAGCGCTCGTTTTCTGGTTGTCCAACGACACGTCACCCGACGTAGTCAAATCCGGCGATGAGAACGTGAGCGATCCCCGTAATGTTTCTGCACTCACCACCTGCCGGTAGCACGTTCTTGTCGGCGTGAAGCTGGTGCACGCTCCCGTTGGGAGCAAGGCCACGGAGATCACCACGAGCGCTGAGGACGCGAGGCGGAACACCCTTCTTCTGTACCATGCACCTTGTCGCCTTAGCGCTCAGGAGTCCGCGGCGGATGAGTGGTGGAAGCGGGTAGCGCGCGAGAAGCGCCGGAGGCGGCGGAGGTTACCGTTCAGTTCTTATGCGCGTATGTTGATCGGCAGGAATCGCCTACTCTTTGGATTTCGAGGTTGTATTCGACATATCGGACTGGGGGTCGAACGTAGAGCCGCGCGACCAGGCCAGCCTCAAGTACTACGGAGACGACGAAGCGAGCGTTGCCTTCATCAACGCCGGCTGGGCCTACGGCCAAACGGAGCGGCGTCGCTTCCAAGAGTAGAGGCGTCGACGTTCCCAAAGCACAGACATGACCTACCTTCCCGAACCAATCGCAATGTCGCGTTGCCGGAACGCGCCGCCGCCCCCTCGCCTACGCGCGACATGGCTCGTCCACGGCGGCCTGATTGCAGCAGCGGCGCTCGTCGTGGTGATCGTCGGTGGACGACTCGAGCTTGGCGGACCGCTACTACCGGATAGCGGCTTAACCGTCGCCGTGGCATGGATGGGACTCGCCCCGGTGTTTGCGGCGCCCTTAATCGGGCGTACGAGGGCGCAGGTCGAGGGGACTGGAATGCTATTGGGCACCCTTCTTGGCCTGCTTGCGTTCCTCCCCCTTGTTGCTTGGCTTGCGTTTCAGCTTGTCGTGCATCCAATCGTTCATGCGGCGCGCTGTCTGTACTGCGACTTCCATCACGACGGGGACTGGCTCGTCCTCTTCGGCGGCCCAGTCGCGTCAGCCGCCCTCGCCGCAGGCGTTGCGTCCGTGGTCGAAGTGGCGCGCACCCGCTGGGGCATCCACCACGTTCGACGGACAGCGATGGGCTTCGCGTTGTGCGCGGCTGCAGCCTCCTTGGTCCTCATAGGGATGGGTTCCGTCGCCACATACCGGCGACCGAACCCGACGTGGAGCAGCTACGTTGCCGGCGTCCCGCTGCTGGCCGATCTGCCGGAGCCCCCCTCCGAGGATTCCAGCGCGATCCCGCCACCTCCTTGGTCGCAAAAGCAGAGCGCGCCGGCCCGTCACGCGGCTAGTGCCGGCGACGTGGGCATCTTGGCATGGGGGAACAAGTTTGACGTCTGCTTCCAGTTGCTCAGGGACAGCCCCGTACGCGATGCGGCGCCCGCGAGCGCATCGGTCAACCGGCTCGTCAAGTGGGTTCAGGACGACGACCGCGGGCGGTTGATTCTCCGTCGAGATAGCAGCCGCGACTTGCTGTTCGTGGAGACGGCCCACGGCCCGACGGGTCGCGTCGGAACGATGTCCACAACCAGGCTCGCTTTCCGGAACTCGACTCTTCGGAAAGTCGATGTAACCCCCTTGGACTTTGTTCGCGACTGCGGACCTCCCGCCGCCTGGCTAGCGGCGGCCGCTTTTGGCCTACTGCTAGCTATTCTGTCGGTTGGTTGGCGGTCGCGCACGATGCGTCAGATCTCCGACCGCCACGCCTGGCGTGCGGGAACGTGCAACGAAGCGGGCAGCGTAACACTGGAGGACGGGACGACTCTGCCAGCCTTGCGCGGCATCCCTGAAGGTCCCGTTGTAGTCATCCTGAAGCCCGCGACCGCCACCGGCCCGTATCGTGATGCGGGTGCCGCGATCGAACTCGCCGTGCCAGGGACGCCTGACCAACTAGAGAGCAGGATGGAGGCTGCGATCGCTGTCCGTTGGGCCTTTGCCCTTTCGGCGATGGTCCTGTCATCGACCCCGTTGGCGGTGGCGGGGATAATGGGCTTCCTGTGGTGATGTGGAATCTTTCGGGAGAGCATGGCCTGTGCGCCGACTTGGCGGATAAGCGGTGGAAGCGGGTAGCGCGCGAGAAGCGCCGGAGGCGGCGACGACGAGCACTCCGAGTTCTCAAAGTTCTGGAGCAACCGCGCGCGTGATATCAAAAAGGGCCTCGGACTATGACTCTGACTCCGGCGGCGGCCGTCAAACGCGTTGCCGAGACCAGCGAGCTCGCAGGCTACGAAGCAGTGCTCGCCTCCGGTCCCGCGGCACTACCCGCGATCTTGAAGACGCTCGGTGCGCGGCGCGCGGTGCCTGCGATGACGGCGTTGCTTTCGATGATCGAGCTACCGGATCCGGTCGAGACACTTGGACCGCTGGTCACGCGCATGGACGGTTCCGTTGGCGCAGCAGCGCTGGCGATGCTCGCACGGCTTCGTGATCCGCGCGTCCTACCGCTGATCGTCGAGAGATTTCCGCGCAGAAACGCGTACCAGGCTCTCGGTGATCATGGCGATCCGAAGCAGGTGGGGGTGCTCCGCAAGGTGGCGATGCCAATCGTCGGCAAGACCGGCGAGAAGCTCCCCAAGGGAATTGCGTGGCTGAAGTGCTTCGAGGATGAGATCGGCGACCTCGATCTCGCGCTCATCGTCGCAGTGGCCATGGCCAAGCTGGGAGATCAGAGTCTTGCGCCGCTCGTCTGCCAGCTCGCGACGAGTGTCGATCACGACGATCCCGACGCCGGCGCCGATCTCCGCTCCAGCGCCGCGATCGCACTGTCGTATTTTGCCGCTCCCGGCGTCGCGGCCGCGGTGCGCCAGACGCTACGCGATCCGAAGGCCGAGGTCGTCGAGGAGGGACTGCGCACGAGTCTCTACATCGGGCGAGTGAAGGAGGCCGAGAGCTTCATGGAGGTCATCCGTGCGAACGGCGAGCAGGCGGGGATCGCGATCTGGTACCTCGAGGCATGGGCGGGTTCACGCCCGGGTGCACGACGAGACAAGCGCGTCAGCGAAGCCGAGCTCGACAAGTGGTGGGCTGGTGCAAAGGCGAAGTTCTCCGCGGATGTCTGTTACCGCTCAGGGAAACCGATCGATCTGGGAAATCTGTCCGCAAAGCTCGCAGAAGATCCACTCCATGTGCGCGATCAACTCCGGATCCACACGGGTGCGGCGTGTTTTCGCGAGGACCTTGGCGGAGATCCCGTGACCAAGCTCGAGAAATCCGAGGTCTCGGCTTGGTGGAAGGAACACGCCGGCGAATTTCCACCGGGCAAGCTGCATCGCTGGGGCCGCACGTTCGAGCCGGGCGCGGTGGACTGATGATCCCGGGGCGGATAAGCGGTGGAAGCGGGTAGCGCGCGAGAAGCGCCGGAGGCGGCGGAGATTACCGAGATCAGTTCTTATGCGCGTATGTTGATCGGCAGGAATCGCCCACTCTTTGGCATCGAGGCGTCCTCTGATCGAGTGGGGGCGCGGGGCGAGTCGGGCGTGGAGCGAGTAGGGCGTGCGTAGCTACTCGCGGCTCTCACGTCGCCCGGGCACGCCGAGGAATTGGGCCAAGCGCGTGCATTCGTCGCCGAAGAAGGCGACCTTGTCGGGATGGTTGGTCGACACCCCGAGGCTATTCAACCCGATCTGTCCGTTCTTCATGCCGACCACGAGGTCGTAGCTGCGGACACCCGAGTTCGGCGCGTCTGTGAGGACGACCTCGACGACATCGTGGAGCTTCACGCGCTGCGTTCTGGCGACGCCACTGCGGCTCCGCCAATCGATCGCGACGTCGTCACCAACCACGGAGACCCGCACGAACGTGACGAAGCGGAACGCGCCGAACCAGACCATCGCGCCGCCACCGACGAACGCGAGAGCGCCTCCTACCCAAATCCAAGCCGATCCGCCCGACATCTCCAGCGCCGCACCCACGATGGCGAGCAACAGCGTCAGCAGACCGGCGACGAGCAGCCACAGTCCGCCTTGAATGAGGCCGCTCCCGGTAAGCCCTGGCCCGTCGGGCCGAATGTCGATTTGACGAGCGGCGGTCGGCGGTTGGTCCATGGCGCGCGGCTTCGTGGCGACGTTATACGACGACTCCGTCACGGTCGAGATCGCGCACGCTTCGCGATCGCACGCTCTAGCGCTACGGGAGGGATCCTTGGATGCACGTCGCCTGTGCAACTCCGCACGCCGCGATGGCGCGGTCGCATATCCCGTCGCAATTCTCGTCGACGTGCAATACGGAGTCGAATGCGACCGATACCGTATCGAACGCAACCAATGTTCGATCGGTCGACACCAATCTGGCATTGAACGCGACTGAAAATTCGGGGCGACGGACGCTCTCACGTGACCGAGTCGTCGGATCCAGGAGTTGCGTATAGGGGTGCGCATCCTGCGGCGCGATCGTAGGATCGTTCACTCGCTGCGCAAAGCAGCGAGCATCGCTTGAACGGAGATTCCTACATGCTTCGATCGTCTGCGCTTATCAGGCACGTTGCTCGCCTCGTCATTCTTTTCCCGTTGGCCGCGCCTTTCGCGGCTTGCTCCGACAGTGGCTCCGACACGGCGGGCGACGCAGGAGCGGGGGGCGACGCGCTCGCGCACGATGGCGCGCCTTTGGGCGATGGATCTCTCGGTGACGCGGATGGTCCGCCCGACACGACGCCTCCGACGGTCGTCCTCACGAATCCGTCCGACAACGCGACCGGTGTCTCCACGGCATCGATCGACGCGACGTTCAGCGAGCAGATGGATCCGCTCACGATCACCGGCGCGACGTTCGGCCTGAAGCAAGGCGCGACCGTCGTTGATGGCACGGTGACCTACTCGAACGCCGTGGCCACCTTCACACCCACCGCCGGTCTCGCGCTCAACACGACATACACCGCGACGATCACGACGGGGGCGAAGGACGTTGCCGGCAACGCGATGGTCGCTCCGTATACGTGGAAGTTCACGACCACCGCGATCGCGCCGATTGGCCCTGCGCCGGTGAATCTCGGAGCCGCTGGCGCGTACGTGATTCTGGCAGAGTCGGGCATCTCGAACGTGCCGACGTCCGCCATCACCGGCGACATCGGGATTAGCCCCTTTGGGGCGAGCTCCATCACGGGCTTCGTGATGACGAGAGCCGGTACGCGTTGGACGACTCCCCAAGTCACCGGAAGCGTGTTCGCGTCGGACAACGATCCGCCGACGCCGAACCTTTTGACGACGGCCGTGAACAACATGATGACGGCGTACACCGACGCGGCCGGACGCCCCAATCCGACCCTCAATCTCGGCACCGCGGGAGCAATCGGCGGACTGACGATCGCCCCGGGCCTTTACAAGTGGACTTCGACGGTCACCATTCCGACCGACATCACGTTGGCCGGCGCCGCGAACGACACTTGGATTTTCCAGGTGACGGGCGATCTCACGATGAGCGCGGCGACGAAGATGAAGCTGAGCGGCGGTGCGCGGGCGAAGAACATCGTCTGGCAGGTTGCCGGCCTCGTGGACTTTGGGACTACGTCGCACGCCGAAGGCATCGTCCTCTCGAAGACCGCCGTCACCCTGAAGACTGGCGCGTCGATCAACGGGCGGCTCTTCGCGCAGACGGCGGTCAGCCTCAGTGGCGTCGCGGTGAGCGCACCGGCGCCGTAGAGAGGAGCGCCCAGGTCTCGATGTGGCGCGCGCCGTCGAGGCGCTCGAGGGTGGCGCGCGTGATCTCGGGGTCGGCAACCATGCCGCGGACGCGAAGCCGGCCTCGACACGGCGAAGATGCGCACCGAACCCGACAAAGAGGATGGAGAGCCGACCTCATCAGGTACCCGCGTCGCCGCGGCGGCCATGGGAGCCGACAAAGAGGATACCCATGCCGATATTTCGACGAGCTCGCATCGAAGAGAGGCTCCGTAGCCTCCGAATCGACGTGGGTACCCGCTCCGAGCTTCGAGCTCGTCGATCGCATCGGCTCCGGCCAACCTCCGATCGGCTCCGGCCAGCCTCCGGCGGCGGCCGATCGTCGCCGCATCGGCTCGCGACCAGCTCGGAGCGGCGACCGATCACCTTCGATCGGCTCCGTCCGACCTCGGCGCGCCTCGGTCTCCTCTTCCGTCGGCGTGCCACAACCAACTGACGACGGCGCCGGACTCCGGAATCGCGATCGCGTGCTCGATCATCTCGGCGCCGCCGATCCCGTCGCGTCCCCACACGTCGCCGCGCACGACGCGCCATCCCTCGCCGCTCGCGTCGCCGTTCGCGAGCGCGAACGCCGCGGTCCCCTCTTCGAGCTTTCGCCGCTGCACTGCGACGCCGCGGAACGCAGTCGAGCGCGTCACGCGCGAGATCTGTCCGCCGTAGCTCTCGACGAACGCGCACGCGCTCGGCGCGATCTCCGCGTAGCGGTGGCCGCAGACCATGAGCGATACGCCGAACGCGCGCGCGACGGTGTCGACGTCGGCGACGGCGGGACGCGCGGCGCAGCACATCGGCGCGAAGACTTCGTGCGGCGTGAGCACGTGGCTCGCGAACGTGTTCGCTTCGGCTTCGTATTTGAAGTCGCGTCCGGTCTTGGCGCCGCCGGCGTGAATGCGCTCGAAGGCGTCGGCGTCGACGTCGCGATGCAGCAGCCAGTGTCCGAGCTCGTGCGCGATCGAGAAGCGGCCGCGCGGCGTTCCGCGTTGGCGTTCGTCGACGCAGATGTACGCGACGTCGCGCCCGCGGGTGACGTGCGCGTCGGCCGCGCCGGTCGCGCCCCAGACGACCGTCGCGCCCGCGCGAAACGCGATGCGCTCGATGTGGATCGCGGCGGCTGAGAGGATGGGGCGAACGGCGTGGAGTGCGCGGGCCGCGGCGATGGCGGCGGCGAGGCCCGTCGGCGGCGTCGGGGCAGCGCGCGTCGTCTCGGCGCTCACTTCTCTTCCGCGCGCTCGATGTGCGCTTCGAGCTGCGCGAGCAGCGTGCGCAGCTCGTCGTCGGTTGGCTCGGCGTCGTCGCGGTTTCGGAACATGACCGCGACGGGCGCGGGGAGACGCGGATCGATCCGCGCGGCGCGCACGCGCGCTAGGAGCTCGACGCGCGGGACCTTCACGAGGCGCGCGCTGATCCGAGCGATGCGCGCGCGCTCGGCCGCGAGCCCGGCGGCGTCGTCCTTCTCCGCGTCGCGCTGCGCGAAGAGCTCGTCGACGAGCTTCACGCCGCGCGCGTGCTCTGCCGCGACGTCGAAGCCGTCGGCGGCGAGCTCGGCGTGGAGCTCGGCTTCCGAGAGCGAAACGATGCGATCCATCTCGGCGTCGGCGGCTTCGTCCGCGCCCTTCATGATCGCGTCCCACGTCTCTTGCGGCGTAAGCTTCGGGATCGTCATGCGACCTCTTCGCGGCTGTCGGGCGCGTCGTTGTCGTGCGCGCTCGCGTCGCCGTTCGTGTGCGCGTCCTCGGCGTCGTCCTTCGCGCTCGCCTCGTCGGTCTCCTCCTCGTCGCCGAGATCCCGCGCGACGCGCTCCGCTTGGTAGAAGACACGGTCGCGCGCTTTGATCGCCTCCGCGATCGTCGTCCCGAGCGCGAGCGCGAGCTCGGCCGGCTTGTCGATCCCTTGCATGAAGCGCTCGAGGCACAGGAGCGCGAGCGTGTCGTTCCTCTCTGCGAGGCGCGCGCGCAGCATCGTGATGCGACGCGACGCGAGGTCCGCCGCGACCACCGCTTCCTCCGGCGATCGCTGCGCCGCCGGCATTCGATCTGCTTCGCGCTCGGCACGCCGCTCGGCGCGCGACGACTTCTCCGCCGACGACATCGCGATCTCGCGGTGGGTGGCCGCTTCCGTCCGCTTGTTCGCGATGAGGCGATTCACGATGCTCATCATGTAGCGCACGATGTCCGGATGCGTGGTCGGGTCCCACGGCTCCCAGTTGTCGTCGACGACGCGCCGCATCGCTTCCTGCGTGAGATCGTCCGCGCGCTCGTGGGATCTCGTCCGGTAGAAGGCGAACTTCACCAGCCGTTCGCGGTGAACGAGCCACTCGGCTTTGGTGATCGCATCGACCGGGCGAGGCACGGTGCGGCGAAGCTAGCACGGAGTCCCCGCCGCGGGCGTCGACTGCTCGAAGAACGCGCCGATCGGCGGCCGTTGAAGCGGCTCAACCACCGACGCGGTTGCAAGACCTCGAGCCGGTCGAGTCGCAGACGAAGCCCGGCGCGCAGTCGTCGGTCGTGCCGCAGACCTTCGAGCAGGCGCCCGTTCCACGGTCGCACGCGAACGGCAGGCAGCGCGACGTGGCGCCGGTCGGGTGGATCGAGGTCGCGCGGTCGGCGGAGCAGGTCGGCACCTGCGGCGCGAGCTCGCATTTGCCCGCGGCGCACTTTGCGCCCTTCGAGCAGTGCGCATCGACGGAGCACGTCATCGCGCACGTCTTCGCGGCGGAGTCGCACTTGTACGGGAAGCACGAGTCGCGCGTCGTCGTGCACGAGTTGTTCGTGTCGCAGAACTTCTGTTGCGCGACGTCCTCGCTCGCGCACGAGACCGAGACGCTCCGCAATGTCACCAGATCGAGTGACGGGAGGTTGCCGACGGCCGGCGCCGGATGAGGGGGGACACCGCGGGTGCCGCCCGGATGCGCGGGCACTCCTGCGCCCGGATCGCCGCTGGCCATGCCGGCCATCGCGACACAAACACCTGCGATGAGAAGCGAACCGACGATGTGCTTGATCTTCATTTGCGATGTCTCCCGAGGTGGGGTCGGCCGATGCGCGGCGAACCAACGTCTCTTCGACGAGATATTCGCGACGACGACGCAATCTCTTACGTCGCAAGAACGGACGACGCCACTGCGAGAGCGCGAAGACGCGCCCCGAGAAGATCGAAATCGACGTTCGTCATGAATCGGACGCACACTAGGGACCATGGACATCACACCCGGCACGACCGCCTTCATCACCGGCGCCAACGGCGGCCTCGGCCAAGCCATCGCGCGCACGCTTGCGAAAGCCGGCGCGAGCATCGTCGTCTCCGGTCGCCGCGCCGACGCGCTTCAGCCGATCGCCGACGAGCTCGGCGCGCGCGTCATCGTCGCCGATCTCGCGCGCCGCGAAGACGTCGACCGCGCGATCGCCGAGGCCGGCGCGGTCGACATCCTCGTCGCCAACGCGGCGTTGCCGTGCACCGGACACTTGATGGAGTTCACCGACGAGCAGCTCGATCGCGCGCTCGACGTGAACCTCCGCACGCCGATCTTCATGGCCCGCAAGCTCGGCGAGGGGATGGCGGAACGACGGCGCGGATCGATCGTCTTCATCTCGTCGATCTCCGGGAAGGTCGCGGCGGGCGGGTCGAGCATGTACTCGGCGACCAAGTTCGCGCTGCGCGGCTTCTCGCTCTGCTTGCGCGAAGATCTGCGCGCGTCCGGTGTCGGCGTGAGCACCGTCTTCCCTGGCTTCATTCGCGACGCCGGGATGTTCGCGAGCACGGGCGTCAAGCTTCCGAAGGGGACCGGAACGCGCTCACCCGAAGACGTCGCGACCGCCGTCCTCCGCGCGGTGCGAAAGAACCCCGCCGAGATCAACGTCGCCGCGTTCGAGCAATCGTTCGGCGCGTTCCTCGCCGGCGTGAGCCCCGGCCTCGTCTCGACGATCACGCGCGCGTTCGGCGGGGAGAAGATCGCGAAGCAGCTCGGCGCCGCGCAGGCGCACAAGAGGTAGCCACCGAGCCGGCGCACACGTAGCTAGGGCACGCACGACGGCAATCCGCGATCGGCGCTCCACTCGAGCACGGTCGAGCGCAGCGTGAAGACGGGGACCTTCGCGCGCAGCGACGGATCGAGATCGCCGGACGCGACGAGATCGTCGATGACGTCGAGACCGATCGGGACGATGCGAACGCGCGCGGTGATCTTGTCGGCGGTCGCGTCGACGAGCCACGACTTCGTGACGGAGCGATCGAAGCTCGGATCGCTCGCGACGTCGGTGACCTTCGGCGGGAGCGACGCGACGTCGAACGACGCGGCTTGCCAGAGGAAGCGCGCGTCGCCGCCGCGCGCGTCGAGCAATCGTTCGCGGAGCAGCCACAACGCCGGATCGGCGAGCAGGGTGATCGACTGACCCTCCGCGACGACGCCGCTCTGGAAGATCATCTGCGAGCCGGCGTACGCGACGATCTCCGCCCACGCGCGGCGATCGTGGCTCGCGCCGCTCGGCCAGTCGTGGCCGATGCCGCGGTTGTCGAGGGTGAGCTCGACGGAGAGCTTCGCTTGCGCCGGCTTCACGCAGAGGCGCGCGACGATCGCGGGATCGAGCATCGACTGAACGGCCTTGCGTTGCGCGTCGGTCTCCGCGAACGGCCCGAGCGCGACGTCGACGCCCGGCATCGCGTGATCGTGCACGCGCCGGATCGGCGCACCGGGAACGTTCGCCGCCACGCCGTCGCTCGCGGGCATGTGGCAGCTCCCGCACGCGCGTCGGTGCTGCGGATCGTCGTGCGCGTAGATCGATCCGCGCCACTCCGCGAACGTGCGTTCGGCGTCGACCATCGCCGGCGTCTGTACATCGTGGCAGCTTCCGCAGAGCTGCGCGGAGTCGACGCGTTCGCGATCGTGGAGCGCCGAGTAGACGCTCGGGTGCGCGTCGGTCGCGATCGGATCCGCGATGCCTGCGCGCATCGCGCCGTCGGTCGCGAAGTGGAGCGGAGCGTCGTGCGTGCCGCGAACCTCGTCCACGGAGTGGCAGACGAAGCAGGTGACGCCGCGCAGCTTCGCCGGCAACGACGCGAGGTTCGTCCCGTCGGTGGTGAGCCCGAGGCGCAGCGCCATCGGCGCGTGGCACTGCACGCAGAACGATCCGATCGCGCCGTTGGTCTCGCGTTGCGCGCGCGCGTTCATCGCGACGAAGGCGGGATCGTCGCCAGCGTAGGCATGCATGCTGCCGGACCACGCGCGAAATTGTTCGGCGTGGCATCCGCCGCACGTCGCCGGATCGAGCTTTGGATCGTCGCTCGCCGACGGCGCGGGCGACGCGCCGCGATGGCTACACGACGCCGCGACGCTCGCGACGACGAGAGCGCCGAGCAAGACGAGCGGCGCGACGCGCATGCATGGAGTCTACTTCTTCGGCTTGGCGGGCGGAGGTTGGGCCGCGCGACGCATCATCTCTTCGAGCGAGGGGGTGCCGCCCGGTGCGGGGCGAGCCGCGCCGACGGGGGCGGGCTTGGGACGTGGGCCGACGGGTTGAGCGCGCGCGGGAGATTTCGGCGGAGGCGCTTTCGAGGTCGAGGTCGAGGTCGAGGCCGAGGCCGAGGTCGAGGTCGGGGTCGGCGTCGGCGTCGAGGTCGGGGTCGGCGTCGCGAGCGCGGTCGAGATCGGCGGCGCGATCCAAATCGCGATCGCCGCCCCTCGCATCTCCTCACTCACGCCAATCATCGCGACCGCGGCCGGCACCGGCAGCAGCGCCTTCACCGCGATCGCCGCGACGCCGATTACGAACGACGCGCCGACCATCCCCGCCACGAACGCCGACCGGCGCTGACGCGGGGTCGTCTTCGACGCACGCGAATCCACCAAATCCGAAATCGCCACCGGCGCCAACGTCTGCGGCGCGAGCAACATCCCGCGCACCGTCGGCGTCGGCTGCGGACGCTTCGTCGCCGGCGCGTTTCCGCGCGCCGACGCGAGCGCGCGTTCGATCCAATTCGGATCCGCCGCGGAGAACGCCGACATGTCGACGAAGCCCGAGCTGTCGGCGCTCGCGCTCGCGCGCGGCATCGGAGCGTCCTTGTGCACCGACGCCGTCAGCGACGCGGCGTGCTTGACCATCTCTTCGCGCTCGCGCGTGCGCACGAGCCTTTGTGAATCGGTGAGCGACGTCATGATGGGTTCCCTCCAGCGAGACGCCGAGGCCTTATCGCGCTCGGACTGCCAGCGCGCCAGGTGCGATACCGGCGCTCGCGTCGCTTTTCGGCGCGCGACCGGAACTTTGAACGCCTGCTTGAACGGCGACGCGCGTGATCTCCGCTACAATCCAGTTCTTCGAATGCTTCGCGCTTGTGTTCTCTTCGCCGCCGGTGCCGCGATCGCGATCGCGAGCTGTACCTCGCACACCGATCCTGCGCCGCTCGCGTGCGTGTCCGGGCTCTCGCTCGCGTGCAAGCCGCTCTACGATCCGCCCGTCTACCAAACGATCTTCGACAAGACGCTCCACCCGACGTGCGCGACTGGCACCGGCACGTGCCATACTTCCGACGCCGCGATGGGCGGCCTCGTCTTCCAAGACGCCGACGCCGCGTACGCGCTCCTCCTCGGCACGACCGACGGAAAGAAGCGCGTCCTCCCCGGCGACGCGGCGTGCAGTCTCCTGATGATTCGCATCGACTCCACAGACCCGAACGTTCACATGCCGCGCGGTCCCAACTCGCTCCTCGACGCGGAGAAGTGCGCCATCGCTCAATGGATCGCGGCCGGAGCGAAGCGATGACGAAGTTCCTCGTCGGCGCGACGTTGCTCGCCGCCATCGCGTGCGCGATCGCGAGTTGCACGACGAAGGACGCCGGTCCGACGTATTTGGATCGCGCGACCGTGCTCGATCCCGAGACGTGCAAGAGCTGCCACGCCGATCACTTCAAGCAGTGGTCCGGGAGCATGCACGCCTACGCGGCCGACGATCCGGTCTTCCTCGCGATGAACAAGCGCGGGCAACGCGAGACCAACGGCGCGCTCGGATCGTTCTGTGTGAATTGCCACGCGCCGATGGCGGTGCGCGAGGGCGCGACCACCGACGGGCTCAACCTGGCGACGGTGCCGGCGAAGCTCAAAGGGGTCACCTGCTTCTTCTGCCATTCGACCGACAGCGTGACCGACACGCACAACGGCGCGCTCGTCCTCTCCAACGATCTCGTCATGCGCGGGTCGTTCAAGGATCCGGTCGCGAACACCGCGCACCGCGCCGGTTACTCGCCGCTGCACGATCGCGATCGCATCGAGTCCGCGCAGCTGTGCGGCACGTGCCACGACATCGTCAACGGCCACGGCGTCGCGCTCGAGCGCACGTTCGCCGAGTGGCAGAAGACCGTCTTCGCAAAGGCTCCCGGCGGCGCGACGTGCGGGCAGTGCCACATGGTGCAGAGCGCGACGTTGCAACCGATCGCGCAGGCACCCGGCGTCTTCGCGCGTCGCGCGCACGCGCACGGATTCCCCGGCGTCGATGTCGCGCTCGCTCCGTTTCCCGAGGCCGACGACCAGAAGAAGCAGGTCCAGTCGTTCCTCGACGCGACGTTGCAAAGCGCGCTCTGCGTCGCACCTCTCGGCGGCGGGGTGTCCAGCCTTCGCGTCATCCTCGACAACGTCGCCGCGGGCCACAGCTGGCCGAGCGGTGCATCGCAAGATCGCCGCGCGTGGGTCGAGCTCGTCGCGTACCAAGGCGCGAATGTCATCTACCAAAGTGGCGTCGTCGCGGACGGCTCGCCCATAACCAAGCTGACGGATCCGGATCTGTGGCTCTTCCGCGATTGCATGTTCGACGACGCAAACAAAGAAGTGCACATGTTCTGGCAAGCGAGCTCGACCGACGGCAGCGCGCTCCCCGGTCAGGCGACGTTCGATCCGATGGACCCGCGGTTTTACCAGACGCACATCGTCCAGAGCTGGCCGCGCGGAAACGGAACGATCATGGGCGTTCCGGATCGCGTGACGATGCGCGTGCGACTCCAGCCGATGGGTCTCGACGTGCTCGACGATCTCGTCGCGAGCGGCGATCTCGACGTGGGGGTTCGCAACGCGATGTCGACGTGGCAAGTCGGCGCAGCGCTCGAGTGGACGCCGGCGACCGCGACCGACAAATATTTCGAGGATCGCACGCAGCTGTCGTGCGTGACGACGACCAACCTCAGCGTGCAGGCCGACAAAGTACCTGCGACGCAACCGACCAAGTGCAAACCGTGACGGGCGAGCGGTTCATTTCGGTGACGAGCGTTACCGAGCGGTGACGCTCGAAGCGACTGTCCGCGCGCGCTGTCGAGCGGGTCCTCGTCTTGCTACGATCTCGTTACATGCTCTCCATTCTCGTCGTCGACGATGACACCGACGTTCGCCACTTCGTCGGGAGCGCGCTCCGCGACGCAGGCCATGGCGTGACCAGCGCGAGCGACGGGGACGAGGCGCTTCGCATGCTCGACGCGCTGTCCTTCGATCTCGTCGTCTCGGACATTCGGCTGCCAAAGTCGGACGGCCTGACGATTTTGCGGCACGCGCGACGTGGCGTTCCGCAGCCCGACGTCATCTTGATGACGTCGTTTGCCGCCGTTCCCGACGCGGTCGCGGCGGTGAAGGAGGGGGCGAACGACTACCTGACGAAGCCGTTCGAGATGGATGAGCTCCTCTCACGCGTCGCGCGAATAACGGAAGCGCACGAGCTGCACCGTGCAATTCGTGACGCGCCGCTCGCGGGCGACGGAGCGGCGGGTCTGCTCGTCGGGACCTCACCGCCGATGGCGCGTTTGCGCGACCGGATTGCGACCATCGCGCCGAGCGACGCGCCGGTGCTCGTCTCGGGTGAGAGCGGGTCGGGAAAGGAGCTCGCGGCGCGCTTGCTCCACACCATGAGCCCGCGACGCAAACGCCCCTTCGTCGCCGTCAATTGTGCGGCGTTCCCGGACACGCTCCTGGAGGCCGAGCTCTTCGGCTACGAGCGCGGCGCGTTCACCGGCGCGGCGCGCAGGCGCGAGGGTCGCTTCCAGGCAGCTGACGGAGGGACGCTGCTCCTCGACGAGATCGCCGAGATGCCCATGTCGGCGCAGGCGAAGCTCCTGCGTGTGCTGCAAGAGGGATGCATCGAGCCGCTCGGCACCAACCAATCGATCAAGGTCGACGTGCGAATCGTTTCGGCGACGAACCGCGATCTGAAGGCGCGCACCGCCGAGGGGGCGTTTCGCTCCGATCTCTATTTCCGTATCAACGGTGTCGGCCTGTCGCTGCCGCCGCTCCGCGAGCGACGCTCGGATCTGCCCGTCTTGCTCCATCATTTTCTCCGACGCTTCGTGTCGCCCGAGCAGCCGCTCCCCGAAGTGTCGCTCGGCGCTTGGGCGGCGCTCATGAGCTACGCGTTCCCCGGAAACGTGCGTGAGCTCGCGCACGCCATCCAGCATGCGGTCGTTCTTTCGCGCGGCGCGACCATCGACGTGCAGCATCTGCCCGAGGACGTGTTGGGTTCGACCACGGCGCCCGGTCCTCCCGCGGACGTCCGGCCTCTCGGCCTCGAGCTGAAGCGCTTCGAGCGCGAATACCTTCTTCGTGCGCTGTCTGCCGCGGGACGAAAGCGATCGCGCGCCGCCGAGCTACTCGGCATATCGCGCAAGAACCTGTGGGAGAAGCTGCGCGCGCACGGAATCTCCGACGCCGACATCGACGACTGACGCCAACGAGGGAACGCCATGTCGTCCGAATCGACTACCACCGACGTCGCCTACGGGCGGCGACTTTTCACCGCGTTCGCGGCCATGGCGTTCGCGTTCATCGCATCGACGCTGTTCACGAGCTGGCGAAGCTCGCGTATCGAGACCGAGACGCACACGCTTCTCACGAACGCGCTTCCGAGCCTCGACCACCTCGTCGCCGCGTCCGACCTCGTGCGAGACCTCGAGGCGACGAGCGACGATTACCCCGACCTCGCGACGGAAGCTCAGGCGGCGGCGCGCCTCGCGATCGAGCGCGATCGGAGGAGCGTCGATACCGAGCTGATGAAATACTTGGAGACGCCGTACTTCGATGGCGAACGACCGCTCTACGCGGACGTTCCGCTTGCGCTGCGTGAGTTCGATCGCGGTCTCGCGCATCTCTTCGATCAGGTCGCGGCGCACGACCAGGCGGGCGCTCGCATCACCGCGGACCGTGAGGTGCGATCGACGGCGATGCGCGTGGCGATGCTCCTGCAGCGGCTCGTGAAGTTCAACGCGGCGCACGCGTATACCGCGGTGAACCAGATCGAGGCGACGCGGCAAGCGACGCACCTCACGGCCATCGGCCTCGACGCGCTCAGCGTGCTGCTCGGCATCGCTGCGGGGATCCGCGTCTGGCGACTCTTCCGCGTGCACACGAACCTGATGCGCCAACACGGCGAGATCGTCGAGCGACGCGCCGACGAGCTCGAGCTCTTCGGGAAGCGCGTCGCGCACGATCTCTTGAGCCCGCTCTCGGCGCTCACGTATTGCCTGACCGCGTTCAAGCGCGCGAGCGAATCGGATCCTTCGTTGAAGGACGCGATGGTCCGCGCGCGCGCATGCGTGAAGCGCGCGCAGACGATGGTCGACGGGATCTTCGAGTTCGCGCGTTCGGGCGGACGACCGGACACGAACGCGCACGCCGACGTCGGCGAGATCGTGGAAGAGGTCGTCGCCGAAGCGCGTGAGGCGGAGACCGCCGATCGCCCCGAAATGATCGTCGAGCCGTTCGAGCCGTGCACGGTCTCATGCAGCCGCGGCGTGCTCTTCAGCATCATGTCGAACCTGGTACGCAACGGCGCGAAGTTCATGAGCGACAGCGCGCTCAAGCGCGTAACGATTCGCGTCGGCGAGCGCGGAGATGCCGTGCACATCGAAGTAGAGGACACCGGGCCCGGCGTTCCGTCGGGGCTCGAGACGGCGATCTTCGAACCGTACGTGCGCGCGGAAGGGGTGACGCAGCCAGGCCTCGGCCTCGGGCTCGCGACGGTGAAGAGGCTCTGCGAGTCGCTCGGCGGGACGGTTCACGTCCATTCGAGCAGCCGCGGTGGCGCGGTCTTCGCCGTGACGCTTCCGAAGGCGAGCGGCGCCGCGACCGCCGATGCGCTGGAGAGCGGACGGATCGCTGTGCGCGTGAGCTGACGCAGCACGCGGCGCGCACGTTGCATTGAATCGCGCGACAGAGAGAGAGTGAGGCGCCATGCTCGACGTGCTGCTTGTCGAAGACGACGAAGATGTTCGCATGAGCGTCGCCGACGCGCTCCTCGGTGCCGGGCACCACGTCACCGAGGCCGGCGACGGAGAGTCGGCCGGCGAGCTCATTGGCGCGTCGCGCTTCGATCTCGTCATTTGCGATGTTCACATTCCGAGAGGCAACGGGATCTCCCTCTTTCGGCGGATACGCCGCGACGCTCCCGGGACGTCCGTCGTCATCATGACCGGATTCGGCCACATTCCTGACGCGGTCGGCGCGCTCCGCGACGGTGCGGTGGACTACGTGACGAAGCCGTTCGATCCGGAAGAGCTGATGCGGACGGTCGTCGAGCCCATCGCGGAGCGATGCGCGCTTCGGAGGAGGGTCGAAGAGGCGCGCGCCTCGATCGTCGCAAAGCATGCCGGGGGACGCCTCGTCGGCACTTCGGCGGCGATGCGCGCTCTGGTCGATCGCGTCGGCGTCGCCGCGCAGAGCGACGCGCCGACGCTCGTCACGGGCGAGGAAGGGACCGGGAAAGACGTCGTCGCGAGGATCGTCCACGCGGAGAGCGCGCGGCGTGACGGTCCGTTCGTCGTCGTTCCGTGCGATGCGATCGCAGATCTGCTGCGTCGATCCCCGGACGACGACACCGACGCTTCGCGCGCCCCGCACGACGATTGGTTTCGCTCCGCGGAGCATGGGACGTTGGTGCTCGACGGCATCGAGGCGCTCGCGCCGGACGCGCAGGCCGGCCTGCTTCGACTCATCGAGGCGCCCACGCTCCTCGCTCGGCGAGATGCGGATTGGCAACCGCTCGGCGTGCGACTCGTCGCGACGACGCGCGAGGCTCCTAGTCCGGGATTGGCCATTCGAGATTTTCTCGAACCGCTCTACTACCGGCTCAGCGCCATTCGTCTCCACGTTCCGCCGGTCCGCGAGCGCGTCGGCGATCTGTGCGCGCTCGTCCTCGACGTCCTTCGCGACGTCACGCCACGAGGATCCACGACCCATACGCTCACGTCGCGCGCGTGGAACGCGCTCGCGCGCCATCCGTTCCCCGGCAACGTGCGCGAGCTGACGTGGGCGCTCTCGCACGCGACCGCGATCGCGCGTGGTCGCCCGATTGACGTCGACGATCTGCCGGAGAAAGTGCGGGCGCGCGCGTGAACACCCTGCCTCGCATTCTCCTGGTCGCCGACCTCTCGGAGTGCACGCGCGAGGTGCTGGATGACGTCGTGCACATGCACCATCGTTGGGGGACGCGCGTCGATGCCTATTACCTTTGGACGAACGCCGCCGAGGTGTCGAGCGAGTCGCCCGAGCGCATGCTGCGCGAGCTCGAGGCCTTCTCGCGCAACGAAGGCGCGTGGGAAGCGCTCGACGCGCTCGGCGCGCTCGATCGCACCGGCGTCGTCGCGATTCGCGGGTACCTGACGGCGTCGCCTTCCGAGCCGACGCTCGCAGAGCACGCCGCGACGTATGGATATCTAGGCATTCTGTATGGAACGGCAACGCCGCCGCCTTCGTCTCAGGGGTTTGCGATACATGGCAATCTCCCAATCCCCGAGCCCGGTGGTGCCATTCGGTCGACGGTGTCGATCGTCAGCGCCCCTTTGGCGGGCCGCGACCGAATTCGCTCTCACGCCCGCTGACGAAGAAGACTCGCACGAAGATGCCGAGTCCGGGCTCGGCCGATGAAATGCCGACCAGGTTCCACGGCAGCGCGAGCCCGACACGGAAAGGCAATCCGGTCGGCGTCAGGTCGGGGACGATGTTGAGCGCGAGCACGAACGGATCGTCGCGCGCCGCGTCGGCGTCCAGCTCGATTCCCCAGAAGCCGAACCTTCCGGAGGCCTCGAAGTTGGTCAAGAGCGCGAGGCTCGCGCGCACCGGCGCGTGGGCGCTCGATCCGCCGGCGCCGACGCCTAGACCGCTTCGCACGGTCAACCATCCCGCGCGCGCGCCCGTGCGCACGTCGAGCACGAACGGGAGCTCGGGATCTCCGGGCTGGGCGATGATCGACGTTTGATCCCACGGCACGCGCCCGAGCGCTTCGATCTGAACGTGGAAGTCGTGCGCGAAATCCTGAAAGAGCTTCCACGACACGCCGGCGCTCGCGCCGGCTTCCGTCTTCGCCTCCACCGCGCCGGGATCACGACCTCGGCTCGCGAGCGGCTCGATGCGGAGTCCGAGTCGCTTCGTCACGAGCCACTCGACCTCGAGGCTCCCCTGGTGCAGATACGCGCCGCCGCGACGCGCGCGGAGCGTGGACGCGTTGAGCTCGATCTCGAGCTCGCCCGCCTCGGTCCCGTCGAGATCGGTGACCGACTCCGTCAAGATCGGCTCGGGCATCGGCGGACGCTCCGGTGCCTCGTCCTTCGCGGCGCGCGCGGAGCGAGCGGCGAGCAGCACCAGTGCGAGAAGCCAAGTCGCATGCGAAGCGCGCATCCACTTTGCACTGTGCAGTTTCGGAACCAAGGGACAAACGGAAATGCGTGACGTTACCGCCTCGTAACGGTCCGTTACGCCGCGACCGCGCCGAAGGTCAGCCCGCGACGCAGAAGACGAACACGACCGACTCGGGTGCGGCAGCGTCGCCGACGTTGACGGCGATCGTGACGCGCCACACGCCGGGCATGAAGAGATAGAGCGGAGTGATCGAGTAGCTCCCATCGGGCTGGGCCGTGATGACGGCGCGCACCGAGGTGCCGTGTCCGTGGTCCGGCATGAACGGCGTCACCGTGATGGTGGGACTCACGAGCGCGGCGCCGGCGCCGTCGGTCACCTTGATCGACCAAGTGTTCGTCCCGTGGGTCGGCGGACCAGGATCGCTCGACACGAGCGTCACCTTGACGGCGCCGCTCGTCGACGCCTTCGTCATGTTCGCGGTGTACGTGTCGATGCGCGGATCGCTCTGGCAGGAGACGACCTCGCCGTCGCTCACGGCGCCGGCATCGCTCGGAGCGGCGCTGGGCGTGCTGCACGCGGTCGCGAAAACGACGGCGAACGGAGCGAGTGAGGCGAACGGAAGGGGCGAAGAGCGGGGTCGGGGCATGAGGATCCAGGGGAGATACGCGCGAGTCGCCGCGTGGTTTCGCACCTGGCGAAGGATATGCGACGAGCTAGACTCGCGCCCGTTCATGCGACTGCGCTTCGCTTCGGTGATTCTTGTCGTTGCCGCGCCCGCGTCCGCGTCATGCGGCTCGCGCACCGCGCTCGAGGTCGAAGCCACGGCGGCGCCGATGGACGCGGGGATCGACGCCCTGGCCGCGCGCGCGTGCACGATCGGCGACAAGCCCGTCGCGCTGGCATCCCACCTCGCAGGCCCTCGCGGGCTCGCGCTGGGGAAGAACCACCTGTTCGTCGCCGTCTCGAGCGACACGCCGTCGATGCGGCCTCGGAGCGGCGTCGTGATCCGGATTCCAAAGCGCGGCGGCGCGGCCGAGATCCTCGCGCACGATCTAGACGGACCGCGCGACGTGGCCGTCGACGACTCCGCCGTCTACTGGTTGAACGACGGCGAAGGGGCGGTCCGCCGCGTCGGGTTCGATTTCGGAACGATGCGCGTGCTCGCCACCGGCTTCGTCGGCGCGCGCGGGATCGCGCTCGACGCGACGAGCGTGTTCTGGGGCAACGCGCGCGGCGGCAACGTGATGAAGGTCGCGAAGGTCGAGGTCGAGAACCGCGCGGTCGCGATCGCGCAGGCGACCGACACGCCGGCCATCGCCGTCGACGATGCGCGCGTCTACTACGCGCACGCGACGCAGAAGACGATCGAGTCCGTGACCAAGGCGGGCGGGTCGCCGAAGATCGACGTCCTCGCGACCGACACCGTCGGCGTGGCGATCGACGAGTCGAACCTCTATTTCTCGTCGAGCGAACGGCAGACGCAAGTGCTCGCGCTTCCGTTCGCGGGCGGCGCTCCGCTACGAATCGCGTTCGCGAGCGGCGCGGTCGGATCGATCGTCATCGATCGCGACTACGTCTATTGGACCGAAGGCATCGCCGGGGCGTACTCGATTCGGCGTGCCGCAAAGCGCGGCAGCGGCGTGGAGATCCTCGCGACCGAAACGTCCATCCCCGGCGCCATCGCCGTCGACGATGACTGCGTTTACTGGGAGCAGACTTCGCCCGACGCGTCGATCATGAAGGTCGCGAAGCAGCTCCGCTGACGCGCGTCGCGGCGTCAGTCGCCGTGGATCCACTCGTCGAGCTTGTCGACCTCATCGAGCTCGCGACCGTCGACGAAGATCGTCGGAGTGCCGTGGAGCGCGAGCGACTTCCAGAGCGCCGCGTCCGCATCGATGCGCGCCGTGGTCGCCGCCGATCGCATCTCGACGACGAATCGCCGCGGATCGAGCTTCAGCCCGCGGGCGTACTGTTCGAGGTCACGCTGCTCGAGCGCGTTCTGGTGCGCGAAGATCTCGTGGTGCATCTCCCAGAATTTTCCCTGCGCGCCGGCTGCGATCGCCGCGCGCGCCGCGAGCTCCGCGTGCGTGTGCTGCGCGAGCGTGACGAACTTGTAGACGAGCCGCGCGCGCCCCCCCTTCACCGCCGCTTCGAGGAGCGGCGCCGCCTGCCCGCAAGCCGGACACTCGAAGTCGCTGAAGACGACGACCGTGACCGGTGCGTTCGCCGCGCCCAGCATCGGCGAGCCGTCGATCGGGATCGCGCGCACCGCGGACGGATCGAAGCGTCGTTTGTAATCGCGCTCGATGCGATCGCGCGAGCGTCCGTCGCGAACTTCGCGCAAGAGAAAGCGCGCGGCCGTCGCGCACGCCGCGCACGCGCGCTTCTCGACGATGCACGTCGCGACCGACACCGCGACGTTCGGACACGGCGCGATCATCTCGCTCACGTACGTCCCCCACTCTTCGCGCTCGCGCTGCGTGAGGCGCGTCCCGCCGAGAACGTCCGCGAGCGGATCGTCCGACGGCGCAGCAGAGATCGCCGACGACGCTGGCGCCGCGCTCGGAGCTTCGCTCGGGATCGCGACCGTCGCGACCGGCGTGCGCGGCTCACTCGACGGCGGCGCGTTGCAGCCGACCGCCGTCACGAGGACGCCGATGACGAGACGCCGCGCGCGGGCATTCATCGACGCCGTCCGCTTCACGCGCCGATCGCTTGCTTGACCTCGTCGGGCACGCAGTCGTCGGGGAGCGCGAGCTCGGCGAGGATCGTCTTCAGCTTGTCGCGCTCGTGATCGCTCACTTTGCCGTCGGCCGCGACGTGCTTCATCGTCGTCTTCAGGAAGTCGAGCATCGTCGCGCGCGCCTGCTCCGCGCTGATCCCGCCGGACGCGAGCTTCGCCTTCAGCTCGGCGCGCTCGCCGGGCTCGACGACGCCATCGGAGAAAATCCGAGCGAGCATCCCTTTGAACGCCTTGTCGATCGAAGCCTCGGACATCACGTGCCCCTTCCGCTGAGAGCGAAGAATGTTACCCCACGGCTCGGTGTAGGCGAAACCCGTCGATCCGAGGGGATCCACACTGGACGATCCAGTCTGCGTGCACCGTACACGCAAGTGCGCGAAGTGCCTCGAGCCGCGCTTCCGTTCGAGACGGAACGCCGTTTGCTCCTCTAGAGCGCATGCCCAGGTCTTCTCCTTCGCTCCGCGTCGTTCCGCGTCCCTCCCCGAGCGTGCGTCCAGCGGTCCCGCGACCGAAGCGCCAGCCTTCGCGCCCGAGCATCGCGCCGCCGTCGTTGCCCGCGCCGGCGTCGACGAAGGCCGCGCCCGCGCCTGCGATGGAAGCGGCGGTGATCGCGTACCTCGCGCAGCTCTCGCCGGAGGAGCTCGACGTAATCGTCGCGCGCGCCCGAGCGGCGGCGCAGCCGATTGAACCGACGCCGCCGTCGATCGCGCCGCCGATGATCGCGCCGTCGGTGATCGTCGCGGCGCCAATCGCGCCGGTGGAGGATAAGACGGACGAGACGCCGGCCGCCGAGCCGGAGCCGGCGATCGCGTTTCGTCCGACGTTGAAAAGCGTGGATCTCGAGGTCGTCGACGAGCCGAAGCCGTCGGCGCGTCCGACGCCTCCGCCGCTTCCGCCGCGCGCGACGACGCCACCACCGGCGCCGATCGTGGTGCCCGTGGCCGCAGCTGCGCCGGTGCTCGAGCTCGTGATGCAATCGGCGATCGAGACGCCGATGCCGACGCCCGCGGCGGCGCCGATCGCGACCGCGACCGCGACCGCGCCAGTGAGCGGCACCTCACCGATCGCTCCGATCGCGACCGTGATCGTCGCGCCGCCCGCAGATCTCCCCCCTCCTCCCGCGCGCGCTCTCTCCGTTCCCGATCTCACCGATCTCCTCTTCGAGGCGATGACCGATCTCCCCTTCTGCGACACCGCCGTCGAAGGGGGCGCGTACTGCCTCACGTCGCTCCTTCGCGCGCTCCCGTCGCTCGCGGGGATCGTCTCGCTCTTCGATCCCGAGGCGCGCGAGCTCGTCGTCGTCTATGCGCAAGGCCCGCGCGCCGAGCGTCTGCTCCTCACGCGCTTCGCCGGCGGCGATCCGCTCGTCGCGAGCGCGGTCGAGAAGAACGCGCCGGTCGTCGAGACCTACGGACCCGACGCCGCAGGGCGCACGCCGCGCGAACGGCACGCCGCGTTCGGTGAGCCGTGGAGCGTCCTCGTCGCGCCGGTCATGCGCGGTGGACGATTGCTCGGCACGATCGAGCTCGTCGATCCGATCGACGGCTCACCGTTCGACGACCGCGCGAGCGACGCGCTCCGCTATGTCGCCGCGCAGTGGGCCGAGCTCATCGCCGAGCGCGGCATTCGTCTCCCGCGCCTCGTCGCGCCGCCCGTGGAGGACGCGCGCGCCTGATCAGAGGACGCGCAGGATGACCGGCCACGAGTGGAAATCGGTCTTCGACATGATCGCGCGCACGACGAACGAATAGTCGCCCTTCGGCGTGTTCGCGGCCGCGCTGACCGTGAGCGTCAGCTTGGTTCCGTTCTTCGCCATGTGCCCCGACAGCGTCGCCGTGACGCCCGTCGCGATCGGAGTCGACACGTTCGGATCGCTGCCCGACTTCGCCCCCTTGCTCACGACGATGGCGAGATCGTGCGGAAGCTTGGCCTCGCTGAACACGTCGACGGGCACGGACTTCGATGCGCCTTGCGCGACGGAGATGTATCCCTCGGACTGGTAGTCCGGCCCGCCGGTCGGATCTTGCGACGTGAACATCTCGTTCGTGTCGACCGCTGCGCCGTAATAGATGACGGCCGGATCGCTCGGCAGGCACGGGTCCTTGCTCGCAGCCGCGGCCGTGTTCACCCAGCTCTTCGCGACGCTGTTGCCGCTCTCGTCCATGACGCTGCCGCGACCTTCGCAAAGATCGGCCACCTCGCCGCCGCCCACCATGAACCACGCGTCGTTGTACGCGTACCAACCCGTCATCGTCTGCGGATGCGGGTCGGTCGCCGCTTCGATGAACTCGTGACTCGCACTCACGGTGCGACCGCCGCGACCGCAGTTCGGCATCACGGCAAACGCGGCCTCGACCATGGCGCCGCCTGAAGAGAAGACGCCGGAGTCGTGGTACGCACCAAACGCATTGCAGCTCTCGTCGACCTTCGCGCCGAGCGTGAGCGTGATCTTCGTCGACTGCGGGAAGTACATTGCGTAGAGCGTGTTCGCGTCTGGAGCCGGCAACGTTCCAGCGGTGATGAGGCCCTGAATGTAGGGCTTCAGATCCGCGTCGTTGTCGAGCGTCTTGTTCGCGACCGGCGCCGGATCGAGCTCGACGTAGCCGCCGCTCGTCCCGGGATTGACGCCGAAGCCTTGCGTCACCGTCGTCCACCACGCACCCTTCACGATCTGATCGTCGAACGTGCGAAGCGCGTCGCGCTGCGCCTCGCCGACGTAGGTGACGGTGATGATCTTCATGTTCTTGATCACCGGACCGCCGAGCGGCTTGAGCATCGGAAGCGGATGATGCGGCGCCGGATAGACGTCGGTGCCCATCACGGGCGCGTCGGCCTGCGCGTCGCCTCCGGACGTGCCGGCGTCGCTCCCCGTCGTCGGTGTGCTGCCGCCGTCGTTGTCGGCGACGGGAGCACCGCCGTTTCCTTGGGTGGTTCCACCGCACGCTGCAAACCCGCCGAACGTTCCGAGCACGACGACCGACAGACGAAGAAGAGTGCGCACGATGGACCTCCCGCGCGGCGAAGCGCCGCAATCCCCGTGCACCTTATGACGGGAATGCGAGACGATCGGAAGTGCCGAATTCGTATTTTGGATATCGATTCCGCACTGGCGAGAATCGAAACAGCGCCAATGAAAGTGCACGCTTTTCGTACTGGCAAGATGGACGATTAGCGTCCAAGCGTCGCATCGACGCAGCGCCCTGCGCGGCACTTCGCGGAGAACGGTCTTGGAGCGCACGCGACGGGCGACGGAAGGCAGCTGGCGCGCGCCGCGGCCTGAAGCTGGAGCAAGCGCTGCTCCGACGCAGGCGGAATCCCGGGCTTCGCCAACACGAGCGCGGGATCGCACGCGCTCGCGCCGAGGTAGTAGCCGTCGCACTCCGCGTCCTTGGCGCACTTCGTCGGGAACGTGCTCGCGAGATCGGCGAGGGCGGTGCGCGCGAGATCGCAGGCGCGACCCGTATCCATCGGCGGCGCGGACGATGCGTCGGGAGGCGGCGACGAGTCCGCGATCGACGACGCGCTCGACGCGACGCCCGCCTCGGGACGCGCGGGCTCTGCGGCGCGATCGCACGCCGAAGACGCCACGAGCACGACGATCACCGCGACGACGCACGCGTGGTTCATCGCGCCATCCTAGCGCCCAATCGCGCGCTACGATGAGCCCGTGCCGCCTCGCATCGCCTCGCTCGCCGTCGCCTGCTCGCTCTTCGCCGCCACGCAGGCGTGCTCGCACTCCAACTCCGCCGCGACGCAAGCCGATGCCGGCGAAGACGCCTTCGCGGGCTTCCCCATCGTGAGTCCGCCGTGGCTCTCGGGCGCCAAGATCCTCGTCGACGGTCACGCAGCCGACAACCCGTTCCTCGATTGCCGCACCGTCATCTGCCGGCACAACGAGAACACCGATCTCACGACGTACAAAGGCGCCATCTATCTGGTGCATCGCACCGCGATAAGCCAAACGCTCGGACCGAACAGCGCGCTCCACGTCTACAAGACGACCGACGCGGGCGCGACGTTCACCGAGACTGCGCGCATTCCGGCGCCGACCGATCGCGATCTCCGCGACCCGGCGTTTTACCAAGTCGGCGGCGAGCTCTGGATGAAGGCGCTCACGCGTTTGCCGGTCGCGTCGTCGCGTGACTCGAACGTCGACACGATCACCGTCGCGACGCACACGAGCGACGGCGTGACGTGGACGCCAATGGTGCCAATCGCGCCGGCGACGTGGAGCTTCTGGCGCGTGAAGGAGCAAGGCGGCACGTACTATTCGGCGGCGTACGAAGACGGCGACAAGAGCGTCGTCCTCTATTCGTCGCCCGACGGCGCGACGTGGACCAAGGGCGTCACGATCTGGGGAACGACCGAGGACACGCCGCTCGAGACCGAGCTCCAGCTTCTTCCGTCGGGCAAGATGCTCGCGCTCGTGCGCATGGACGGAAACGACACCGAGTACCTCGGCGACGCGGGACGACTGCGAACCAAGGTGTGCTGGGCGTCACCGCCTTACGCGACATTCGATTGCACGAATCAGATCGACGGGCAGCGCCTCGACGGCCCCACCAGCTTTCTATGGAGCGGACGCCTCTTCGTCATCGCGCGAAAGCATCTGCAAGGCACTGGCAAGAAGCGAACGTCGCTCTTCGAGCTGATGGGCGATCTAACGAATGGCGGCGGCCCGCTCACCGTGAAGGACTGGGGCGACGTCCCGAGCGCGGGCGACACGTCGTACGCCGGCGTCGCGTTTCCGGATCCGAATCACGCGCTCATCACGTGGTACTCCGGCGATCTCGAGAAGGACCGTTCGTGGGTGACGGCGATCTTCGATCTGACCGACATCTGGCAAGGGACGATCGATCTCACCAAGCTGAAGTGACGCCTACGGCATCGGCGACAGGCCGACGCTCACCGCGACCGCGCAGTCTGCGGGCGGAGCGGTCGCATCGGATCCCGCCGTGCACGCGTCCACGTTGCCCCCCTTCGACGCGCCGTTCTTCGCGACGGTCCACGTCGCGTGCTGACGCGACGACATCTCGAACGCGCCCGTGCTGATCGATGACACGTAGTGCGTCGCACCCTTGCAGTCTGCAGGTATCGCGGGCGTGCCGTCGATGCGCCACATCCCCGCGCTCACGGTCTTGATGCGGATGCTGTTGCCCGCCTGAAACTGCGTGAGCGCGTCGGCGGAGATCCCGGCGATCGGCGGCAGCTTCGCGCGAAAGTCGTCGGCGCTCTCCGACTCGAGCGTCTCGGTGTGCGCGGTCGTCGAGACCCATTTGTACGTCGCCGTCGGCGCGCATGACACGCGCGCGAGCGTCTTGCCGTCGAAGCGAACAACGATGAGCTGTCCCGCGGCGATCGTCGCCGGCACGTCGCCGATCGGGCTCTGTTCGTAGCCGACGAGCTTCACGTAGGTCGGTCCGCCCGCGATCGACGGTGCCTCGATTCCATTTCCCATCCCTCCGCCGCCGCATGCCGCGAGCGAGACGAGCGAGACGAGCGACACGACGGAACCCATTCGCACGATGGTCATTGAGACCGATGCTACGCTTCCTTTTCCGATGCCGCCTGCTCGTCGTCCGCCCGCGCGCACGCGCCTCGACGTCGACGCACGGCGCGCGCAGCTCCTCGCGCTCGGCGTCGAAGCGTTCGCGACGCGCGCGTACGACGACGTGCCCATCGACGAGATCGCACGCGCCGCGGGCGTGTCCAAGGGGCTCCTCTTTCACTACTTCCCGTCGAAGCGTCACTTCTACACGGCGACGATCCGCGAGGCGGCGAACCAGCTCCTCGCGCAGACGCTCGCCGATCACGTCGAGGATCCGCTCGCGCGCCTCTACGCGGGCCTCGACGCTTTCCTCGCGTACGTCGATCGCCACGGGCCTGCGTATTCCGCGCTCCTTCGCGGTGGCATCGGGTCGGATCCGGACGTCCTGGCGATCGTCGAAGAGACGCGCGGCGTCTTCCTCGCGCGCCTGATGCAGGGCCTCCCATCGTCAGACGCGCCGGGACCGCTCCTTCGCACGGCGCTCCGCGCGTGGCTCGGCTTCGTCGAGGCGGCTGCGCTCGAGTGGATCGATCACCGCGACGTGCCGCCGGCCAAGCTGCGCGATCTGATGGTCGCCGTCCTCGTGACGGTCACGGCACCGATCACGGCACCGATCACGGCACCTGCAGCGCCGTCTTACACGCTGCAAAATCGGTCGCGCCGCTCAGCCAAGACGTGACGCAGCGATCGCCGTCGTCACCGATGACGACGATCTGCCCGCCCTTGTGCCGCTCGCTCGCGCGCGGTTTCTTCACGAGGAGGAGCGTCTGCGGCGCGTTGTTCGTCGGGTCGAGGACGACCTTGCTCATCGTCTCGGGCTCGAGACCGATCACCGCTTGGTAGTTCGCCTGCAACTCCTCTGCGGTGGTCCCGCTGCTGCCCGGCGTGTTCTGCACGTCGGGATTCGGAAAGCGCAGACCGGTACGGCTGTACAGACGAAGCGGACGACCGACCTGACCGTGGCAATCGAGCGTCGCGCACCGCTGCTCGAGGAACGCGCTGACGCCCGCCGCTTGGCCTTCCCCCGTGAACGCTTTGTAGTCCGGCCCCACGATCAGCGTCGGGCGCAGCGGATCGGGCGACGACGCGCACGATCCTGTCGTGGCCGCCGCGGCCATCGCGAAGACCGAAGCGCCCGCGATCGACGCGAACGAGCGGATGAGCGCAGCGCGACGACTCATGGCGCGCCTCCGTTCCCCGTCTGCACCGGGTTCACCGGACACGCCGGCGGCGTGTACGCGCTCTGAGTTTCGACCGCTTGGCTCACGAGATGGATGTGACCTTGCGAGTCGTAGTACGGAGGATCCTTGTGGCAGTTCGAGCACGATGGCTCGCGACCGATGTGGCTGATCATCCCCGCCTGCGCGCCGCCCCCTGCGATCTTCACGAGCACCGGGAACGACGGCTTCCACTGCTCGGGCGCGACGAAGAAGTTGCCGACGCAGTTCGTGTACGCCGTGTACGACGAGTTGAGCGAATCGACCATGATGACTTGAACGTTGTCGACGCCGATCGCCTTCGTCGGTCCATAGTAGATGGTCCCCGCCATCGTGAACGTCGTCTTCGCCGGACCGTTCGCGCCGTGGCACACCGTGCACGGCTGACCGGCGCGGTGGTATTCGCCCTGCGGCACGCCGTTGATCTCGCCGCCGAGCGCGTTGACGGATGCATTGTGCACGGGATCGAGCGCGCACGACGCGAGCGCGACGGCGCCGCCGATCGCGGCGACGAGGAACGACGAACGAACGAGGGCTCGGACGACCATCAGTCGAACTCCGCGTCGAGGATGAGCGATCCGTAGACCGCCGTGCGTTGCGTGACGAAGAGCGCGTTGAGGAAGCGCGTGTACATGACGTCGCCTTGGATCGAGATTCCGAATTGAGTCTTCGAGTCGGGGCCCGTCAGCGCAATGTGGGTTCCGCCGCCGCCGGTCAGCGTGACGAGACCGCTGAGCTCGCGATCGCTCGACCGGAAGAGCGGGAGCGTGATCCCGGTGTTGTCGACCTGCGCGGAGTACGCGAGCTGATAAAAGTTCGCCGCCGTCTGCCCGTGCAGACGAAAGTGCGGCCACACGCGGAAGTACCGCGACAGATCCATCACGTAGCGGGCGTCGGTCGTCGACGCTTTGATCTTCCAGGTGTCGGTGTAAAAGCGCTGCTCGAGGCGCAGCGTCGTCGTCCCGAGTCGCTTCGCGAAGCGCGCGGCGATGGCGTAGCGATCGCGCTCCGTCGGCAGCTGCTCGAGCGGCCGGAACGGCAAGCGGTACCGATTGACGAGATCGACCGTCGCGCCGACCGGAATGAACGGCGCGACCCCGACCGGATCGAACATCGGAATGTAGCGATACGGCTTCGACTGATCGCCGCGTTCGAGCTCGTACGTCCCGGTAACGAGGACGAGCGACGTCGGCGAGAGAATGAACGTCGCGCCCGCTTCGATGTCGGTCGTGTTGAACGAGTGGCTGAAGACGTCGAACGGCGTGTTGCCGCGACCGATCGTGTCGTGTCGATAACCGAACCCGATGCGCGGTGTGATCAGCTTGTCGCGCATGTCGGCGGTGACCGCGGCGCCTCCGCCGATCGACAAGTAGTCCGGCTCGCGCGAAACGTTTCCGAACGCGGTCGCGCCGAACTTCCCCGGCTTGTACCCGCCGAACAAAGTCCCCGCGTACCGGTTCTCTTTGAACGGCGGCGACGCCTGCGAAACGATGTCGGGCGACGCCGCGCTCACGACGTCGATGAGGAAGCTGCCGCCCACGTTCCATCCGGCCGTCGGCGAATAGACCGAGCCGCTCACCTCGGGCGTGTAGACGAAGACGTGATTCGAATCGGCGTACCCGCTCATGCCGAGGCCCGCCTTGATGACGAGGCTCTTCTTGTTCGACGGGAGGCACTTGAGGACGTCCTCTTGGCTCTTCGCGCCGAGCATGCATCGGAGCTGACCCGGCGTGAGGTACTCGGGCGCCTGCGATTTCAGCGTGATCGTGACGGTGAGGAGCTCGCCTTCACGCACCGAGTAGTCGTGATCGAACGCGAGCGGGATGCCGCCTTGCGTCCCTTCGGCGTGCACGACGTGGCGGCCCGGATCGATCGAAAACTTTTTCGTGAGCGCTTCGCTCGGCACCGGACGATCGTCGAACGACACGACGAGATCGTCGATCCCCGGCGGCGGCGCGAACGTCACGTGCGGGATGCGCGGAAGGATCTTCTGCACGCGCTCGCGCGCCGCCTTCATCACGCCTTGATCGTTCTTCTTGATCCCCATCTCGAGCGCCTTCTGCGCGTCGCGCAGCGCATCGAGGAGCTTTCCGGTGCGCGCCTCGCACGACGCGAGGTGAAGGCGTGTGCGCGGCTGCTCTTCGAGCTCGAGCGAACGTTTGTTGTGCTCGATGCACTGATCGATCTTGCCGGCCATGTCGGCCGCGAGCGCAGCGCTCGCTTCTTGAAACGCCTCGACGTTGGTCCAACCCGGAATCTTCACGGCGCCCGCGGACGGCGGCGGCGTCGACGGAGTGTCCGGCGCCATCGCCGGCGTGTCGCCGGGCGCGTCGCCACCTCCGGGCTGCACGGTCGGCGGCGCCGCGGCCTTCTTCGCCTCGGCCCATTCGTTCTTGATGTCGGGCGTCGCGCGCGCCGGCAGCTGCGCGTTCGGATCCTCTTGCACCGCCTTCACGAACTGCGCCTTCGTCTCGGGCTTGTTCCCGAGCTGCGACGCGATCATCCCGAGCAGGATGTGGATCTGCGCCTTCGCCGGACCGGTGCACCCGCGTCGGCACGCGGTGAGCGCGTCGTCGAGCTTGCGCTTCGCCTCGCCGAAGTTCCCCGCCGCGTACTCCTCGTTGTAGACGGACTGCACGGTCGAGATCGCCGCCGCATCCTCACCCGACGCGGAGACTCGCGGCGCCGCGAGCAGAATCGCGAACGAGGCCAGGGCAAACAGAACGACCCATACAGCGCGCACTCGGCACCAGGTGCCCGTGCCGTTTCGCACGGGCACACGCGCTCGCTGGCGTCTCACGCAGGGACCCACGTTGCGTAACGTACCGGACTTCAGCGAACAAATGCGATCAGTTGCAGCCGCAACCACCGCCGCCGCCGCTCAGTCCCCCAGAGGCACCTTCAGACACCGCGCGAACGTGCCCATCGAGCGGGCTCGTGTACGGATCGTCAGCGGTCATGGTCGGATGCGCGAGGGTGCCGCGCTCGTACGGCGCGACGCGGACGCAGCCCGTCAGCGCAGACATCACGACGCTCGCCGCCACCATCACCATCACGACTCGTGCGCTCTTCATGTTGGTCTCCCTGGTTTTGCAACCGGTAGCCTTGGACAGTGCATCGTGTGGGCCAACCGCCGCGAGGCCGCGACGACCGAAAAATCCGCGTTAGAACGGTCGATCCCGGGCGCTGGATGGATCGCGGCGGATCCGGGATCCTGCTCCATCTCCAATGTAGGCGAGGCCGGTGACGACGACAAATTCGCGTGCGCACCGGCGGCGAAGTGGAGAGGTTGCGCAGGCGCGTCTCGTGCTTCCATGATGAAGCATGCGTCGATTCTTTGGTCTCACGATCGTTCCGATGGTGCTCGCGGGTGCAGGCGTGTTCGCCGCGTGCGGCGGTGAGGTCGACACGCAGTATGGACCGCCTGGCGGTCTGCGCGGCGCGCATCTTCCCGATCCGACCGGGACGGGAACCGGCACGACGCCGCCTGCGGATGGTGGCGCACCGCCGAGCGACGGAGGGATGGGCGGCGACGTGGTCGCGATGAACTGCATGGTGAGCTTCAAGACGCAGGTCTTCCCGATGATGCAAACGGCGGGCACGTGGAAGTGCTCGAGCTCGACATGTCACGGCGGAGCGACGCCGCCGGCGATCAGCCCGACCGACGCGACCGCCGCGTACAACTCGCTGAAGGCGTACATCATCAACGGGAAGGCGTACTTCAACTCGGCGAGCATGGATCCGCTGCAGTCGACGTTCGAGTGCAACCTCAAGGGGACGTGCGGCGCCGGTCAGATGCCGATCCCCGGCGGCGCAGTGGGCGCGGTGGCCGCGACGACCGCGGAGCTGACGACCGTCGACACGTGGGTCAAGTGCGGCGCGCCGAACAACTGACTTCAGCTTGGATGAGCTGAAGTCATCCTGAGCAAAGCGAAGGATCCCCTCAACCTTCGCATGCGCCTCGCCTGACAAAGCGCGCGGCGCGTGTTAGCCGCTCACGTGATGGATCGGCTTCTCTCGCGGCTCGAGCGACGCTTCGGCAAGTTGGCCGTCGCGCAT
>JBBQXV010000032.1:0-51238 GCA_038209335.1 Polyangiales bacterium | reverse complement strand
CTCTTTGTCGGGACCTCCTCGGTGCGTGTTGCGAACAAAGCGCGCACGGCCCTACGAATTCGACTCAGGCGAGGACGCTGAGCGATCTCCGCGCGGGCGCGCTTGTACGTGCTTCGGTCGCGCCGATCGCTGCAAACGCGCGCTTGTACGCGGCAAACGTTCCGCCCGCGTGCACCGCGTCGATGACGGCGAGCCCTTCGGCTTCGCCGCCTTGTGCGAGGACGTACTCGACCCACGCCCACTTCGCGCTCGTCGATCGCACGTCGACGCGACCGCGCAGGCCGCGCCGCAATCGATTGAGCAGCGCGTCGACGCGCGCGATTCCCGCGTACGGCTCGCCGTCGAGCGGCGTGTTTCGCTTCGCGCAGAACGGCGCGATGCCGAGCGCGACGGGGATGATCTTCGACAGCTCGGTCGTGAACGCGGCGCACTCGTCGACGTCGGCCTCGGTCTCGCCGGGGACGCCGACCATCAAGTAGAGCTTCAGCCGATCCATGCCGTGCTTCTTCGCCATCTCGGCGCACTTCAGGAGATGCTTCGGTCGCGCGCGGCGCTCGAGCGTGTCGCGTACGCGCTCGCTCGTGCCATCCATCGCGGTCGTGAGCGTCTTGTAGCCGACGCGCGCGAGCGCTCCGACGAACTCGTCGCTGAGGCGATCGGGGCGGAGCGACGAAAGCCCGACGTCGCATCCGCGATCGGCGAGCGCGTTGACGATCTCGACGATCTTCGGATGATCGCTGACGGCCGCGCCGACGAGCCCGACGCGGTGCGCGTCCTTCGGGATCGTCTCGAGGATCGTCTCTTTGGGCACGATGCGCATTCCGCCGTTGGTGCTCCGGCGCATCACGCAGTAGCGGCAACCGCGCGAACATCCGCGCTCGGTCTCGATCAGGAACATGTCCGAGAACTCGGTGAGCGGCGTGCGAATCGGCGCCCACGCGGGGAGCATCGCGTTGTCCGCGGCGGCGACCGGCGGCAAGATCTCGTGGTGCGTCGGGACGAAGACGTGCGGGATCTTCGCGAGTGCGTCGAGCTGCGCCGCGCGATCGCGCGTCGACTCGAGGACGCGAAGCACGTCGATGACGAGCGACTCGGCTTCACCCACGATGATCGCGTCGACGATCCCGCCGAGCGGCGTCGGGTTCGAGAACGTCAGCGGCCCGCCGCCGAGAATGAACGGATGATTTCCGTCACGCTCCGTGCGACGCGCCGGAATCCCCGCCGCTTCGAGGAGGCGGATGACGCCGGCGATCTCGAGCTCGTACGCGACGCTGAACGCGATCACCGGCAGCTCTTCGAGCGGGCGCATCGACTCGTACGTGAGCGGACGCTCGCCGCTTCCCGCCTCGGCGTCGTCGTCGAGGAACGCGCGCTCGCACCCGAGCCCCGGCGCCTCCATGATCGCCTTGTAGACGCACTGGAATCCGAGCGAGCTCATCGCCGTTCGGTACGGCGACGGGTACGCGAGCGCGACGGTGAACGGCGCCTCTTTCGCGATACGCCCCGTCTCGGCGGCGAGACGTTCGCGGATCTTGGCGAGGAGGTTCACGCCGCATACCTACGGTTTTTCGCGGCAAAAGCAAGCCGCGGACCCTTGCATGCACATTACATCAATTGCATTTCACGAGCGGCGCGAGCGGCGCGAACTTGTAGACGACGCCGCTCGACGTATCGACGTCGGTCATGGCGGTCTCGAGCGCGCCTTTGATTTGCGCGAGCGTCTGGTTGAGCTTGTCGGTCGCGGCGCTCTCGGCCACGCAGACGAACTTTGCGTTGCCGCAGACGTCGAGGTCCTCGCAGCCGGGTGCCGCGGGTCCGGCGCTCTTCAAGTTCGCGTCACCGAAGAGCACCTTGCCGCCGACCATCGTGATCCGAACGTCCTTCGGTCGCGCGCCGACGATCGCCGCGAACGGCATCGTGCGATCGCCTCCGACGACGACGATGTCCGCGATGTATCCCTCTTTGATCTGTCCGATCCGATCGTCGTACCCGACGACCTTCGCCGCGTTCGACGTGACCATCTTGATCAGATCCTGCGCCGTGAGCTTGTCGCCGAACTTCGTGTTGTCCCAGTTGTCGGCGAAGCGGAGCTCGTCGAGCAGGTTCTGACTCCCGCCCATCGACCAATCGGGCGCGAGCGCGATGAGCACGCCGGCCGTGAGCGCCGCCGGGATGTTCGCGGTGTTGCCGTAGAGCGCGACGTTCGACGCGGGGGACCAGGTGAGCTTCATCCCTTTTTGCGCCATCGTCGCGAACTCGGTCGCGGTGAACGCGGTGCCGTGCGTGATCGCCGTCTGCGGCGCCAGGAGGCAGCCATCGGTCGTCGTGAGGGTGTTCAGCGTCGCGAACTCGCCGAGCGCCTTCGAATCGAGCCCTTCGCCGACGTGAATCAAATACGCCTTCGTCGTCATGCTCGTGAAGTTCGCGCACACGCCGTCGCCCGACGAAGGCGATGGCGGAAAGATGGCGCTCGTCTGCACGGTGTCCGCGCCGAGATCGTTCTGCGACACGTCGATCGATCGCGACAACGATCCGAAGCACGCCGCCGACGTCCCCGGCAGCCCGACGATCGACGTCGTCCCCGCGATCATCCCTTTGAGCTCGCCCCACTTGTCCATCTCGCAGCGCAGGCTTCCCGCCGCGTTGCCGTACTTCGTCCCGAGCGTCGTCGCGGCGAGGCACCACGACGGCTTGCCCTGCGAGTCGTTCGCGAGACACTGCTTCACGTCGAGCATCGCCGCGTATTTCACCTCCGCGGTCCACTCGGTGTGATCGTTGTACGGATGGAGCGGGAGCCAGTCGGAGTCGTCGAAGACGTCGAACAAGATGTGGTTGTGCGTGTCGATGAGCCCGGGAGCGATGACGCCGTGCGTGTCGATGATGGTGGCGCCGGTCGCGCCCGCCTTCGCTTCACACGCGGTTCCCGGCTGCGCGCAGGTGATCTTGTCTTGCTCGACGAGGACCTCGCCTTCGAACGACATGTCCGGCGTGACGACGGTGCCGATGAGCAAAATGCGATCGGCGGCGCCCGGCGTGATCGTCGCGACGCCGGAGTCGACGGACGCGCCGTCGCGTCCTCCGCCGTCCGTGATCGCGCCGTCGAGGTCGGCGTCGGAGAACGCGGCATCGGCAGAGAGCAAGGGATTGGACGGCGAGTCCGACGATCCGCAACCGACACTGACAACCGCGAAGAGCGCGCAGGTCACGGTCTTCGAACGGAGAACGCGCATCCTTGTAGAGTACCCGAGATGCTCCGCGTGTGCCTCCTCGCGCTCGCCGCGCTGGCCCTCGCTGTGGCGTGCCCCGGCTGCGCGAAAACCGGCGAGAACGAGATCCTGATCGGTGCGTACTTGTCGCTCACAGGGGCGGACTCGACGTTCGGCACCGACACGCGCGCCGGGATCGATCTCGCCGTCGATCAGATCAACCGCGCCGGCGGCATCCGCGGAAAGCGCGTCCGCGTCCTCGTCGAAGACGACAAGTCGCTCCCCGGCGAGACGGCGCAAAAGGTCCAACAGCTCATCGACCGCGATCACGTCGTCGCGTTGCTCGGCGAGGTCGCGTCGAGCCGCTCGATGATCGGCGGCCTCATCGCGAACACGCGCCACGTGCCGATGGTGTCGCCGTCGTCGACCGCCGTCGACGTCACGCGCGGGCGGCCTTGGGTGTTTCGCGCGTGCTTCACCGACGCGCAACAAGGCGACGTCGCGGCGCGCTTCGTCTTCGAGAAGCTCGGCAAGCGCAGGGTCGGCCTCTTGTACGTCGCGCAAGACACGTACTCGTCCGGGCTCGCGGCGACGTTTCGATCGAGCTTCGAAAAGCTCGGCGGCGAGATCGTCGCGGCGAAGGCATACCCGCTGAACGAGACGAACTACTCGACGTACCTCCGCGAGCTGAAGGCCGCGAGCCCCGAGGCCCTGTTCGTCCCGGTCTATTACAAAGACGTCGTTCCGATCGCGCGGCAAGCGAGGGCCGAAGGGATCGACGGCTCGATGCTCATCGGCGGTGACGCGTGGGACTCGGAGCTCTTGCTCACCGGCGCCGGCGCGGAGCTCGAAGGGGCGTTCTTCACGAACAGCTACGCGCCGGACGTTCCCTGGGACGGCGCGCGTGCGTTCGTCGCCGCGTACCGCGCGCGCTTCGGGCGCGAGGTCAGTGGGATCGCCGCGCAAGGGTTCGACGGTGCGAGCTTGCTCATCGACGCGATCGCGCGCGCCGGCTCCGAGTCGCCCGAGGCGATCCGCGACGCGCTCGCGGCGACCCGAGATTTCCAGGGCGCGACGGGCAAGATGACGATCGACGAGAACCACGACGCGAACAAACCCGTCGTCGTCGTTCGCATCACCGGAGGCGCGTTTCGGTACTACGACGAGGTGCTCGCGCAGCCAATGCTCGGCGTGGTCGCGCCGTTGATGGATGCGATCCCGCGTCGCGCGATCCGCGCGCAGGATCTCCGCGACGCGCTCCTGACCGGGCTCGCGCAGGGGGCGATGATCGCGCTCGTCGCGCTCGGGTACACGATGGTGTTCGGCGTGCTCAAGATGATCAACTTCGCGCACAGCGAGGTGCTGATGATGTCGGCGTACGCGGGGCTCTTCGCGCTCGGCGCGATCGGCACACGCGTTCCGCCGCCGCTCGCGGCCGCGGGAGGGACGGTGCTCGCGATGATCGCCGCGGCGCTCCTCGGCGCGACGATCGAACGCGTCGCGTACCGTCCTCTTCGTACGCGCGCGCGCGGACCGCAGGCGCGGATCACGCCGCTCGTCACGGCGCTCGCGGTGTCCGTGTTGCTTCAAAACGCGGCGCAGCTCCTCTTCACCGCGCGGTACCGACCGTTTCCGCGGCTCTTCGAGAGCACGCGCCCGGTGATCGTCGTCGCCGCGATCGTCGTCATGATCGCGCTCGAGCTCCTCGTGAAGCGAACGTGGTTCGGAAAGTCGCTCCGTGCGCTCTCGACGAACGAAGAGGCCGCGCGCTTGATGGGCGTCGATACGTCGCGCGTCATCGGAAAGACTTTCGCGCTCGGATCGGCGCTCGCGGCGGTCGGCGCCGTCCTCTACTGCCTCGATCAGTCGCAGGTCTATCCGACGATGGGCTTGAAGATCGGCACGCAGGCGTTCGTCGCGGCCGTGCTCGGCGGGATCGGCAACATTCCCGGCGCGCTCGTCGGCGGGCTCCTCCTCGGCGTGCTCGGCGAGATGGCGAAGCTCACGGATTTCTCCGGCGGCGCCGACGCGGTGATCTTCCTCGTCCTCATCGGCGTGCTGCTCGTTCGCCCGACCGGCCTCTTCGGATCGACGCAACCGGAGAAGATCTAGCGCTTCACGAAACGCAGTGTCATGCGATCGCTCTCGCCGATCGCGACGTACTTCTCGCGGTCGACGTCTTTGTTCGCGAGTGCCGGCGGAAGCGCCCACACCCCCTTCGCGTAGTCCTTCGTGTCGCGCGCGTTCGCGTTGATCTCCGATCGCGCAGCGAGCACGAAACCGGCCTTTTCGCCCAGCTTGATGACGACGTCCTCGGGCACGTACCCGTTGTCTTTGATCTGCTGGAGCGTCATGCCGGGCTTTCCGCGATGCTCGACGACGCCGAGGACGCCGCCGGGTTTCAGCACTTTGAACGCTGCGGCGAACACGCCGTCCACGTACCCGTCGTCCATCCAATTGTGGACGCTGCGAAACGTCACGACCATGTCGGCGCTCGCGTCGGGACCGAAGTCGAACGTCTTCGACGGGAGGAGCTGGCGCTGGACCTTTCCGAAGACGTCCGGCGTCGCGTCGAAGCGCGCCAGCAGATCCTTGGCTTCCCTGGTCTCGTAGCTCTTCGGTGGGCCGTTCGGATCGAAGTGCGTGACGACGAGCTTGCCGCGCTCCGCGAGCACCGGCGCGAGCACCGCGGTGTAAAAACCGCCGCCCGCCCACAGCTCGACAACCGTCATCGTGTCCTTCAATCCGAAGAACGCGAGCGTCTCTTTCGGATGACGGAAACCGTCGCGCGCCCGCTCCTTGTCGGTGCGATGCGCGCCCGCGAGCGCGGCGGTGAGCTTCGCGTCGGTCGCCGGATCGAGCGGCTGCGCTTCGGTCGGAGCGACGAGCGCGGGTGGCGCAGCGGTGACGTTGCTGCACGCCGCAATCAGACCGAGCGCAGAAATCAGAATCGCACGTGAAGTCATGTCTCTCCCTGTCGCTCCCCCAACTTCGTTGTTTCGTCGGGGGCGCCGTGAAAATTTCAGATCACTCGAAGACGCGGACGAATTTGCGAGGCGCCTTCTTCTTTCGCAGACACTGCGTCGCCGCGCTCATGTAGCAAACCGTAAATGCGCGACGCGGGCGTCCGGTCGCGTTGAGTCGCGAGCGATGCCACAGGTGGTTGTGGATCAGGATCGCCTCGCCGGCGCGCGCGGGGAGCGGCATCGCGCGTTCTTCCGCGTGATCCGCCTCGACGAACGCCTGCGGCACGCGACCGCCGATCGGCGTGACGAGACCGCGCGTGTGGCTCGCGTCGATCACCTCGACGCACCCCGAGTCGATCGGCGCGTCGTCGAGCGCGGTCCAGATCTGAAGCTCGGGATCGCGATCGACGCCCCAGAATTTCCCGCCGTCTTGGTGCCACGGAAGCACGGTGCCGCCGCTGCTCCCCTTCGCGAAGACGAGCGCACGGTAGATCGCGATGTCGCCTTCGATGAGCCGACGCGCGACGCGTTCGAAGAGCGCGTTCTCGATCCACGCGCGAAAGATCGGATCGACCTCGAGCTTCTCGACCTTCCGATAATTGAGATTCGGCCCTTCCCAGCCGCGTCCGTAGGTGAGGTCGTCGTAGTTCCCCGTCGTCGTGTCGAGCTGGAAGAAGAGATCCGGATAACAAACGCGACCGAGCATGACGTCGTCGCAGCGCGCGCGCATCGCCTCGAGCGCGTCCGCGGTCGCGACCACGCCGAGCCGCGCCCAGCCGTGCTCCGCGAAGTGCGCGAGCGGCGCGTCGAGATCGAGATCGCTGACGCCGGCGAGGAGCACGTTCACCTGACGTAGTGCGTGTCGGTGCCGCGCGACGTGCGGTCGAGCTCTTCGATCTTCGTGAGCGCGGCGGGCGAGAGGCGCTTTTCGCACGCGTCGATCGCGGCGTCGACGTGCTCGACGGTCACCGGTCCGACCAGAATCGAATCGACGCCGGCGCGCGCCGCGACCCATGCATACGAGAGCTCGACGAGGCTCATGTTTTCGCTCTCCGCGATCGCACGAAGCGCGTCGACGCGATCGAACATCGCGTCGGTCCAGTAGCGTCGCATGTAGAGCGCATTGCCGTCGAAGCGCGATCCCTTCGGCGCCGCCGACGCGCGCACGTGGCGCCCGCTGAGGAGACCGCCCGCGAGCGGATTGAAGATCGTCGTGTGGATCGCGTGGCTCTTCGCGAAGGCGAAGTAGTCGATGTCGAGCTCACGAATGAGCACGTTGTAGAGCACCTGCGAGATCGTCGGACGCGGCATCGCGCGCGCGTCGCACAGGTGCATCATCTCGAGGACCTGCCACGCCGCGTAGTTCGAGACGCCCCACGCGCGGATCTTCTTCGACTCGAGCAGCACCGCGATTGCATCGAGCGTCTCGGCGATCGGCGTCGCGTGATCGGGGACGTGCAAATAGTAGATGTCGACGTAGTCGGTGCCCAGGCGCTCGAGCGTCGCGTCGATCGCGCGCGCGATCACCGCTCCCGACAGCCCCTCCGGTTTTCCGCCTGAACGCGCGAACCCGACCTTGGACGCGATGGTCACGTCGGCGCGCCGTGACGCCACCGCGCGGCCGAGGATGCGCTCCGACTCGCCGTCGTTGTATGCATTCGCGGTGTCGAAGACCCGGACCCCACGATCGAGCGCGCGCGCGACGATGCGCTCGGCCTCCGCGGCGGGGGTCCGCTTTCCGAAGTTCATCGTCCCAACGGCGATCCGCGCGGCGCTCATGCTCCGGAGCTATAGCGCGATCCTGGTCCTTGCGGCGGTCGCGCTCGCGACGAACGTCGCCCTCGCGCACACCACGGGAATCTCGCAGAGCGAGCTCGTCGTCGGAAGCAACGGCGCGGTCGACGCGCGGTTCGTCTTCGCCGCGGTCGAGATCGCCAACGCGGCGTCGCTCGATGCCAACCACGACGGCGAGATCACCCCCGCCGAGCTCGACGCCGCGCGCCCGGATCTGAAGAAGCTCGTGCTCGACGGCGTCGAAGTGAAAGCCGACGGACGCGCATGCCCCGCGGCATTTCGCGGCGTCGAGCTGACGGAGGCCGACGGGCTCGTCCTCGACGCGCGCTATGCGTGCCCGCCGGACGCGCGCACCATCGAGGCGACGCTGTTCCTCTTGAGCGAGCTTCGGCCCGGTCATCGTCACGTCGCGGTGCTGTCGGCCGGCGAGCGATCGTCGCAGAAGCTCCTGAGTGGGACGAACCGATCGGTGTCGCTCGATCTTCCCGCGCGGCCGACGCAGATCGCTTCGCCTTGGGGCTGGCGTCGCACGACGCTCGTGGTCGTCACCGTCGTCTGGTTCATCGGAATGGTCGCGCTCTTCGTGTGGCGATGGAGGCGCGCGAAAGCCAACGCTACTTCTTGAACAACTTTCCGAAGATGCCGGTCTTCGCGGGCGGGACCGGAGGCGAGCTCCCACGCCTGCCCGCCGGCGGCGGCGGGAGGCTCCCCTTCTGCGAGCGCATCTCGTGCAGACGCACCTCGCGCACGGCGTCGATGTTGCGCGGGTTGAGCTCGGCCGCTTTGCGAAAATCCTTCACGGCCGCGTGCGGGTTGCCGTCGCGCTTGTGGAGCATGCCGCGATAGAAATACGCGCGCTCGCAGCGGTTGCTCAGCTTGATCGCGCGGTCGAGCATTTTGATCGACGCGTGCGTGCGCTCCGGTGTTTGGTTCTCCGGCTTGAGCGCTTCGAGCCACGCGACCATCGCCGCGTAGTCGGGTTGGTCGGGATCCGCCTCGTGCGCTTTGCGAGCCATCGCTTCGGCCTGCACGAGATCGTTTCGCTTGAGGAGGACCTCGGCCTTTTGGAAGTTGGTCGCTGCCTCGATGACGTTCGCGATCGTCGCTTGCGCTTCGGGCGTCGCGCCGCCCTCGCTGATGAGCTTCATGTAGTTTTCACGCTTCTTCGGATCCGTCAGCGTCGCGTGCGCCTCGCCCATGCGCGAGAAGACGCGCGAGCAGGCGTCGCGCACGTCGGCGATCGGCGCCGCGAGGCGATCCGGGTGCCAGAGCTTCGCGAGCTTGAAGAACGCCGTCTTGACGTCGTCGACCGTCGCCTTGCGATCGACGTCGAGCATCTGAAAGTAGTCTTCGCGATCGATGTACTTTGCACGCTCGAGGATGTCGTCGCGACGCTTGCGCATCTCCGGATCGAGCTCGGCGATCTGCGCGGCGGTCATTCCCGGCGGCGGCGACGGGGTCTTGATGAACGCGGGCTGCGGTGACGGCGTCGAGTCGTGGATCGTCGGAGGCGGAGTGGGCGGAGGCGGCGACGGCGACGGCGGCGCGGACCCGGGCGGCAACGGAGGCCCCGACCCGCGGGCCTGCGCCGCGCGCATCGCGAACGACAACGCGTTCGAGACCGCGTTCGGATCGTGCGGCACCGGCGAGAGGCGCGGCGCGGGCATCGAGTCGCGCTCTTGGATGACCGAGACCTGCTTCGTGATGACGAGGCAATACGCGAGTAGCTGCGCGTCGCGCGGCTTGAGGATCTCGGTCGCGGTGAGCTCGGACACCTTCATCGGCCGCGCGCGGAGCAGCTCGATGAGAGCAAGCTCCTCGCGCTTGAATCCAAAGCGCTCGATCTCCGCTTTGCGCGAGATCCGAAGCGGCGTCGTCGCGACACGCGTCAGCGCGGCGCTCACGTGCTCCCACGGCGGCGAGCCGCGAACGGCGGCCCACACGAGCGGATACGGATCCGCCGAGACGATCTCGTCGCCGCCGTACGAGTGGAGCGCGTCGAAAGAATCGAAGTACGCGAAGTCCGTCTCGGGTGGCAGCGTGAAGATGTAATAGAGCTTGTGCTCGAGCTGCCGGTTGAGCGCGGCGAGCAGCTGCTCGTCGGTGATCGCCCCGGCGTCGCGCAGAATCATCCCGTGGAGACGACGGGTCTGCGACATGTCGAGGAGCGATTTGTTGAGCTGCTCTTCGCCGATGAACCCGAGCTCTAGCAAGACGCGGCCGAGGTACATGACCGGCTCGGTGGTGCGCACCTTGGCCGGCTGCCCATCGATGAAGAGGATCGACGCGCTCTCGCCTTCCGGAACGCGAAGCTCGATCGTCCCGTTGAGCTTTCGATCGTAGGCGTAGAGCAGCAGGTTGACGACCGGCGTCTTCGAGAGCTTCCCCTGAGCGGAGGGCCCGGGTCGATCGGAATCGCGAAGGCTCATGATGGGAAAGCCGCTTCACGTTACACGGCGGCGTTCGGTGCGGCTAGACTCGGAGACTCCACTCCGTCGTCGGTCCCGGTCTCCTCGCCCATGTCGAAGACAACATCCAACGCAGGGGGCCCGACGGGGGGAGGGTCGCCCCCGAACCAGCTCGCGCAGTTCGAGATCGTCCGGCGCCTCGGTGCCGGCGGGATGGCCGAGGTGTTTCTCGCGAAGAAGCGGGGCGCCGAGGGGACGTTCAAACTTCTGGTCGTGAAGCGCATCCTCCCGACGCACGGCGCGTCGCGGCGATTTCGCGCGATGTTCGTCGAGGAGGCGCAGCTCGCGACGCGGCTCAATCATCCGAACGTCGTCCAGGTCTACGAATTTTACGACGGCGGCGACGAGGGGCAGCTCCTCGCGATGGAGTACGTCGAGGGGTGCGACCTCGGGCGCCTGATGTCGAGCGCGAAGGCGAAAGGGACGAGGCTGCCGCACTGGGTGGGTGCGTGGGTCATCGCCGAAGCGGCCAAGGGGCTTCACTACGCGCACGAGAAGAAGGACGAAGTCGGACAGCGGCTCGAGATCGTCCATCGCGACGTGTCGCCGCAGAACATTCTCTTGTCGTTCGAAGGCACGGTGAAAATCGCCGACTTCGGAATCGCCAGCGCGAAGATGTTCGTCGAGGAGGCGGGCGTCCTCAAAGGTAAATTCGGCTACATGGCGCCCGAGCAGGCGCGCGGCGAGAAGGTCGATCGTCGGAGCGATCTCTATGCGCTCGGCGTGATCTTCTGGGAGATCCTCACCGGGCGGCCGATTCATGGCGGCCTCGGTGGCGAGGCGCTGCTCGACATCGTGCGCTCGGGAAACTTCGAGCCGCCGAGCACGTACGTGCCGGATCTACCGCCGGACATCGAGGCGATCTCGATGAAGGCGCTCGAGCCGCGCGCGGACGATCGGTACCAGAGCGGGCGCGATTTCGCCGCGGCGATCGGGCGCGCGCTCTTGGCACGGCAAGAGTACGTCGACGCGACGACGCTCGAAGCGACGATCGCGACGCTCGTCTCGCGCGACGCGCGACCGCAGAGCGAACCGCCGCAAGCCGATCCGGGGCCGCTGTCGCGAAGCTTCGACGCGCGCACGCAGGCCGCGGTGCCGATGGCGCGAAGCGTCGCCGAGCTGTCGAGCACGAACATGCCGGCGGCGGACGTGCTGTCGTCGATCGAGCCGGCGTCGTCCGACGCGATGATGGCGGCGACGCCCGTTCCGCGACGCGTCGCCGCGGTCAACGACGGGCCGCGCGAGGTTCGTCACGTCGCGGTCGTGACGATGCGGCTGCACGGGATCGACGAGGTGCTCGCGAACGGCGGGCCGCACGCGCAACGCACGCTCGATCGTTTGCGCGACATGCTCGGCGACCTCGCGTTCAAGCGCGGCATGCGTTGGATGTGGACCGGCAACGCCGAGGCGCGCGCGATCGCCGGGCTCACGTCCAACCCGGCGCGCGCGGCGTCGGACGCGGCGTGGCTCGCGCTCGACACGCACGAGACGATCCTCGGGTTCAAAGACGATCTCCCCGCGGCGGTCGGCGCGTCGATCGGCGTCGTGCGCGGGATCGCGTCGGGGACGCGCGATCCAGCGGGGCACCTCGTGCGGTTCACGCTGAACGATCCCGCGTCGCACCTCGCGGACGTCCTCGGCAAGGCGACGCCGATGAATCGCACGTGGGTCGCGGGCGGCGTGTATCGCCTGGTTCGCCGCGATTTTCGGTGGGGCGACGCACCCACGCTGCAGCTCGAAGCGGCGCCGGCAGTCGAGAACGTCCCGCCGACGATGCGCATCTACGCGCTCGAACGAAGCTTGTCGCGCGACGAACGGCTCGCCGAGGCGTCGCACGCGCCGAACGATCTCGTCGGACGCGACGCCGAGAAGGCGGATCTGCACGCGGCGTTTCACCGCGCGGTCAGCGGCGGCGGCGGGAACGGCGAGCTCATCTGCCGCGCGGTCGTCGGCGAAATGGGGATCGGCAAGACGGCGCTCGTCGCGACGTTCCTCTCCGAGCTCCCGCCGAACGCGCGCCTCGTGCGCGTCGAGGCATCGCCCGTGAAGATGGAGGTGCCGTACTCGAGCGTCGCCGAGCTCGTGCGCGACGCGGTCGGCACGACGGGCGAAGAGCCGTTCGACCAAGTCGCCACGCTCATCGCGCGCGCGGGCGGCGGTTCGGCAGCGGGCGACGCATCGAACCCGGTCGTCGCGCGTCTCGCCGAGCTCGCGACGAACCGCGCGCTCGGCGGCGACGAAGAAGATCTCCACGCGCGCCGAAAGCTCCTGACCAGCGGCGTGCGCAGCTTGCTCGCGGCGATCGCGCTGCAGCAACCGCTCGTGCTCGTCGTCGAAGGGCTCCAGTGGGCCGACAAATCGAGCCTCGAGCTCATCGGCGATCTCCTCCGCTTCAAGGATCCTCTGCCGATCTTGGGCCTCGTCGTCACGCGCCCCGACGATCGCGTCGCGAGCTTGATCGAAGGCGTGATGCGGATCGAGTTGCACGGCCTCGGCACGGAAGAGCAAGTGCGCCTCGTCGAGACGCGCCTCGGCGTGCGCGAAGGCGTGCGTCAAGTCTGCGCGGATCTCGTGCCGCGCGTCGCGGGGAATCCTTTTTTCTTGCTCGAGATGGTCGACGCGCTGCTCGAGCAGGGCGCGCTCGAGATCCGCGAGGTCGAAGGTGAAGGGCACGAGCTCATGCGCGGCGAGCGCGCGGAGGCTGGTTTTCAAGGCCTCCCGTCGACGTTGGAGCAGCTCCTCGGCGATCGACTGCGCGAGCTTCCGGCGGAGGAGCACGCGGTCGTCGACCGGCTCGCGATCGCTGGAGGTCCGCTCGCGATGAGCGATCTCTTCGCGCTGTCCGGGCGACCCGAAGACGAGTCGATCATGCGCTTGTGCGCGCGAGGTTTGTGCGATCGCAAAGGCGAGCTCGTCGATTTTCGGCATCCGCTCACGCGCGACGTCGCGTACCTCGAGATCGCACCTGGCGATCGCGTGCGCATGCATCGCGCGCTCGGCGAGCACCTCGCAACGACGTCGATCGCGCGCGGTCTCTCCGCGGCGATCGTCGCGAGGCATCTCGCGAAGGGCGACGCGGGGACGATCGCCGCGGACTTCTACCTCGAAGCCGCGAGCGCGGCGCGCAACGGTTACCAGACGCAGCTCGCGATTCGGTATTTTCATCGCGCGCTCGCGCTCCTTCCCGAGTTCGACAAGCGACGCATCGCGGCTCACGAAGCGCTCGAAGCGATCTACCGCGTGCTCGGCCGGCGTCGCGAGCGACTCCGTCACCTCGAGTCGATGCGTCGCCTCGCGAAGGTGGTCGGCATTCCGCGCGTGGTGTGCCTCGCGCTGCTGCGCACGGCGCGGTTCGAGTTCGACGAAGGGCAGCTGCAAAAGGGGGTCATCGTCGCGCGGCGCGCGGCCGAAGTCGCGAGCACCGCGAAGATGCCGACGCTCGAAGTCGAAGCCGAAGGTCTGCAGAGCGAGTTCTTGCGCGAGCTCGGTGACGTGCAGGGGGCGCTGGCGGCGTGCGACCGTGCGCTCGCCGCGTGCGATCCGAACGTCAACGCGAACGTCCCTCCGCGCGCGCGCGCCGAGGTGCTACGCGCGCGGGGAATCCTGCTCCGCCGCGTCGGTCGCGTGCGCGAGGCCGTCGACGCGTACGTCGATGCGATCGCCGTCTTCCGCAGCGTCGGTGCCCGTCGCCTCGAAGCGCGCGCGAAGAACGCCCTCGCGTACGCGATGTTCGTCCAAGGTCGTTACGAAGACGCGATCGCGCTCGCGCTCGAGTCGATCCAAATCGATCTCTCGATCGGCGGCCGCTTTCAAATCGCCAAGACGCTGACCAACATCGGCCACTCGTATTTCCGCCTCGGCGACATCGCGCGCGGACAGGCCTACATGAAGCGCGCGCGCGACGCGCACGAGCGCTACGGAGATCAGGACGGGCGCGCCGACACGCTCCTCGTCAGCGCGGCGGTGAGCATCGAGCTCGGCGATCTCGAGTCCGCGGAGTCGTTCGTCGGCGACGCGGGCGCGCTCATCGCCGCGACGGGAAACGCGTACGACAAGTGCCACGAGGCGATCGTGCGAGCGGTCCTCGCGCGGACGAACCGGCAAGCGGGGATCGCGGTCGCGCACGCGGTCGAGGCGCGGCGCGCGGCGGAGCAGCAGGCGCTCGTCGCGTACCATTTCTACGGCCTCGCGATCGAGGCGGCGGCGCGCGTCGATCAGGGTGAGATGCACGCGGCGACGCTCCTCGCGACGACGGCGCTCGGCGCGGTCGAGACGCTGCAAGGGTGCGAGTACGGCCTCGAGATTCGCGTGCTCGGCGCCGACGCGCTCAAGCGCTCGGGCTCGCCGCAAGCGCCGCAAGCGCATCAACGCGCCGTCGATTACGCCATCGCGCTCATGAACACGATCCGCGACGGTCGCCTGAAGGCGCTCTTCCCGCATCGTCCCGCGATCGCCTCGCTGCTCGACGCGACGCCCGTCCCGTCGGTGGCCGCCGCATCGAGCCCGCGACGATCCAAGGCGAACGATCCCGAGAGCAAGGCCGCGTCGACTTTGTCGTCGCCCAACCTTGTCGCAGAGCCCAGCAGCAACACCGGAGGCGCGAGCGAGCCCAAATGACCTCGATCTCAACGACCGACGTCACCCGAACGCGACGCATCGCGCTCATTCTCTCCGGCGGCGGCGCGCGCGGTGCCTACGAGGTAGGCGTCCTCTGGTACATCTTCGACGATCTCACGCGCATGCGCGGCGCGCCCCCTCGCGTCGACATCCTCAGCGGCACCAGCGTCGGCGCCATCAACGCGTGCTACCTCGCCGCGCACCTCGCGGATCCGGTCCTGGGGCTACGGCGGCTCGTCGAGCTGTGGAGCGAGCTGCAGCTCGCGCGCGTGCTCGGCTTCGGGCTTCGGCAGGTCGTCGGCATTCCGCGCCTCTTGCTCGGAGGATCGCTGGCCGGTCAGGGGCTCTTCGACGTGACACCGATGGCGGATCTCGTACAGCGCGAGATCAGCTGGCGCGCCGTGTCGCGCTGCCTGCGTCGCCATCAGTTGCGCGCGCTGAGTGTCTCTTGCACGGAAGTCGCGACCGGTCGCACCGTCGTCTTCATGCAGACGTCGCCGGATCTCGTCATCCCGCAGACCGCGCCGCCGCGCACGCTGTTCCGCGCCGATCGCATCGGCCCGCACCATGCGCTCGCGAGCGCCGCGATCCCGCTCCTCTTCCCGCCCGTGCGGATCGACGACGAGCTCTACCTCGACGGCGGCCTCCGCCAGAACACGCCGATCGCCCCCGCGCTCCGTCTCGGCGCGACGCACGCGCTCGCGATCGGCAGCTCGCGCGAGGTGAAGGGGGTCGTCTCGCGCGAAGGGCTCGGCGCGTCTCTACGCGCGCCCGGCGCCGCGTTCCTGCTCGGCAAGGTGCTCAACGCGTTTCTTCTCGATCACATCGACGTCGACATGGAGCTCCTCGAACGCCTCAACCACGTCATCCACGACGGCACGGAGACGTACGGCGAGGACTTCAACGACAAGATGAACAGCGCAGCGAGACTCCGCGGCGGCCACCCCTACAAGTACGTCCACTGCCTCGGAATTCGACCGAGCGAAGACATCGGCCGCCTCGCGAACGAGCACCTCAAACGCGGCCGCCTCCGAGGCGATCCGATCCTTACCAAGCGCCTCTTCACGCTCCTCGATCTCGGCGTCGACCGAGAGGCCGATCTCGCGAGCTACCTCTTGTTCGACGGGCCTTTCTGCCGCCAGCTCATCGAAATGGGACGCGCCGACGCGCACGCTCGCCGGGACGACTTGATGCGCTTCTTCGGCGACGCCGGGGAGGACGGGAGCGAAGACACAGGGGTCGAAGAAGGGTGGGATCGCACGAGTGGATCGTTTCCTCTAGGAACATAGTGCGAATTTTCGGATAGTCGGCCGATTCGAAGTTCCGGTACTGTCCTCTTTGGGCACGCGAAAGGTGAAACGTGGGAGGACCGCTCCGCATAGAGGTTGCCGGCGAAACCAACGTCGGCATGAAGCGCACCCACAACGAGGATAATTTCTCGATCATCGAGGAAAGCGGGCTCTACATCGTCGCCGACGGCATGGGCGGTCACGCGTCCGGCGAAGTCGCGAGCAAGATGGCGGTCGATTCGCTGCGCGAGTTCTTCGCGGCGACGGCGAACGATCCCGAGCGGACGTGGCCGTACAAGATGGATCGCTCGAAGGGCTACGAAGAGAATCGGCTCATCACGGGGATCAAGCTCGCGAACCTGCGCATCTACGAGAGCGCGCAGCGCGATCCTCGGCAGCGCGGCATGGGGACGACGATCGTGTCGCTCTTCGCGGTCGAGGACGGCGTGTACATCGCGCACGTCGGCGATTCGCGCGTCTACCGCGTGCGCGAGGGGAAGATCGAGCAGCTGACCGAGGACCACTCGCTCCTCAACGACTACATCAAGATGAAGCGCCTCACGCCGGAAGAGATCGCGAACTTCCCGCACAAGAACGTCATCGTGCGCGCGCTCGGCATGAAGGACACGGTCAAGGTCGACACGCGCTTCGAGCAGCCGCGCGCGAACGACCAGTACTTGCTGTGCTCCGACGGTCTCTCGGGTCCGGTCACCGACGACGACATGCTCGAGGTCATCACGGGCGCGACCGACCTGAAGACCGCCGCGTCGCGCCTCATCGCGCGCGGCAACGAGAATGGCGGCCCCGACAACATTACGGTCGTGCTCGCGCGCTGGGTTTCGTAGCGCGCGCGTTCCGTGAAATTTCGCTGAGTCGACGAGCGAAGTGACCGAAGTGACCGGGTGCACGCGCTTGCCGTGCGGCGCTTCGGCACTAAGGTAATCCTGTCGATGACCGCTTCGCTTTCGACCCCACCAAGTACCGCCACCCCTCGCGCCCCGGTTTCGCCGCTTCGCCACGAAGCTTTTCGCGCCGTTTGGATCGCAGCGATCTGCTCGTACGTCGGCAACTGGCTGCAAGACGTCGGCGAGAGCTGGCTGATGCTGAGCCTCACGAAGAGCCCGCTCCTCGTCGCGCTCGTGACGACGAGCTTCACGGTGCCGGCGTTCGTGCTGATGCTCCCGGCGGGCGTGCTCTCGGATCGCTTGGATCGGCGGAAGATCCTGATCGCGTCACAGTCGGTGCTCGTGGTCGTAGCGGCGCTCCTCGCGGCGCTGACCGCGCTTCACGTCGTGACGCCGGCGGTGCTGCTCGTCGCGAGCGCGGCGATGGGGATCGGGAGCGCGCTGACGACGCCGGCGTGGCAGACGCTCGTGCCCGAGCTCGTCCCGCGAAGCGAGATGCCCGAAGCGGTGACGCTGAACTCGGTCGCATTCAACATCGCGCGCACGGTCGGTCCTGCGCTCGCGGGGATCGTGCTCGCGGCGTCGGGGCCGGCGGCGGCGTTCGCGCTGAACGCGGTGTCGTTCCTCGCGGTCATTCATGTTCTTCGGCGGTATCCGCAGGTTCGTCAGGTCGCCGAGAAGCCGCGCAGCCGCAGCGCGCGCGAGCCGTTCGTGCGTGCGATGTGGACCGCTCTCGTCCACGCGCACGGATCTCCGTCGCTCCGCGCGCTCTACGCTGCGATCTCCGCGTTCGCGATCGCCGCTGCGAGCGTGCCGGCGCTCCTCCCCGTCTTCGCGAAGGAGACGCTCCACACGTCGGCGAGCGGTTACGGCGCATTGCTCGGCGCGCTCGGCGCGGGAGCGATCGCCGGCGCGTTCTTGCTGAAGCGAATCCGCGCGATGATGCAGCCACGCGCGCTCGTCGCGTGGAGCATGGCACTCTACGGCGTCTGCATGGCCGCGTTCACGACGACGCGCTCGCTCACGCTCGGCGTCATCCTGCTCGTCCCCGCGGGCGTCGGCTGGCTCTGCTCGCTCTCGACGCTCAACGCGCTCGTGCAGCTGACGTCGCCGCGCTGGGTGAAGTCGCGCGCGATGGCGCTCTACCAGCTCGCGTTTCTTTTGTTCTGGTCGATCGGCGCCACCATCGGCGGCGAGATCGCCTCGCGCGTCGGTGTTCCGATCACGATGGGGGTCGCCGCGCTCGGAACGCTCGCCGCCGCGGGGTTCGTCGCGTCGCTGCACCTTCCGTCGTACAAAGACGACGCCGACTCGGTCCCGACGCCCGCGCCGATCAGCGCGCGCTGATTCCCGTCGGACCGAGCACGAAGTACACGACCGCGATCAGCACGAGCATGATCACCGCGACGAGCGCGTAGCTCACCCTCGACTGCGTCGTGCTCCACCCGTCCGCGTAGAACTTCCCCTTCGACCGTTGCCGGAGCTTCCGCTGCACGCCGCGAAGCAAATCCTGCTTCGGCGCCTCGGGCTCGGCCGACGGCCCCGCGAGCGAACGCTTCAGCAGCGCGCTCATCGCCCCGCTGTCCTTCGAGTCGATCGGCGCGTCGTCGCCTTCGCTCGTGTCTTTCGGATCGTGCTCGCTCATCCGATCTTCTCTCCCAATTCTTTTTCCACGAGCTCCTTCAGTTGACCACGCGCGCGGTGAATGCGGCTCTTCACCGTCCCCGGCGGCAAGCTCGTGATCTCGCCTATTTCCTCGTAGCTCAGCTCTTCCACGTCACGCAAAACGAGGCACTCGCGAAAGCTCGGCTCGAGCTTCGCGATCGCCTCTTTGACGATCTGCTCGACCTGTCGTCCCGCCATCATCTCGTCGGGGCGCTCGACCTGCCCGACGTTCGCGCGCTTCACTTCGCCCATCGGCACGCGCTCGGCGACGGCCTCGAGCTCGTCTTGCTCGTCGGTGTGACGGACGCGCAGGTACTTCGTTCGGTTCTTACAGAGGTTGATCGCGATCCGGTACATCCACGTCGAGAGCTTCGAGTCGCCGCGAAACGTGCCGATCGCCTTGAAGACTTGGACGAAGACCTCTTGCGCGAGATCTTCGGCCTCGGCGCGGTTGCCGAGCATTCGCAAGACGAGCGCGAGGATGCGTCGCTCGTAGAGGCGGACGAGCTCATTGAACGCGCGTTCGTCGCGCGCGATGAGGCGTTCGATCAGCCGTGCTTCGGGTTCGTCGGGAAGCGCCACGTCGTCCCATGGTGCCTCATCGAGGCTCGCGAGAGCAAAGAGCTGCGCGTGCCCCGCCGAAGGGCGAGGCCACCGCTCCGGTCCTTCGCGCAAACGCGAGGGCACCGTGCGACGTGCCATGGCTGTATGCGAAGACATGCGGCGCACGCAGAAGTTCCGCCGCGCGCGTCCGCTTGATTTCGCGCCGAAATTGCGTAGGTTTCGCCCGTCGATCCGGCGTCGTCTAACGGCAGGACAGCGGTTTTTGGTACCGCTTATCGTGGTTCGAATCCACGCGCCGGAACTGAATTCACTTCGGGAGCGATCGCGCGAGCAGCTTTCGTGCATTCTCGAAATAGATCTTCTTGAGCACCGACGCCGGAAGCCCAATGGCGCTGATCGTCCAGTCGCCCTGAATCGGCGTCATGTGCTCGAAGTCCTTGTCGCGCGTCTCCATCCAGCGCCAGTGCTTCCGAAAGAACTCGATCGCGTCCGCTTCGGTCGGCGAAGGACCGTTGCCGCCCGAGCCGAGCGTCAGCCGCTCGGACACCTGAAAATCGGTCGCGAAGAGGATGCGATCCTGATGCTTCACGAAGAGGCGCTTCACCTTCTCCGGATCGTGACGCCCGATCTCCGGCACGCGCGCCGCGAGGTCCGCCATCATGTTCGGTCGGCGATCGAGCGCGCGCTCGACCCAATCGAGGTCCTCGGCGTTGTTTGCAAAGTGCACGCAGACGAACGTCGTCTCGGGATGCCGCGCGACGACGCGGTCGAGCGCGTCGAGGAGCTCTTCGCGCGGCGGGTACTTCTTCGGATCGCCGAACCACCAGCTCTTGTGATCGCGCAGCTCTTTCCAGCGCTCGTTCTTGTCGTCGTACGGCAGCCAGAACGCGCGCGGGTCGGCGACATGGATCGACACCGGCATCCCGAGCTCGCCCGCGCGCTTCCACACCGGATCGAGCTTCGGATCGTCGATCTTGATCAGCTTGCCCGCGCCGTCTTTGAGGAAGAGTCCGAGGCGTTTGTACTCCTTGAGGCCGGCGGCGCCGAGGCGATAGCCCTCTTCGACTTGCTTCACGGCGCGCGCGGAGAAGTCGGGCTTGTCCCAGCCGGCGTAGTCGAGGTTCATGTAGAGGAGGAATCGGCCGGGGGCTCGCTCGTCGGAGATCTTCTTCGCGGCTTCGAAGTCTGATTCCTTACCGACCGAGTGCGTCGTGTAGCCGCCGCTCAGGTTCACGCCGATGCCGATGCCCACGGCGTCCATGACGCGAACGGCGAGCGCGAGGCGTTCGGGCGTCGTGTCGATGTGCTGGTGCATGTCGATGAAGCGATGCTCGGCGCGCCACCCGTCGGCTTCGCGGCGGACGGCGGCGAGATCGTCGGCGGGCGAGGTCGTCGGAGCGCTCGCGGACGGCGCCGGTGCCGTCGCGGACGAGGGCGGTGTCGTGGCGATCGCGGGTGCGTCGCTCTTCGGCGGTGCCGCTGCACACGCGACGACGAACGCGACGATCGGAGCGAGCCCTACGAACGAACGCATCGGCTCACTCGTGCAGCTTTTCGCGCTGGCTGCCTGGCACGGGAGGCGCGCCGTAGAGCGCGATGCCGCCGTCCCCCGGCACGAACGCGTCGCCCACCGGCGCGTCGAAGCCAACGAACGCATCGATGCCCGCGTCGTGCGCGGCAGACGCGTCGACGACGTCCGCGGATGCGTCCACCGGGCCAGGCTCCGTCGTTCCGCCGCACGCCGTGACGTTTCCACCGCACGCCGCGACGACGAGCGTCGTGCCCAACGCCGCCCCGGCGATCGCGCGTGCTCCCGCGCAAAACGGACAGCTCGTCTCGTTCATGCGGACGTGACGACGACAGACGCGGCAGGTCCCCAGCCGATGCCCTGAGTGAGCCATCCCGTGAGCGTACCCGTCGCCGGGCCGCGTGCTAGCGTGAACTCGCCGAGGTCATGAGCGCCGCCTTCGTTCCGTTTTTGTACGAGCTCCGCGCACGCAAGGTCAAAGTGGGCGCGCAGGAAGCGATGATGCTCGCGCGCGCGCTCGTGATGGAGCTTCACGAGAGCTCGCTCGATGGCTTCTATCACGTGGCGCGATCGCTCTGCGTTCACCGCGAGGGGGATCTCGACGCGTTCGATCAGGCGTTCTCGCACCATTTCCGCGGCATCGAGCACGCGTCGGTGCAGCTCGTCGACGAGCTCGAGCAGTGGCTCAAAAATCCGCGCGACCGTCGCGAGCTGACCGACGACGAGCGCGCGATGCTCGAGTCGATGGACCTCGATGCCTTGCGCAAGCTCTTCGAGGAGCGGCTCCGCGAGCAGAAAGAACGGCACGACGGCGGCAACCGCTGGATCGGCACGGGCGGCACGTCACCGTTCGGAGCGCACGGCGCGCATCCATCGGGCATGCGCGTCGGCCCTGCGGGGGGCGGGCGAAGCGCGATGGCGATCGCCGACGCGCGCGCGTACCGGCCGTACCGCTCGGACCTCGTGCTCGACATTCGTCAGATGGAGGTCGCGCTCCGCAAGCTGCGCGCCTTCACGCGCGAAGGGGGCGAGCTCGAGCTCGATCTCGACGAGACGATCGCGCAGACGGCGAAGAACGGCGGCGAGCTCGAGATCGTCCTTCGCCCGCCGCGCAAATCGAACGTGCGCGTCCTCTTGCTCATGGATGTCGGCGGCTCGATGGATCCGCACGCGCAAGTCATGTCGCAGCTCTTCTCGGCGGCGAAGCGCGCCGCGAATTTTCGCGAGCTGAAGACGTTCTACTTCCACAACTGCATCTACGGCCGACTCTTCGAGACCGAACGCTTCGTCGATCCGGTCAAGGTGCGCGACGTGCTCGAGAAGTGCGGACCGGAGTGGAAGCTCGTCGTCGTCGGCGACGCCGCGATGCACCCGGCCGAGCTCCTCGGCGGCGGCGATTGGTATTTCTCGAAGGACGAAATCGGCGGCGAAGCGATGCACGGCATCCAGTGGATGATGCTGCTCGCGGATCACTTCCGTCGCGCGGTGTGGCTCAATCCGGATCCTCCGAATTACTGGCGCGGCGGCACCGCCGAGATGCTCGGCAAGGTCTTCTCGATGTACCCGCTGACGCTCGACGGCCTCGGCGAAGCGGTCGGGCACCTGTCGAAGGGCGCCGTGCGACGCGTCTAGCGCCATGCCGGACGACGACTCGCGAATCCAACGTGCGACCACGCTCTCCACCGCGGGCGTCGCGTCGGACACGGAGGGCGACGCCACGAAGAGCGCGAGGCGCGACGTCGCTCCCGCGGGCACGTCGGAACACTCCGCGCCTTATGACGACTACGTCGTCTCCGGAGAGCACGGTCGCGGCGGGCTCGGGCGCGTCCTCCGTGCGCACGATCGGCGTCTCGGGCGCTTGGTGGCGCTCAAAGAGCTCTTGCACGGCGGGCGATCGGCGGCGGCGAGGTTCACGCGCGAGGCGCGTCTGACGGCGCGCCTGCAACATCCATCCATCGTGCCGATCTACGAGCTCGGCACGCGCGACGACGGCTCGCCCTTCTACGCGATGAAGTTCGTCGCAGGCGAGCGTCTCGATCACGTCGTTCGTCGCACGCGCACGCTCGACGAGCGCCTCGCGCTCATGCCGGTCGTCCTCGCGGTGGCGGACGCGGTGGCCTACGCGCATGAGCACAAGATCATCCACCGCGATCTCAAGCCGGCGAACGTCATGGTCGGTTCGTTCGGAGAGACGGTCGTCATCGATTGGGGGCTCGCGAAGGATCTCAGCGAGCCGGACGACGCGCTCGACGACGAGGCGAGCGTCGAGCCTCCCGCGACGGCCGAACGCATGGAGTCGCCTGCGATCGCGGTCGCGGACACCCTGCTCGCGGTCGACGACAGCGCGCGCACGGCGGCACGCGCCACGATGGGGACGCTCGCGTACATGCCGCCGGAGCAGCTCGCGAGCGCGCGCGTCGACGAGCGCGCCGACGTCTTCGCGATCGGCGCCCTCCTCTATCACGTGCTCACGGGCGTGCCGCCGTACGCGGCTGCGACGAGCGAAGAGCTCCACCGGATCGTCGAAGACGCCGCGCCCGAGCCCGTGGATGAGCGCGAGCCCGGCGTGCCGCGCGAGCTCGCGGCGATCGTGCGCAAGGCGATGCAGCGTCGCGTGTCCGATCGCTATCCGTCGGCGATCGAGCTGGCGCTCGATCTTCGCCGCTTCCAGACCGGCCAGCTCGTCGATGCGCATCGCTACACGCGCGCGGCGCTCGCGCGGCGCTGGCTCGCGACCCATCGGCGCGCGGTGATCGCGACCCTCGGCGTCCTCGTGATGTCGACGGTGTTCGGCGTCGTCAGCGTCCGGCGCATCATCCACGAGCGGTCGATCGCGCAGAGCGAGAGAGCGCGCGCCGAAGCGGAGCGAGCACGGGCCGAATCGCGCGCCGAAGAGCTCACGCTCGTCGAAGCGCGTGAGTCACTCGACCGCGATCCAACGGCGAGCCTCGCCTGGCTGAAGACGTCGCGCCTCGACGCGCCGAGCTGGGCGCGCGTCGCGTCGATCGCCGCGGACGCGCGCGCGAGAGGGATCGCTCGGCACGTCCTGCGCGGTCAGCCGGGGTCGGTCTCGTTCCTCGGCGTGTCGAAGGACGGCCGTCGCGTCGTCTCCGGCGGCGACGCGGACGGACTCTACGTTTGGGACGCGGCGCTCGGGCGTCTCCACGCGCACCGCGAGACGGGATTTCACACGACCGATCTCGTCATCCTCGACGAGGGCGCGCTCGCGGCCGGTCGCAGCGGCGACATCGCGCTCGTCACGGACTCCGGCGTCCGCACGTTCCGCGGGCATCGCGGGCGCGTCGTCGCGCTCGCGGTCGCGCCCGATCGCGCGAGCTTCGCTTCGTGCAGTGACGACGGCACGGTGCGGGCGTGGAACATCGCGAGCGGCGAAGGGCGCATCCTCGGCAAGCACGACGCCGTATGCACCGGGGTCTCGTTCGCGCCCGACGGCGCGCGCGTCGCGTCGACGGGATCGGACGGACGGCTCGTCTTGTGGAGCGTGCGCGGAGACGCGGCGCGCGTGCTGTCGCCGGCGCCGGTGGACGCGCGCCCGAGCGTCGCGCAGGGGAGCGCGCCGATGATCGTCGAGTGGTCGCCGCGCGGCGATCTCGTCGCGGTCGCGGAGATGGCCCCGCGCGAGATCCGGATCTTCGACGTCGCGACGGGGACGAGCGCACCGCTGCGCGGACACGACGCGCCGATCCAAAAGATCGGATTCACGAAGGACGGAGCTCGCCTCGTCTCCGCGAGCCGCGACGGCACCGCGCGCGTCTGGGACCCCGTGCGTCGAACGCTCGAGCGGATCCTCTCGGGGCACACCGCGACCGTGGAGTCGTTCGATCTCGCGCGCGATGGACGGCGCCTCGTCACGTGCAGCGAGGACACGACCGCGCGGATCTGGGACCTCGTGACCGGCGACGCCGTCGTTCTTCGCGGCCATCGATCGCCGGTGCTCGCGTGCGCGTTCGCAGCCGACGGTCGCACCGTCGTCACCGGCAGCGCCGACTCCACGACGCGCGTGTGGAGCATCGGCGACTCGCCCGAGCGCGCGCTCAGCGGTCACGCGCACGACGTCTACGCGCTCGCGTTCGCCGCCGACGGGCGCCGATTGGCGTCGGGCGGTCACGACAACTCGGTCCGCGTGTGGGATCTCGCGGCCGGCAAACACGACACCTTTCTGGGTCACGACGCTCGCGTCACCTCGCTCGCGTTTCTCGGCGACGGATCGCGACTCGCGTCGGTCAGCCGCGATCGCACGCTGCGCGTGTGGACGCTCGCGGATCGGACGAGCCGCGTATTCAGGCACGACGCGGCGATCCACGCGGTAGTCGCGACGCGCGCGGGTGACGCGATCGTCACCGCAAGCGCCGACGAGACGGTGCGCGTGTGGCCATCCGACGGCGGCGAGGCGCTCGTGCTCCGTGGTCATCGCGGGAGGGTCGACGCGATCGCGCTCTCGCCGGACGAGTCGCGGATCGCGTCGGCGGGCGAGGATCGCACGGTGCGCATCTGGGATCGCCGAACCGGCGCGTCCTTGCACGTCCTCCGCGGCCACGCCGAACCGGTCGCGGCGGTGGCGTTCGCGGATCACGGAGCAAGCGTCGTGTCCGCGAGCTGGGACGACACGGTGCGCGTGTGGAGCGTCGCCAGCGGCGAGCTCGTGCGCGAGCTGCGCGGCCATCGCGATCGCGTGCGCGCGTTGGCCGTCGCGCCGGACGGCCGCCACGTCGCATCGGGGAGCAACGACGATTCGATCCGCGTCTGGGACATCGTCACCGGCGAGAGCGTCGCGCTCGAAGGCCACGAGGATTGGCTACGCACGCTCGCGTTCTCGCCGGACGGCGCTCTTCTCTTGTCGTCGAGCAACGATCACACCGCGCGATTGTGGGACGTGCGAAGAGGACGCCTCCGCGCGGTGCATCGCGCCGACGCTTCCGTCATGCAAGCGCTCTTCAGCCCCGACGGCGGGCGCATCGCGTTCGCCGGATGGGACAGGCTCGTGCGCGTGCGCGCGATCGATCCCGCCGATCTGCTTCCGATGGATCCGGATCCGTTGCGCGCGTGGCTCGACGACGCGACCACGGCGATCATCCAACCCGGTGGAACGATCGCGACGCTCGCGAAGTGACGACTACCCGTGCGGATCGGCGCGCACGCCCAGGGCGCGCCCGGAGCGCGCCCATCGAATGGAACGCATCGTGGGCGCGAAAAAGACGACCGACCCGCGTGGCCTCACGCTTGCTCTGGGACCGGTCGGAGGTTTCATCATGATCCGTCTCATCGCATGTCGTTCATTCGTCCCCGTCTTCGCGTCGTTTCTCGCCGTCGCGTCCGCCGCGTGCGGCGCCTCGCCCGAAGCGGGCGCTCCGTCCGAGGGCCCGACCACCCCGGCACCAAAGGTCGATCTCACGTCGCTCTGCTTCGCGCCGGGCGACGGCGCCGATGCGCGCACGATCGCGCGCGTGACCGCGGTCGCGCCCGCCGACGGCGCGGCGCTCCCCGTCGGCTTCGCGGTCTCGTACGGCGCGGAGACCATCGAGGTCACCGACGACGGCCGCTTCCCCGACGATACGGCCGGCGACGGCGTGTTCTCCGGAACCACCGACGTCTCGACCGGACCCGCGCACCAGAGCTCGTGCATCGATCTCCAGGGCGCGGCCGCCGCACCGACGCACGAAGGTCTCGCGCATCCGCGCGCGTGCTACGTGAAGACGGTCCCGTGCCAGGAAGGATGCCGCTCGGTCATCTTCCACACGCGGTGCATCGTTTGCCTCGAAGCGGGATGCGTCTTCTGACGCGGCTGGAATGCGCTCGCCCGCTCGACTAAAGGTGGGGCGTGCCCGAAACACGAACGCTCGACGCCGGAAGCACGCGCGACAGCGGCGACGACGCGCTCGACGCGGCGACAGGTGTCGCGCTCGCGCTCGTCGTCGCGTGGTGCGCGAGCGAGCCGTTCCGCGTCGGCGAGAGCTTGGTGCTCCCGCGCCCCGGCCGAGAGACGGTGTTCGGTCGTGGCGCGGCCGGCGAAGACGATGCGATCGAGCGCGTCGTCCTCCGGCGCGTTCGCCCGGGATCGAGCGACCTTGCGCCGCCGATCCGAAACGCGTTCGTCTCGCGCACCCAACTCCGGTTGCGCGGGACGGCCGACGGCGTGCACGTCACGAACGTCGGCAAGCGCGCGCTCTTCGTCGACGACGTCGAGACGACGAGCGGCGTCGTGCGCGAAGGGAGCGCGCTGCACGTCAAAGGGCAGCTCCTGATGATCTGCGTGCGGCGCGCGCGCGAGATGCCGCCGGCGAAGACGCCGCTCGCGATGCATCCGTTCGGCGAGCCCGACGCGGAGGGCATCGTCGGCGAGAGCCCGGCCGTGTGGCAGCTCCGCGAGCGCGTCGCGTTCGCCGCCGCGCGCTCGCCGCACGTGCTCTTGCTCGGCGCGAGCGGCACCGGCAAGGAGCTCGTCGCGCAGGCCCTTCACGCGCTCTCGTCGCGCTCGAAGCGGCGCATGGTCGCGCGCAACGCCGCGACATTTCCGGCGGGCCTCATCGACGCCGAGCTCTTCGGCAACACCGCCGGCTACCCCAACCCCGGCATGCCCGAGCGCCCCGGCGTCGTCGGCGAGGCCGACGGATCGACGCTCTTTCTCGACGAGATCGGCGAGCTGCCGAACGATCTGCAGGCGCACCTGCTCCGCTTCCTCGACGAAAAGGGGGAGTACCAGCGGCTCGGCGACGCGCGGCGACGCACGAGCGACGTGCGCGTCGTCGCGGCGACGAACCGCGCGGTCGAAGACCTGAAGCACGATCTCGCCGCACGCTTGCAGCTTCGCATCGACGTGCCGAGCCTCGACGCGCGCATCGAGGACGTGCCGCTCATCGCGCGCCATCTCCTCCGGAGGATCGCCGCGCGCGATCCAGAGATCGGCGCGCGCTTCTTCGCGCAGTGGGACGGCCAGGCGGGCGAGCCGCGCGTCACGCGACGCCTCGTGTCGGCGCTGCTCGGGCACACGTACGAGACGAACGTGCGCGAGCTCGAGTCGCTCCTCTGGTGCGCGCTCTCCACGAGCACGCGCGACGAGATCGACGCGACCGCCGAGCTTCGCGCGCGCATCCGGACGCGCGAGGACACGAGCCCCGACGCCGCGCGCCCGCCGCCGACCGCGGAGGAGATCCGCGTGTCGATGGAGAAGCACGCCGGCGTACAAGAGCGCGTGTGGCGCGAGCTCGGCCTCGCGAACCGCTACGTGCTGAAGCGCCTACTGAAAAAGCACGCGATCGCGCCGAGCGGCGACGAGTGAATCAGAACCCCGGATGCATGCAGCCACCCGGGCACGTCGTCGGCGTGCAGTACGCGTTGCGATTGAAGACGAGGTAGCCGTACCCCGCGGGCGGGAGGTCGCTGAGGCAACCGAGCGGGGTGCCCGCCGCGATGAAGTGGGGGAAGTACACGGGATACGTCTCCATCCAATCGGTCACCGCGGGGCTGTTCAATGGGCAGAGCGCGAGCCGCTGCACGCGCGTGCATCCGCAGTCCTCGATGTTGAGAAAATCGTAGCAACCGGCGTTCGCGAGCGGGATTCGGATGTCGCCACCGACCAGCGGATCGGGCGCCGTGAAGCAGGTCTGCGCGCGCGAGCGCGTCAGGCAGCTGATCGGAACGCGAACGGCCTCCTCGGAGGTCGCCTGTTCGTCCGTCGGCGACGAGCTGCACGCGACGAGCGCCGCGCCGGCGAGAATTGCGCTCACGATGATCGATTTCATGACGACTCCATTCGAGGTCGGGTTGAGCGAGTGGCGGGGTATACGCGCCCCTCGAAGTTCCGTTTCGTCGCCACAACGGATGACGGCTCCGCTCGGTGGCGAGCCTCCTCGTGCAATCGGCGTGCTAAGCCAAGCGCGTGCTGAAGCCGGGCGACGCCGTCGCGAGGTTCACGATCGTCTCGCTCCTCGGCACGGGTGGAATGGGGCAGGTCTATCGCGCGCGCGATCCGCACCTTCAGCGCAGCGTGGCTCTCAAGATTCTGCACCCCGCGCAGGTGGAGGCGACGCAGACGGACGCGGCGGCGCGCATCCTTCGCGAAGCACGCGCAGCGGCGGCGCTCGATCACCCGAACGTCGTCGCGATCTTCGAGGTCGGCATCATCGACGCGACCGACGATCTCGCGGGCACCGCGTACATCGCGATGGAGCTCGTCGAAGGGCGTTCCCTCCGCGACCGCATGGCCGAGCGCGACACGCCGCGCGAAGAGCGCTCTCGGTGGCTCGTCGACATCGCGCGAGCGCTCGGCGCGGCGCACGCGCGTGGGCTCGTCCACCGCGACATCAAACCCGAGAACGTGATCGTTCGCGAAGACGGCGTCGTCAAGGTGCTCGACTTCGGCATCGCGCAACGAACGCTCCCCGAGCACGCCGGTCCGATGTCGACGACGGAGGCGCAGATCATCTCGACACTCAGCACGAGCGGCGGCGTCGCCGGGACGCCGATCTACATGGCGCCCGAGCAGATGCGCGGCGAGGCGATCGACGGGCGCGCTGATCAGTTTGCGTGGGGCGTCGTCGCGTACGAGCTTCTGTGCGGTGAGCTGCCGTGGGGGAAAGGGGGCGATCGACTTCAGCTCGTCGCGAACCTGATGTCGAAAGATCCGGCGCCCCTCGCGTCGCGCGATCCGACGATCGCCGAGCACGTCTCCGCAGTGGTTCAGCGCGCGCTCGCTAAGGCGCCCGAGGCGCGGTTCGCGTCGATGAGCGATCTGGTGACGGCGTTCGAGGGCCGCGTGTCGACGCGCGCGCCATCGCTCCCGGAGCGCGCGTCGCAAGCGCCGTTGGCAGCGCCCCCGCAGGCGATCGCCACGCAACCGACGAAGCCGCGCGCGGTCCGCACGATCGCGACGGTCGCCGCGCTCGGAGCCTTGGCGATCGGCGCGATCCTCCTCGCGCGCGCGCGCGCGCGCACGTCGCCTGTCACCCCGCCGTCGTCGTCCGCGATCGCCGTGAGCGCGACGCCGAGCGCCTCCGCCCGATGCGCCGCGAGTCGCGACTGCCTCTCGCGCGAACGCTGCCGCGTCCTCGCCGAGCCGGGCGATCTCGACGATCCCGACACCGTCTGGATCGGCGCGCTGCTTCCGCTCGAGGGCGACGACGCGAAGACGTTCGGCGAGAAGGAGCTTCACGCGCTCGATCTCGCACGACGGGACTTCGCTCACATGATGGTCGGGTTCCGTCGCGGCGCGCTCGGCCGCGCGCGTCCGATTGCGCTCGTCGCGTGTGACGACTCGCACGATCCAACGCGCGCCGTTCGCCACCTCGTCGACGACGTCGGCGTGCCGGCCGTGGTCGGGTTCCGGACGGCCGCGGAGATCATCGAGATCGCCGGCGCGACGCTGATCCCGAAGGACGTCCTCGCGATCGCCACGCTCACGACGAGCCCGCTCCTCACGAGCATCCCGCACCGGACCGGCCAGCCACGGCTCGTCTGGCGCACGACCTACAACGCCACGCAGACCGCCGCCGCGCTCGGTGCCGCGATCCCCGCGCACTTCGAGCCCGAGCTCCGCGCGCTCCCCGGGGGTCTCGGTAAGACGGGCGCGATGCGCGTCGCCCTGGTCCGCTCGAAGGCGACGCGACTCTCGGCGTTCTCGAACGCGCTCTTCACGGCGCTCTCGTACAATAAGAAGAGCGCCCTCGCGAACGGCGGCGATTACCGAGAGCTCACCTTCGACGACGCGGACCCGGCGCGCGCGGAGGCCGACTGCGCGAGCATCGTCTCGGAGCTCGCGCTCTTCGCACCGCACGTCGTCGTCTATGTCGACGACGGGTCGCTACCGAAGCGGGTGATCGTCCCGCTCGAAGGCGCGTGGAAGAATGCGCAGTATCGACCTCGCTGGCTCTCGGTCAGCACGATCTCCGCAGACGTGATGGCGTTCGTCGGCACGGACGCCGGCCGACGCAAGCGATTCTTCGGCGTCGAAGAGGTGACGACCTCGCCGGCCAACGCGCGCCTCGTGATGCACTACAACGAGGTCTTCGACGACAAGGTCACGCGCGGCGCCGCACCGAACTCGTCGTACGACGCGTTCTATCTCCTCGCCTACGCGACATACGCGCTCGGCGACGACGCGATCACCGGCGCGAGCCTCGCGCGCGCGTTCGCGCGTCTGGTTCCGCCGGGGCGCCCGATCGAGGTCGGCGTCGCGGGCATCTTCGACGCGTTCTCGGCGCTCCGCCGCGGCGAGAGCATCGACCTCGACGGCGCGACAGGCCACCTCGATTTCAATCTCGCGACCGGTGACGCGCCGATCGATCAAGCGATCGTGTGCATCGGACTCGACGATCACGGACGCGCGGCCGAGAGCGTCGAGTCCGGGATGATCTACGGCTCGCGCACGCGCGCGCTCGAAGGATCGATCCGCTGCAAGTGACGCCTCACGGTCCTACGCCGACGCTCGAGACCGCGCGCACGTAGTAGCCCTGCGCCCCGACCGCCCGCGGCGCCGCGGTGCACATCCGCTGCTGCGCAGTAGAACCGCCGGCGACACGGATCGCGAACGCGGGGTTGTCGAGCTCCGCGTCGTCGAACCACACGAGCTGAAGCTCGTCGCTCATCGCGGTCAGACGCTTCGCGCGCGTCACGAGGCGACACACCTTGCCGCTCGCCGGATCGACGCCATTGGCCCACGTGGGATCCGGGCAAGACCACGCGCGCGAGAGGTCGGCGCTTCGTCCGATGGCGCTACACGCCGGCGCCGATCCGAGCGCGCAGCGGACGTGCATGATCTGATCGTTCGTCGGATTCGCGATCCCCGCCTGCTGCATCGAGAGCGGCGTGACGAGCGCGGCGAGCGCGTCCGCGGAGCTCCCGCACTCCGTCACCGCCGCGCACTCGCGGCTGATCGGCAGCGTCTGCATCTGCTGTCCGCGCGCCGACGATCCGACGCGCGCCGGGAGCTCGCCGTCGAGGCTCGCTTCGAGCTTCTGCACGAACGTCGATCCGAGCCCGCCCGATCCGTCCACGCGAAGACGCTGCGTCTTGTCGATCGCGAGCACGCCGTCGTCGAGCCCGAATCGATACCGGTACAACCCCCAGACGTCGGAGCCGATCCCCAGGACCTGCGCCCCGTAGTGAAACGCGAGGAGGAATCCCGCGCGCATGTCGTACGGATTGCTCGGATCGCTTCGCCCGAGCGTCGACACGGCGTGCGTGTACTTTTGCGCGGGGTTCGAGATGCTGCCGTTCGTACGAAAGCCGTCCCACAGTCCCGTTGTCACTTGCGCGAGGAGATCGTCGAGCGGGAGCGTCGTCGCGCACAGCGCGTCTTGGTACACCGCGACCGAGCGAATCGCCCCGCGGTGCGCGTTTCCGTCGCACGACGACTCGTTCGCGACGTTGGGTGTCGAGAGATCCGGCAACGTCCCCCAGAACATCCGCGGCTCGAAGCCGAGCGTCGCGGCCGCCGTCGTGCTCGACTGCGCGTTCAGCGGATACGGCATCGCGACGACGCGCGGCAGCGCCGTGGGAATCGCGGTCTGCCGCGTCCACGCTCCGGTCGCGATGTCGGCGTCGCTCAGTTGAACGAGATCCGACACGATGCTCGCCGAGTCGCGGGCGAAGAGATGAATCTCGGATTTCGCCGACGCGTGGTACGCGCTTCGTTGGAACGTGAGAAAGAGATCGTCGGCGCACACGAACGAGAGTCCGCCGAGATCGGGCGGCGCGAAGAACACGTTCTCCGCGCCGAGGCTCGGCGAGACGAAGCGCTGCGCGACGACGGAGCGATCGGTGCGCGAGAAGACGAAGCCGTTCGGAACGTTCGGGGGCGGCGACGGCGGAACGTAGACGTTCGGCGGCAGGGTGGGAGGAGGCGGCGGCGGGACGCAGGCGATGCAGAACTTCGCCTCGTCCTGCGCGATGGCTTCGCCGTCGCCCGATCCGCAAGCGCCGGTAGCGAGCGCGACGCCCGCGAGCGCGATGACCGCATGAATTCGAAATGCGTGGGTGCTCCGATACATCGATCGCATGGAGAGTCTCCTCGTCGCGGTTTGCCGCGCGTCGACGACCGCAAGAGCAACCTGCATGCCTTCGCGCCCGAGCGAGGAAACGGCTCGATTCGCCCCGATTTCTCGCGCGCGTGCGATGCGCGGGCGGGCGCGCCCAGAGCAGGCGCCGGGCGCGCTCAGCGCTCGATGAAGATCGCGCGGGCGCGCCGACTACAAACGGACGTCGATGTAGACGCCGCGGCGCAGCTCGGCGAGCCACAGCTTGCGCTGGCGCTCCATGCCTTCGATGACCGCGCGCTGCATCATGTCGGCCTTCATGTCTTCGTACGCGGGCATCTTCGGCTCGCCGACGAGCTGAAAGATGACGATCGCTTGGCCCGCGCCGCTGATGACGATCGGATCGGACACTTCGCCCGGCTTCATCGTCTTCATCGCCTGCTGCACCTGCGGCACGAGCGCGGCGTACGGCTGCGGACCGCGCGAGCCGCACGTCGCGCGGGTCTCGACGTCGTCGGTGAACTGCTGCACGAGCACGCAGAAGTCTTCGCCCCTGCGACCGCGCGCGACGATTTGCTCGGCGAGCGCGACGCGCGCGTCGACGTTCGCGCCGATGCGGAGCGCGAGGACGCGCAGATCGACGGGGCGCTGCTCGATGATCTCTTGCTTGTAGTGCTGGTACGCCGCGCGCGCGTCTTGTTCGGTCACGCGAACGCGCGGCCGCACGCGAAGCTCCATGAGCTTGCCTTCGAGGATCTGCCGGCGGATTTCGTCGCGGAAGTCCTGCTCGGTGAGCCCCTGGCGCCGCACCTCGAGGACGAGATCGCGCACTTGGATCTTCGCGTTCGCGGCGACGTTTTGGATGCCGCGGTCGACCTCTTCCGGCGCGATCGCGATGCGCGCTTTTTCGGCGGCACCCTCCATGAGGCGCTCGTCGATCATCCGCGCGAGGAACTCTTTGTAGATCTCGGTCTCGGCTGCGGCGTGGAAGTTCGCGTCGCGCTGACCGGCCATGAGGCGCAGCAAGTTGGGCTTCGCGCGGTTGCGAAGCTCGGACAACAAGATGGGGCGATCGCCCACGACCGCGACGACGCGCTCGACGATGATCGCATCGGCGCGCGGCGCCACGCCGACGGCAGCGGCGGCGAGGGTGAGCGCGAGAGCGGCGGCGAAGCGGAATTTCACGTGGTGGTGTGTATCACGAAGCGGCGAAAGCATTCACTCCGGCCGTCACGCTTCCGTCCACCACGTCGACGTGTCGACCGCGGCTTCGAACGGCGGGAGCGGCGGCGCCTCGGCCTCGTCGGCGGTCGCGAACAGCGACGGACGCGCGTCGTTCGTCTGGAAGACCTCGATCGTGCGCGCCGCGGGATCGACGATCCACACGCAGGGCACGCCAGCCTTCGCGTAGACGGGGAGCTTCTTCGTGCGGTCCTTCTTCGACGTCGACGGCGAGAGCACCTCGCAGCACCAATCGGGGAGAATCGTCAGCGGGTTCTCGTTCGGCAGCTTCGCGACCCGGTCGACACGCCAGCCTGCGAGATCGGGGACCAAGAGGCGGCCGCCGGGGAAACGAATCTCGAACTCGCGCAGAATCCACCAGCCCGCGCCCCCCTTTCGCACGTTGAGTCCGCCGAGCGCGTCGTGGCAGCCCTCGAGCGCGGTTTCGTGACGGAGCCCCGGACGCGACATCGTCGAGAGCACACCAGGCTCGACGATCTCGCCGGTGACGCCGTCGGGAAGCTCCTCGATCTGGCGGTACAGCTCTTCGAACGTGAGGGTGCGCGCGGCGGACATGGTCTGCATGGTAGCACCGCCATCGCAGGCGACGTGCCACGCACCAGACCGCACAAAACAAGCCCTTCCACGTGTCGACGGGGGTGTCCCGGACAGCGTGGAAGGTGTCCCGTGACAGGTCGCGTTTTAGCGCTTCGAGTACTGGAAGCGCTTGCGTGCGCCGGCCTGGCCGTACTTCTTGCGCTCCTTCTTCCGCGCGTCGCGTGTGAGGAACCCGGCGCGCTTGAGCACCGAGCGGCGCTCGGGATCGAGCGTGACGAGCGCGCGGGCGATGCCGTGGCGCATCGCATCGGCTTGCGCCGACTTGCCGCCGCCGTGGCACGTGGCCGTGACGTCGAACTGCTCGATCGCTTCGATGAGCTCGAGCGCCTGGCGCAAGATCATGCGCGACGTGTCGCGCTCGAAGTAGTCGTCGGCCGGCTTGCCGTTGACGACGATGGTTCCTGAACCAGCCTTGAGCCAGATGCGCGCGATCGCGTTCTTGCGTTTGCCGGTGGCGTACGTGGATTCGGTCGTTGCCATTTTTTTAGAGCTTCACAGTCAGCGGCTGCGGTTTTTGCGCAGCGTGCGGGTGGTCGGGCGTCGCGTAGACTTTGAGCTTGGTGATCATTTCGCGGCCGAGGACGCCCTTGGGGAGCATTCCCTTGACGGCCTTCTCGAGCGGGAACTCGGGCTTGCGCTCGAGGAGGTGACGGTAGCTCTCGGCGGAGAACCCGCCGGGGATGCCGGAGTGGCTGTAATAGAACTTCTTGTCGAGCTTGTTGCCCGTGAGCTTGATCTTGCCCGCGTTGACGACGATGACGAAGTCACCCGCGTCCTCGTGCGGCGTGTACGTGGGCTTGTGCTTGCCACGGAGCACGTGCGCGATCTGGCTCGCGAGGCGACCGAGCGGCTTGTCGGCGGCGTCGACGACCCACCAAGCGCGGTTGGCCACCGCGGTGGCTTTGGTCGCGACGAAGGAGCGCGGCGATGCGGACGTGACGGCGACGGCGGCAGACATGACTGAACGGCCTTTCAAGCTTTCTTGGGGCGGGCGGAAACATCCCGCACCTGCCACGAGGGGCGCGGGAAACTACGCGGCGGAGGAGGGGCTGTCAAGCGCGTGCGGCGTAATCGGCGTCGGCCCTTTGGGATTTTGGACAGGGAGATCGGGAGACGGGGGGTTATGAAGGGGGTTCATGACGCTTCGGGCGGAGATTCGCCAGGTGTTGGATGCGCTTCTTCGCGAAAGCGAGGATCGGCGCGCGCTTACGCTCGATGCGATCGGCGACGCTTTGGGCGTGATGGCGGTAAACGCCGTGGAAATCGACGCTTTGATCGGCGCGCTGGAGGGCGCGGGGCGGCGAATCGAAGGGCCGGACGGCGCGCACGGGGAATCGCGGCTTCGCGTGGTGATTGCGACGGCGCGCGCGCTTCGGGCGGAGCTCGGGCGGACGCCACGCGCCGAGGAGATCGCGGCGCGGGCTGAGATGCCGATCGAAGCGGTTCGTCATGCGCTCGCGCTCGTCAAAGTGATGCAGAGGTAAGGAGGCCCGAAACCGCGGCCCCATTGCCGGCCGAATCTTTCGCACGTAAAAGAATCCGTGCGGAGGATGCAGACATGATCGGATTCGATCCCACCGAGGATCAGAAGATGATGCAGGCGGCCGTGGCGCAGCTCGCGAAGGCGACGCTCGCGCCGCGGCAGCGCGAGTTCGAGAAGGCGCGCGCGCTCCCCGACGACGTTCGCAAGGCGGCGCACGAGATGGGGCTCGCGACGGCGGCGCTTCCGGAAGCGATCGGCGGCGGCGGGCTCGGCATGACGACGGCGGTGCTCCTCGAAGAAGAGGTCGCGTACGGCGATCCTGCGGCGGGGTTCGCGTTCGGCGGACCGGGATCGCTCGGGCTCGCGGTCGCGGAGCTCGGGACCGGGGATCAAGCGAAGCGGGCGCTCGCGCCGTTCGCGGAAGCCGACGGCTACGCGCGGTTCGGCGCGGTCGCGTGGGGCGAGCGGCGCGCGGTCGCGGATCGCCCGGGGCTCGCGACGATCGCGACGCGGGATGGCGACGGATGGAAGCTCGACGGCGCGAAGGCGTACGTCATCAACGCGGACCGCGCCGGAACGTTCGTCGTGTTCGCGCAGATCGACGCGAGCAAAGGATGGAGCGGCGTCGGCGCGTTTCTCGTTTCGCGAACCGCGTCCGGGCTCGACATCGCAGCGCGCGACACGACGCTCGGTCTCGACGCGGCGAGCTTCGGCGGGATCACGTTGAAGGGGGTGAAGGTCGCCGATCGCGATCGACTCGCGGGCGCGGAGCCCGGCGCGGCGTTCGACGCGGCGCTCGTTCGCTTCTTCGCGAAGAACGCGCTCCTCGTCGCGGCGCGCGGCGTCGGCCTCGCGCGCGCAGCGTTCGACGTGACGCTCGCGTACACGGAGACGCGCAAAGCGTTCGGAAAACCGATCGGGCATTTCCAAGCCGTCGCGTTCAACCTCGCCGATCGCGCGATGGATCTCGAAGCCGCGCGCCTCATGGTGTGGCGTGCCGCGACCGAGTGGGACGCCGTCGCCGGTCCGCCCGCGACGCGCGACGAACGCGCCGCCCTCAAGCAGACCGCGTGGGCCGTGTCTTTCGTACACGAAGCCGCGATGCGCGCGGGCGACGACGCCGTGCAGCTCCACGGCGGCTCGGGATTCATCCGCGATTATCCGGTCGAGAAGATGATGCGCGACGCGAAGCAGCTCCAGCTCTGCGGAATGACCGCCGAGCACGCCGATCAGCTCGCCGCCGCCGTCGAGCTCGGTCGCCCCATCGATCCCGGCTTGGTGCTCCCGAGCGCCGAGTCGCAAAACGCGTTCGTCTGACAGGAGAAGCATCATGGCGATCGACTTCACGTTGACGAAGCGACAAGACGAGCTGCGCGAGGCTGTGCACGGTTTCGCAAAAGGGGTCGTGCGACCCGAGAGCTTGAAGTGGGATCGCGAGCACGGCGTCGCGCACGACTTCTTGCGAAACCTCCTGATGATGGCGCGCTCGATGGGCGCCGGGATCGCGATGGGGCCGCTCGTCGACAAGCCGAAGGACACGCAGGCGACGTCGGGCGAGAAGAAGAAGTCGCAAGCGAACATGAACGCGGTGCTGATCGTCGGTGAGCTCGCGTGGGGCGACGCGGCGCTTCCATTGTCGGTGCCGGGCGCGGGGCTCGGCGGTCCGCCGATTCGCGCGAGCGGGACGCCGGAGCAGAAGGAGCGCTTCCTGTCGATCTTCGACGACATGTCGAAGGAGCTTCGTTGGGGCGCGTACGCGCTGACCGAGCCGACCGCGGGGAGCGACGTCGCGGGCATTCGCACGAGCTGCCGCAAAGACGGCAATCACTGGATCCTGAACGGTCGCAAGTGCTTCATCACGAACGGCGGGCGCGCGTCGTGGAACGTCGTCTTCGCGACGATCGATCCGGCGCTCGGTCGCGCGGGGCATCGCGCGTTCGTCGTCGAGAAGGGGACGCCGGGATTCTCGGTCGGGCGCATCGAGGACAAGATGGGCCTTCGCGCGAGCGAGACCGCGGAGCTCGTCCTCGAAGATTGCAGAGTGCACGAAGACTGTCTGCTCGGCGGCGAAGAGAGCTACCGCAGCAAAGAAGGCTTCATGACGGCGATGAAGACCTTCGACAACACGCGCCCCGTCGTCGCGTCGATGGCGTGCGGGATCGGTCGCGCGGCGTACGAGTACGCGTGTGACTTCGTGAAAGAGAACTACGTGCTGTCGCGACCGGTGCCCAGGTACGCGGCGATCGCGGAGCGGCTCGCACGCGTCGGGCGTCAGCTCGAAGCGGCGCGTCTCACGGCGTGGCGCGCGGCGTGGCTCGCGGACAACGAGCAACCGAACGCGAAGGAAGCGAGCATCTGCAAAGCGATGGCGGGACAAGCGGCCATTCGCGCGTGCGTCGAGTCGATCGAGATCTGCGGCGCGGAGGGATCGATCGCGCACGAGCATCAGCTGCTCGAGAAATGGTTTCGCGACATCAAGGTCTACGACATCTTCGAAGGCACTGGGAACATCCAGCGCATCGTCATCTCGAAGCGCCTCATGAGCGACCTCAAGTCGTTTTGAAATTTCTCCTCCTCTTCTGCTTCGTCGCCACTCTGTTTGCGTGCGATCGCAAGCCGAAGAAGGACGACGCGAACGCCGCGCCGTCGTCGTCGGTCGTCTCGATCGCGGTCGGCTTCGACGCGTGTACGGACATCGCGTTTTGCCAGAAGCAGTGCGACGAGGGGAACGCGGGGGAGTGCCGTCGGCTCGCGGTGACTTACCAATTGGGGAAGGGCGCACCGAAGGACGAAGCTCACGCGACCGCGCTCTTCGAGAAGGCGTGCACGATGAAGAGCGCGAATGCGTGCGTCTCCGCGGGACAGATGTTCGAGTACGCGCACGGCGTCGGGCGCGACTTCGTGAAGGCCGCTTCGTTCTACAAGAGCGCGTGCGATCTCGCGTTTGCGCCCGGCTGCTTCAACTACGCCATCATGCTCGAGAACGGTCGCGGCGTTCCGAAGGACGAATGGAACGCCGCGTACTACTACGACGTCGCGTGCAAGGCGGGCGCGAAGCAGGCGTGCGACAAGGCCGGTTCGCTTCGCGCGAACGCGCCGATCGTGATCGACGCGGGTCGTTAGAGTCGGTCAGCTTCGTCGTTGTTCCTCGAGCATCGACAGATAGAGCGCCTCGACCTTCGCGCGCGCCCATGGCGTGCGACGGAGAAACTTTAGGCTCGAGTCGATCGACGGATCATTCGTGAAGCAGCGAATGTCGATCTTCGCGGCGAGACCGGCGAAGCCATAGTGCGCGACGAGCTCGGTGACGATCGTCACGAGCGTGATGCCGTGCAGCGGGTTCTTTGGTTGCGGCGAGGTCATAGGCGGGAACGCTTCAGCGTAGGCACGCGCACGCGTCGTCGCAACGTGGACGCGCGCGCGATCGTCGCAGCGCGTGCGCCACGGGATCCGTCACGGCCGGGAGACCTCGCAGATGTGCCCCGGAATGCAGGCGGGGTACGCGGGATCGCGGACGCACGTGCATGCGTACGAAGTCGTCGCGCGCGTCGTCGCGTAGCCGGTGACGAGGCGCGTCTGGTGCGCACCGCACTTGGTGGCGAAGTCGGAACCGCACGCCATCGCCGAGTGCCGGAGCACGAGATCCGCGCACGCTTCGACGATGTACGGGACCGTGTGGTGCTGGCCCCAGGACGAGTCGCTCTCGCCGGACGACGGGTGCGTGCCGCAGGTCTCTGCCGTGTAGGGATCGGAGCCGTGATGGTAGCCGTGCAGGTGCGTCTCCTCGTGCATGATCACTGACGTGAGCGATTGCGCGTTGAGGAACTTGGCGAAGTTCCCATCGAGGTAGATGTTCTCGGTCGCGGTGGGGCCGATGTCTCCGACGGAAGCGACCTCGCCGATCGTGTTTTGGCCGGTGAAGCTCGGGCAGTCGATCGTGATGGGGTTTCTCCCCCTGACGACCGAGATCACGTTGGCCGCCATGTTCGAGAGCACCGGGTCCGAGAGCTGGCTCGCCGGCGCGCTCCCCGCTGGATCGGTGCAGTGATGGTACGGCCCGATCGTGTCGCTGCCCGTGCTCACGGTGCCGGCCATCGCGTCGTGGATGCAGCCTTGGAACGCAGACGACTCGGCGAGCGTGCGCGCGAACGCGAGCGCCGCGAGGATGTTCTGCTGCTGCAGGCCGTCCCAACACCGCGGGCCGAACGTGAGCTTGCCTTCGATCGCCGACGACGTGGACGAGGCCGTGTCGTCGGGCGCCGCAGAGCACGCGGCGATGAGTGAGGAGAGGGTGACGAGCGCGAACGTGGATTTGATTCGGAGGTTCATGCTGCGCATGTTTGCGACGAGCGTGCCAGCGCACGCGGCAGCAGAAATCACGATGAATCATCGCCGATGTCACTCGCGCGCGGTCGGATGTCACGCTCAACGGCACCCGCCGGAGTCCACGCACTCGAGCTTGCGTTTCGCTTCGCGCTGCGACGCGCGGATCGTGGCGTCGTGCGGCGATCGCGCCGCGAGCGCGGAGTATCCTTCGAACGCCGCGCGGTACAGATCACGCGCGCGTGCGCGTTCGCCGAGCGCCGCTTCCACGTCGCCTCCGAGGAGGCGCGCCGCCGCGACCTCTTCGCGTGCGGTCGGATCATCGGGCGTCGTCGCGGCGAGCCGCTCGGCCTGCTCCAGCGACGCGAGGTAGCTCGCGCGCGCCGCGTCGAGCTTCTTCGCCGCGAGCTCCGCGGTGCCGAGCCACCGACGGCACCGTAGCAGCACCTGCTGCGTCGTCGTGTTGTCCGGCCGCGCCGCGACGATGCGCTCGGCGACGTCCACCGCGGCGCGCATCTCCGTCATTGCGTCGACTTGGCGATGCGCGGCGAGCAGCGCTTTGCCTAGATTTTTGTGGGCGAGCGCGAGGTCGCGTTCGAGCTTCGCGTCGTCGTGCGCGGCTCCCGCGAGTGCGTCGAGGATCCCGAGCGCCGTCTTGCAATCGTTGGTCGCGTCGGCGATCGATCCGATCGCGAGCTCCGCGTCGCACGCGAGCGTGTGGCTGTACGCGAGGTGTCGACGCCAGACGGCGTTCTCCGGATCGCGCGCCACGAGCGCGCTTCGAATGGCGAGCGCCGTCTTGAACGAGACGAGCGCCGCACGCGCGTCGCCGCGCGCGAGCTCGGCGATCCCGACCGCCGCGTGCCCCCATCCCCGATCGTGCTCCTGCGCGGCATCGCGCGCGTCGCCCTTGTTTCGTTCGCGCACGGTGACCGCCTCGCGGTACGCGGCGACCGCGGCGTCGAGGTCCGCGCGCTCCATCTCCAGATCGCCGAGCTGCTGCCACGCCCACGCGAGATCGCGCTGCGCGTCCGCGCTCCGAGGATCGGCGGCTGCGCGAAGCATTCCGTCGCGCGCGGCGACCGCGGCCGCGTAAGCACCGGCGAGATCGCCCTGCTGCTGCTTCACGAACGCCTCGTCGCCGTCGAGCTTCGCGGCGAGGAGCAGCCATCGCGACGCGCCGATGTGACGCGCGAGGAGCGCGCGCGACGCTCCAATTTCGCGCGCGGCCTCGTCGAGGTTGCCTTCGCCGGTCGCGAGCTCCGCGAGGCGCGCGTGCGACTCCGCGGCGCGAAGCTCGGCGTCCTCGCTCTCCGGCGCGATCCGCAACGCGCGCTCGGCGAGCTGCACGCTCGACAGGTACGCGGCGCGCGCGGCGTCGATGTTCCGCTTGCTCGACTCGACGCCACCGAGCGTCGCGAGCGCCTCGGCACGCCGCAGGAGCGCGGCCGCGTCACGCAGCTCGGCCGACGGGAACGTCGTGCGGTAGTACTCGTCGACCTTCGATGCGACGCCGCCGAGCACGTCGAGCCGACCGACCGGCTCGAGCCGCGTGCGCAAGTCGCCGAGCATGAACTCGACGAGCCGCTCCGCGCCATCGCGCTGGAGCACGGCGGCGCGACGCTCGGCGTCCGCGATCACCTTTTGCTCGTCCGCCCGATCTCGTTCGCGCGCGATGCGCCGCACGCTGAGCACGCTCGTCACGATCAACGCGCAGAGCATCGCCGATGCGACCGCGACGACCGCGCGATGCCGCGCGATCCAGCGCCCGACGAGCGCGCCGATCGAGTACGTGTGCGCCGACACGCGCTGCCCAGCCACGAAGCGCTCGAGATCGGCGGCCATCTCCTTCGCGCTCGGATAACGGTCGGCGGGATCGCGCGCCATCGCCTTCTCGACGAGCGCCACGAGATCGCGCGGCGCGTCCGGCGCGCGCGTGCCGAGGGGCGCGGGCGGCTCGGCGAGCACGCGTTCGATCGTCGCCTTGCTCGACTCGCCGTCGTAAGGCGGAGCGCCCGCGAGCGCGTGGTAGAGCATCGCGCCCAGCGCGTACACGTCCGTTCGCCGATCGACCGTCTCGCCGCGCGCTTGCTCCGGCGCCATGTAACAAGGCGTCCCGAGCGCCTGCCCGAGCGCGGTGAGCTGTGCGCTGCGCCCGCTGTCGCGGCGCGAGCTCGGGAGCGGATCGTCGTCCGGCTCACGCACGTCCTTCGCGAGCCCCCAGTCGATGACCACCGTCTCACCGAAGCGCCCGACGAGGACGTTCGACGGCTTGAGATCGCGGTGCACGATCCCTTCGTCGTGCGCGTAAGCGAGCGCCTCGGTCGCGTCGACGAGATGCGGAAGGAGCGCGAGCTTCGCGTCGAGCGTCTTTGCGTGCGAGACGACGTCGGCGAGGGATCTCCCCGCGACGAGCTTCATCGCGAAGAACGGCTCGCCCGTCGGCCATCGCGCGACTTCGTAAAGAGGAACGATCGACGGATGCTGAAGCCGCGCCGTGACGCGCGCCTCGCGCACGAAGCGCCTCGCGGAGTCGGCACCGCCGCGCAACAAAACCTTGATCGCGACGCGACGCTTCTGATCCGAATCCCACGCCTCGAGCACGCGCCCCATGCCACCGCGCGCGATCTCCGCCCCCACTTCGTACCTGTCGCGATCGACGACGCGCAGGTTCGCGACCTCGCGGATCTCGTCGAACACCGGGACGCGCCGGACGCTCGCCACCGTGCCTGCGTCGTCGTCGTTCGCGGCGGGCGTCGTCTCGGTAGGGCGCGCGGCTTCGTCGTCGTCGGTCATGGAATGGCTCCGCTCGCGCGATGTTGGACCAGCCGTGCCCCGCGGTCGACCGTGCGTTCGCGGCGGCTGCTAGGCTACGCCGCATGGGCGGACGCTCGTTGGGGCTGACCACGCAGACCGCAGGAGGGACGACATCCGTCCTTGGAAAAGCGCGCGTTCAGCAGCTCGTGCTGGTCTACGCGCCCGAGAAGACGTCGCTCCCGCCGCTCGCGCTCACGTCGTCACCGGTCGCGATTGGTCGCGTCGCAGGGAACGCGCTGACGCTCGTCGTCCCAGACGCCGAGGTCTCGCGGACGCACGCCGTGGTCGAGCGGCGCGACGACGGCTCGTGGGAGATCGTCGACAACGGGAGCCGCAACGGCACGCTCGTCGACGGCGTTCGCGCGCCACGATCCGCGCTGCGCGACGGCTCGGTCATCCGCGTCGGACGATCGCTCCTCGTGTTCGTCGAGATCGAGCTTGCGCCCGACGCCGCGCTCGAGCGCGAGGTCCCTGCGCTCCGCGGTGAGAGCCTCCGCATGCAAGCGCTCCGCGGAGAGATCGCGCTCGTCGCGCCGCACGCCACGCCGGTCCTCGTGCTCGGCGAGAGCGGCGCGGGCAAGGAGCGCGTCGCCGAAGAGATCCATCGCCTCAGCGGTCGCGCCGGCGCGTTCGTCGCGGTCAACTGCGCGGCGATCCCCGAGGCGCTCGCGGAGAGCGAGCTCTTCGGCCACGCCGCCGGCGCGTTCACCGGCGCGACCGGAAAGAGCGACGGCGTCTTCGTCGCGGCCGATCGCGGCACGCTGTTCCTCGACGAGATCGCCGAGCTCCCCGGGTCGCTTCAGTCGAAGCTGCTTCGCGCGGTGGGGACGGGCGAGATCCGCGCGGTCGGACGCAGCGACACGCGCAAGGTCGACGTGCGGATCGTCGCCGCCACCCACCGTGACGTCGCCGCCGCCGTCGCGAGCTCCGACTTTCGCGGTGACTTGTTCGCGCGTCTCTCGGCGTGGACGCTCCACGTGCCGCCGCTCCGCGCGCACCGCGACGATCTGCTTCGGCTCGCGCAGACGTTCCTCGCGGCGAAGGGTGAAGCGTTGCCGGTTGCCGCGAACGCCGCCGAGGCGCTCCTCTTGTTCAATTGGCCGTACAACGTTCGCCAACTACAAAACGTCGTCGCCGCCGCGTCGGTGCGCGCCGAGCGCGCCGGGACGATCCGCTGTGAGCACCTGCCCGACGAGATCGCTCGCGCCGTATCCGGCCGCGAAGAGCCGCGCACGAAGCCGTCCGTCGCGCCGCCGCCGCTCGAAGCGTTCGTGCCTCGCGACGCGACGCCGACTGCGGAGCAGCTCACCGCAGTCATCGAGCGGATGGACGGCAACATGAAGCGCGTCGCCGATTACTTCGGGAAGGATCGAAAGCAGATCTACCGATGGGCGGAGCGCTACGGCATCCAGCGTCGCGACGGCGAGGAGTGATCTACCAGCCGTCTTTGATTGGAGCGCAGTTGCTCCCTTGGCAGGTCGGGCCGGCGCGAGCGATCTCGCTGCCGGGTGAAAAGAAGCTTCGCGGCACGATGTAGTGCCCATGAGATCGATCCTCGCGCTTCGTCACCGCGTGCACGGGCCCGCCGCGATGCTGCACGTCTCGCCCGCGCCCATGTTCCCGTAGTCATTCACGGCGGCCGCGAGTGCGGCGGCTTGGCTGCACTCGGTCCGCATGTCGTCGAACGACGATCCGCCGTTGACGTACGTGCACTGGACGCACACGTGGTAGTCGGCCGGGTTGACGCCGCCGCCGCAGATCGCTCCGGTGGGGGTGGTGTTCGCGGCCGTCGACTTGCGGCATACGTTCGGCTCGAAGACGCGGAAGATGCACGTCAGCCCGACGCCGCACGAGCCGTGAAAGTAGCTCTCGTTGCAGCAGTCGAGCCCTTCGACGCCGCACGTCGGCGGGCGCAAACAGATGCCGTTCGTCACGTTGGCAGGCGCGAAGTTGCAATGGCCCCCGCACGCGCGCTCGTTCGGATCGCCGCAGTGATCGCAATGATTCGTCGCGGCGTTGAGCTGCGTGTACGGCATGGGACAGGCCGTGCCGACACTGCACGCGGGCGTCGTCGGCGTGCCGCACCACTCGCACATCTCGACGCCGGTCTGCGGATCGCGATTGCATCCTTGGTTGGGGTCGTTGCAAAGCGGACGCCCTCCGAGGTTGCAGCAGACGTCGCCGGAGCGACCGCACGGCAAGCATCGGTTGGTCGCCGTGTCGACGCCCATTCCCGAATCGCATTGCCCGCTGGGCGGCTGATTGATGCAGATCGGAAGCTCGGTGTGGCCGCAACAGACCGGGACCGCTCCGGCCGTTCCGGACGGGAACTGGCCTTCGTGGACGCGCATGACGTGGTTGTTCGTCTCGTCGCGCACGACGAGATCGACGTGACGATAGTCGTTCGCCACGGCCGCGGGCGTGCCTTGGCTGCACGCCGCGCCGACGGCGTTCCAACCCGCGAACGTCGGATACGTGGACGAAGCGTTTCGATAGACGCGATCGTCTCCGCCGCGGACGAACACTTCGAACGTCGTCTCGTTGCGAACGGCGACCGACGGCGGATCCTTCGCGTAGCCGCCGAGCGACGCCATCGTCGCCCAGCGTTTGCCGGCGAGCTGCGAGCCGTACAGGCTCCCGTCGCCGCCGCTCACGGTCGTGCGCCCGTCCCACGAGTAGCGCCGCGTCGAGCCGTCGTTCGCGCGCCAGAAGACGTCGATGCGTCCCTTCGCCGACGAGACCGCGACAGGGTCCGAGTCGATCGCCAGCCCGAGCGACTCCCACGCGCCCCAGGTGGTCATCAGGAAGTTGCCGCGGTGCCAGAGCATGCCGCCCGCGCGCGCGAAGACGTCGCCGCGAAAGCCTTGGCTCGTGATGACGATGCTCGGCTTGCCGTCGATGCGACCGCCGAGCGACTCGCTGAGCCACTTGCTTCCGTTCCAGTACATCCGCTCCACCGATCCGTCGTTCGCGCGCCACGCGAGATCGAGGCGGTTTCCGTTCCACGTGCTCGCGGAGGCGTCGGAGGCGACCCCCGTCGCCAAGGTCGCAGGGCCGGACCATCCGGAGCCTTTGCTCCACATGTGCTGAACGAGGTTTCCGTTCGAGCGGGTGAACATGTCGAGGCGGTTCGCACCCCAGCTCGCGACGGTCGGCGCGACGTCGGGCGCACCGTCCATGACGACGCCGGTGTCTTCCCACGCGGCATCGAAGCCGAACGGAAGCGCGACGTGGACCGTCGAAGAGAAACCTTGCGAGGTGTCGGACGGCGCGTCGTCTGGCGCGCTCGAGCAGGCGGCGACGGACGAAAGAGCGCCGAGGACGATGGCAGTGAGGAGATTTCTTGTTCGCATGGATCGCCGTAGAGCACGCGGCGGTCCATGCGAAGAACGTGGGCGAATCGTGCGCGCGTCACGCTCGCGCGTTCCGATGTCACACCGACGCGCGAGCTCGCGCGGACGCTTCCCGAAGCCGCGGGTCATCGAGATCCATCCGCAGGCGCACGGAGACCCGGCCGCTCAGTCGTGCGGCAGCGAGCGGTACGGCCGGCCTGGCTCGTCGGGTCGCGGAATGCGCCAGATCACTTCGTATCCGAAGCGCGTCGAAGCCTCGCGGAGCGACACGGCCAGCGACGGGAGATCCGCCTTGCCGCGAATCAACACCTTGCGGGCATCGCCCTTCACGTGAACATGCAAGTAGAGCGACGGCCTGACGGCGGACCAAAGGAGGTACGCGCCGAGGACGACGAGCACCGCGCCGCCCGCCGCAAAGCGCAGGGCACCGCGCGGATAGCGATCGACTGCGGCCAGCGCGCCGAGCAACACGACGCCGGCCGCGAGCAGGACGACGCCGACGACGACTTGCACGATCGGTCGCTCTCCTCCGGCGCCGCGCCGCAGCTCGATGCCGATGATCGCTTCACGCGGAACGAAGACCGCGTGCCGATCGCCGTCCCATTCGGCGATTCCGTCGGCTGTCATCTCGACCGTCAGGTAACGCACGGGCGCGGGCGCGTCGGCGACCGTCGCGCTCGATGCCTCCACCTCTGCGGACTCCTCTTGCATCAACTCATGCCGTTCTCATCGGTGCGGTGGCGAGAGTGTTGTCGGAAATCGTCACGAGATCCACTGCTCGCGTACCGATGAACGCGCCATCGACGGCGCGGTTACCCGCGGTCCTCCGTCGCGCGCTTCTGCGCCGCGCGCTTCAGCACCCACGGCTCGGCGTGCTCGATCGAATCTTCGGGCACCGTCTCGCGCATGCGCCGCGCGCAGAGTCCGCGCGCGACGGTCTTCAAGTAGCGATCGAGGCGATCGCCGGGAACGCCGACGCCGCGGGTGCGCATCAACTCGAGCAGCGTGTCTTGCGCGACGTCGTCCGCGTCGCTCGCGCCGACGAGGCGCGCGGCGTACGTGCGAAGCGCCGGCGCGTGGCGCTCGTAGAGTCGGGTGAACGCGACGTGATCGCGTTCGGCGAGGCGACGAACGAGCGCGGCGTCGGATTCGTCGTCGCGTTCGAGATCGGGCGCGACGGCCGCGCGCCCGGAGGCGGGGTGCGCGCCATGAAGCGACGCGCACCCCGATCCGATCGCGGCCATCACGGCACCGCGTGCGGCGCATTCGCCGCGACGTTGACGGTGACCGGTGTCGACGGGACACCGGACTTCGCGTCGGCGGGGACCAGCCCCGTCGACGGTTGCGGCGCCGTCGCGCCGTTCGACGTCACCGGCGCTGCCGCCGGATGACGACCGCGACCGCGCGGCGCGACGTGAGCGGCGAGCCGTTCCATCGCGGACACGGCGCCTCCGTCGCGGCGCGCAGCCGCCTTCGTCGCCGCATAGAGATCCAGAGACTCCTGGATCGCCGGGGTGCGGCGCTTGAGCACGCTGCGGTGGATCTTTTCGACGAGATCCTCCGCCGCCGAGACGATCGTACGCATCGCCGCCTCGTATCCATGCGCATCGCGCAGGAGCGAAACGTCGAAGCCGGGGTACTTCGCGCCATCCTTGTCGAGGATGTCGACGGCGTCCCCCAGGACGGCGATCGGCACGTGCTTCAGCCCGAGCGCCGTGTGGCGCTCACGCTCGGTGAGATCCTCGAGCGGGAGCTTTTGCTCCAGCGCGCGGATCGTTTGGACGGCCTTCGTCGCGAGCGACTCGAGCCGTTTCGTTTGCTTCATGATTGCGGACTTCGTGAGCTGCTTTCCCTTCGTTGCCATTGGCCACCTACCCTTGTGAGTGCGGCGCGCTGCGTCCCGAAGCATTCGGGGTGAGTCAGCGTGTCGCTTACAAAGGGAAGATGGTCAGCGCGGACCGGCTGACCGGCGCGTGGAGGGCGGGCGGCGACCGCGCGGCGGGAAGCCGTGCGCGGGCGCGGGGTTGCGGGGCCCTCAGAAAAAGGAGGACCGCGGGCGATTTTCCGGGAGGCGGAGTGGAGCTGACAGCCGCCCGCGTCAGTCGGGCGTGTCGGTCGGGCCGATCGGTCGCGGCACCGTCGGCGGTCGCGATGCGGGCGGCGCCGTGCGCTGCAATTGCGACGAGGGGTGCGTGGAGGTCGCCGGCCGTGCGGTCGTCGCGGGGGCAGACGCGGTCGGCGCTTGCGATGCGGTCGGCTCGATCGGAGACGCGGGCACCGGCAGCGCGAGGTCCATGGCGCGCGCGCGCACCAGCGTCTCGGATCGCCGCGTCGCGAGCAGCGCGACGCTGACGCAAGCAGCGACCACCGCGCCCCCCGCGAACGCGGCGATGACGCTGCTGCGCCGCACGCCGCGCGCGCGCGGATCTCCGTGCGAGTCGGCGACGAAGGGCTCGAGCGCAGCCGACAGCGCCACGACAGTCGGGTAGCGCCGCGCGGGATCCTTCTCGCGGCAGCGGCGCACGACCGCTTCGAGCCCGGCGGGCAAGTCGGGCCGAGACGACGTCATCGGGTCCGGTGCTTCGGTCGCGATGGCGACCGCGAGCGCAGCGATCGTGGTGGCCGGAAACGGGACACGGCCCGCGAGCAGTCGATAGAGAATGACTCCGAGTGACCAGACGTCGGTGCGCGCATCGACGTTCTTGCTGTCTTTGATCTGCTCGGGCGACATGTAGAGAGGCGTGCCGACGACCGTGTCCGTCGCCGTCAGGCTCGCTCGATCGCCGCTCCCGTCGTCGCCGATGAGCTTCGAGACGCCGAAGTCGAGCACCTTCACCAGCGCGGATCCGTCGGCGCGCGTCGTGAGAAAGAGATTCGCGGGCTTGAGATCGCGGTGCACGACGCCCGCGGCGTGGGCTTCGGCGATCCCGGCGCACGCCTGACGCACGTACGCGACCGCCTCCGCGATCGGCACCACGCCCTCGCACGCGTCCGCGAGATCCTTGCCGGTCAGGTACTCCATCACCAAGTACGGCGAGCCGTCTTCGAGGCGACCCACGTCGAACACGCGCGCGATGTGCTCGCTCGTTAGGCGCGCGCACGTCTGCGCTTCGCGCAAGAAGCGGGCGATGGCGGGGCCGGTCTTGTGGAAGATGACTTTGATCGCGACGCGATGACCGAGCTCGAGGTGCTCCGCGGCGAGGACCACGCCCATGCCGCCGCGACCGAGCTCGTGGAGGATGCGGTATTTCCCCGCGACGACGCGTCCCGTGGCGGGCGGCGGCGCGACCGGGCGTTCGGCGGTGCGTTGCACGTGCGTTTCGCCGAACGCGGACGGATGCGCGCCGGACGCGGCGTCGGCGACGAGCTGGCGGCACGAGTCGCAGCGCGCGAGATGCTCCTCGACGCGCGTCTGCGCATCGGGCGCGAGCGAGCGCGCGACGAAGGCGGCGATGGAGCCTTCGTCGAGGCATGCGGCGTCGCGCGCGTGCTGCATCGCGGTCAGTGTACGTCGGCCCGTCGCGGAGTGCGCGCAACGTCAGTTGCAGAACCCGGGTCCACCCGCGTCCCCGCATGCCGGCTTCGCGGGCGGGCAGTCGCTCGCCGTGTTGCATTGGAACGGATCGGGATGGCAGATCTTCGTGCCTGCGCCCGATCGGAAGAGCTGACCGAGCGCGTAGCAGCCGTAGTTGGATCGGCAGTCGCTGCCCGAGTCGCAGCTCTTGTAACAAGCGGGCTCGAACTCGCCGGTCAACTCCGCGCACGTCGCGCCGATCGGACAGAGCGTGGAGGTGGAGCACTTCGTAATCGTGCAATAGCCGCCGGGGAAGCTGTAGTTCCCCTGATCGAGGCAGGCGGCGTTCAGCGCCTTGCCGCACGTCGGATCGGCGACCGCGCACGGATCGCCGACGTTCGACGCGGAGTCGCCCGCCCCATCGCTCCCCGTGTCGCTCCCGGCGTCGCTCCCCGCGTCGCTCGCGGCGTCGCTTCCCGACTCTGCCGACGCATCCGACGGCGCCGCCGTGTATCCGCTGAACGACTCCCCGATGACGAGCCAGCAACCGGCGAGCATCGGCAGCGTCGCGAGCGCGAAGAAGGTCCAGCGTTTGTTCATGGCCTAGAACGCGACCTGCGCGGTGAAGCCGAAGCCGCGCGCGCTCTGCGGAGCGTCGGCGCGCGGCAAGAGAAACCACGCGGCGAAGCCTGCGGCGCCGATCGCGAACGCGACGGTGCTGACGACGACGAGCGCGCGGCCCGTCGACGCGGCGTCGGTGCCCGGCGCGCTGCACTGCTTTGCGGCGTTGCATTCGGAGCTCACGACGCCTTTTCGTTCGAGCGCCCACGCACCGGTCGCAACGCTGATCGCGACGCCGGCGATGCCCGCGACGAGCGCCACCGTGCGAAGCGTGTCGGAGCGCGGAACGGGGAGCG
>JBBQXV010000031.1:0-52976 GCA_038209335.1 Polyangiales bacterium | reverse complement strand
GCTTCGTCCACGATCGGCGCGCCGACCGCATCCATCGTCGTACTACATGCGTAGGGCGCGGCGCGGGGGGGGAGGGGATCGATGAACATCGGCTGGACGATCCACCGACGCTCGAAGTTGGAGAGCGCGTTGCACATAATCGCCGGGCGGTTGCGATCGATGACGAGCTTCAGCTCGGTCGCGTCTTGGACGAACGCGACGTCGGTGTCCGAGTCGCCTGCGGAGAACACGGGGCGATGTTGCGCGTCGGCACGCGCGAGCTGGGCGTTTTCGGGCAAGCCGAAGATGACGCGGTTGATCCAGCATCGCTTCCCCTGGTCGAACGTCATGACCGTGTCGAGCGGCGCGCCACCGCACCCTTCGAGATCGTAGTCGAGGCGACCGCCGTCGCGCGCGTTGCGAATGCCGATGACGTGATCGGCGGCGACGCCGATCTCCGCCGCGACGATCTCGCTCACGTATTGCGGCGAGGCCGAGACGATCCACACGTCGAAGCCCGAGCCTTGGAGCGCGCCGACGAGCTCGCGCATCGGATCGTAGATGCGCACCCACGCCGTGACGTCGCGATGGGTTCCGATGGTTCGCGTCGCGCCGATCGCCGCGGTGGAGTCGGCGCGGTACGCGCGGCGCGTGATGTCGCGGATCTCGTCGGGCGTGTGCCCGGCCATGAGGCGCGCTTCCCACGCGTACGACTCTTTCGTCGTCAGCGTGATCTCGCGCGTCCACGCCGACGCGCCCGACATCGTCTTTCCGTCGGCGTAGATCGCGAGGATCTCGTCCGCGCACGCAGGCGTGCGGCTCGTCGGAAGCGGCGCGCCCGGCTCGGCGGCGGCGTCGCACGCGGCGTGAAGCGCGGTGAGCGCGTCGTGCGTGAGCGCGCCGCTCGTCCGCGCCCAGTCGCGACCGGTCGGTTGGAGGATCGCGTCGTGAAGCAGCATCTCGGACATCACCGCGTCGCCGATGTCGTTGCGCATGATGGTGTTGTCCCAGTCGAACGTCGCGACGGGACGATGCGCGGGATCGTAGCCGGCGCTGTTACGACCGCGCGCGGCTCGGAGCGCGTCGAGGCGCGCGCGGTTCTCGGGGAGCCAACCGGCGATCGTCGGCGACGCTGCGCGGGGGTGCGCGCCTTCGACGTGGCCGCAGCCGATCGCGAGGAGGCAAGCGAGAGACGCGACGACGGCGAGTCGGAATCGGAGCATGCGGCCTGCGAGCTTATCTCCAGTCGGCGTCGCGGCGCGCGCGACGGACGTAGTACCCTCGCGCGGATGGTCGGCGGTATGGATGCGTCCGGAGCGGCACGCGCGCTCGTCGACGAGCTCGATCGCCATCGGCGCGCTCGCAACACGCGCTCGCTCGGGATTGGCTTTGCCGCGATCAACGGCGTCATCGCCGTGCCGATGTTCGCGACCGGCATCGACGCGCGCGTCATCGTCGTCCCCGTCGTCGCCGTCCCGGTGTTCGCGGCGTGCTCGTGGCTCGCGCAGAAGCACAGCGACGCGGCCGCGGTGCTGCTCAATGCGATCCTCGCGATCATGCTCTTCGCTGGCGTCGCCGCCAATCGACAGATCGGACCGGGGCCCGCCTTCATGGGGTTCTCGCTGTTCGTCGCGGCCGCGACCCTCCCTGTTCGAGGCGTGATCGCGATGGGCGGTGTGGGTGCCCTCGCCGTCACGGGCATGTGGTGGGTGGCGCGCGACGTGCCTCAGCTCGTCATCCAACCGGGCGCCGCGCTGACGTACGGCGTCGCGCTATCGACCGTCACGACGATCCTCTCGGTCGTACAGGCGCTCAACACGCGTCGCGCGCTCGCGCAGGTCGTCGAGCGGGAGCAACGCGCGCAGATCGCCGAAGCGCGCGCGAGAGAGATCGCCGCGCAGCTCCAGCAAGCGCAGAAGATGGACGCGCTCGGGCGCATGGCCGCGTCGGTCGCCCACGACTTCAACAATTTCCTCGCCGTGATCCTCGGCGCGATCTGGATGGCAAACCGCGAGCTCCCGGAGTCGAGCAAGGGCCGTGCTGCGCTCGGCGACGCGAAGCAGGCGACGGACAGCTCCGTCGCGTTGACCAAGCGCTTGCTCGCGTTCGCTCGAAAATCCGCGGTCGCGTCCGAGGCGATCGACGCGCGCGCGGCGTTGAGCGGTCTCGTCGATCTCTTGCCGCGCGCGCTCGGCCCCGACGTGCGTCTCGACGTGAAGCTCGACGATCGGCTCCCGCGCATCGTTGCGGAGCCCGCGCAGCTCGAGCAAGTCATCCTCAACCTCGCCGTCAACGCGCGCGACGCCATGCCGGACGGTGGCACGCTGTCGGTTCGCGCGCGCACACGCGAGCTTGCCGAGGGCGAGGAGATCGATCGCGCGCCCGGCGAGTGGCTGGAGCTCGTCGTGAGCGACACCGGAAGCGGCATGACGGAGGAGGTCATGGCGCATCTCTTCGAGCCGTTCTTCACGACGAAGGCCGCCGGCGCCGGCACCGGACTCGGACTCTCGACGTGCTACGCCATCGTCCGCCAGCTCGGCGGCGGGATTCGCGCGACCAGCAAGCCGGGCGCGGGCACGACGTTCACCGTGCTCTTGCCGCGCGCTGCGGGGTGACGGCGCTCAGCATGAATCAAGTCGTGCGGGGCATGAATCAAGTCGTGCGGGGCATGAATCAAGTCGTGCGGAGCATGAATCAAGTCGTGCGGAGCATGAATCAAGTCGTGCGGAGCATGAATCAAGTCGTGCGGGGCATGAATCAAGTCGTGCGGGGCATGAATCAAGTCGTGCGGGGCATGAATCAAGTCGTGCGGGGCATGAATCAAGTCGTGCGCCGCACGATTCAAGGCGTGCCCGGTTTGGCCACACCTACGATCTCGGTCTCCTTGTCTCGAGCGGCATCGGGTTCAACGGATCGCGCTCACGCTTCGTCGCGGTCCCGCGGCCAGCGCGGCGTCGAGGGCGTCGCGATCGCGCGCGATGCAGTGCGCGTATCCTTCGCGGTACGTCGGGTAGGCGAGCGTGGCGCCCAGGTGAGCACGGATTCGCGAGGCGTCGACGCGGCGGTCGTTCCGAAGCGTCTCTTCCACGGCTTCGCCGGGCTCGAACGGAGGCGGCGCGATCGCGAGCGCGTCGCAGATCCAACGCACCACCTCGGCGTGCGGCGAAGGCTCCGTGTCGCCGATGACGTAGAGGCCGCCCTTGTCGCGTGGCTCGCCGGTCACGAGCAACGCGAAGAGCGCGGAGGCGAGATCGTCGACGTGCACGCGCGAGATGGCGTTGCGTCCCGGCGCCGCGAGCCGCACTTCACCTCGCGCGAGACGCAGGTGAAGCCCGCGCCCGGGCCCGTAGATCGCCGGCGCGCGCACGATCGTGGCGCCCGCGTTTCGCCACGCGCTCTCGGCGTCGAGCCTCGCTGCCGCGCGCGGAGCCTCGCGATCGACGGGGGTCGCTTCGTCGACTTTGCCGCTCGCGCGGCCGTACACGCCGGTGGATGACACGTAGGCGATGGCGCGCGCGTTTGCGGCCGCGGCCGCGACGCGCCGCTCGGCGAATGCGCCGGCGGAGGGATCGGGCACGGGAGGGAACGTGACGAGGACGCGCGTCGCCTCGTCGACGTGCGGGGCGATCGCGCTGGCGTCGAGGCGCGGCGACACCATCGGCGTGACGCCGATCGCGCGAAGTGACGCGGCGCGCTCGTCGCACCGCGTCGTTGCCATCACCGGGATTCCTCGCGCGACCGCGAGCCGCGCAACCGCGGCGCCGGTGAATCCGCCTCCGAGCACGAGAAGCTTCATCGCGTAGAATCTTGGCACGCCTCGCCTCCTCACCGCCGCGCAACCTTCTCGCTGGGGTGGTCATCGAAGTGGGCGTCGCGCACCCCGGAGGATCGACCATGCCCAAGATGAAGGCAGTCCAAGTCTCGAAAGCCAACGGTCCGTTCGAGGTCGTCGAACGTGACATCCCCGAGCCGGGCCCCGGCCAGGTTCGCATCAAGGTCGAAGCGTGCGGCATCTGCCACAGCGATGCGTTCGTGAAGAGCGGCGGCTTCCCCGGCCTCGCGTTCCCGCGCATCCCTGGCCACGAGATCGCGGGACGGGTCGACGCCGTCGGCGCGAACGTGAAGACGTGGAAGAAGGGCGACCGCGTCGGCGTCGGCTGGCACGGCGGCCATTGCTTCGAGTGCGACGCTTGCCGAAAGGGTCTCTTCATCAACTGCCAGAACGGACAGATCACCGGCATCAGCTTCGACGGCGGCTACGCCGAGTACGCCGTGGTGCCGCAAGCCGCGGTCGCGAGGATTCCCGAGAAGCTCGACGCCGCCGACGCGGGGCCGCTCTTGTGCGCGGGAATCACGACGTACAACGCGCTCCGCAACAGCGGCGCGCGCCCGGGAGACACCGTGGCCGTGCAAGGCATCGGCGGGCTCGGCCACCTCGCCATCCAGTACGCCGCGAAGATGGGCTTTCGCACCGTCGCCATCTCGCGCGGCGCCGACAAAGAGGAGCTCGCGCGCCAGCTCGGCGCCCACGAGTATGTCGACACGCAGAAAGGCACGGCAGCCGAGGGGCTCAAGAAGCTCGGCGGCGCCGATCTCGTCCTGGCGACGGCGCCCAACAGCGAAGCCATCGCGAGCACCGTCGACGGGCTCAAGTCCCGCGGCAAGCTACTGATCGTCGCTGCGCCGTTCGAGCCGGTCCAGATCTCGGCGGTCGCTCTCCTCAGCGGCAAGACCGTGGCCGGCTGGCCGAGCGGAAGCGCGATCGACTCGGAGGCCGCGATGGCCTTCAGCGCGCTCACCGGCGTTCGGCCGCGCATCGAGAAGTTCAAGCTCGAGCAGGCCGAAGAGGCGTTCGCGAAGGTCATGGCGAACAAGGTGCGGTTCCGAGCCGTGCTCGTGCCCTGAGGCGCGCGTCGGCCGTCGCGTCGACGACGGATCGCATGTGGCGTCGCTCGGCTACCCTGCGCGCATGATCAAGCTTTGGCCCGCGGACGATTGCAGCTTCTTGGAGCCCGAGCAGGCGGCCGTACGTCTCGTCGAGGCCTTCCCCGGCACTGCGCTCGATCGCGCGCGCGGCGATGGAGCTCACTCGCTGATGATGAGCACCGGCATGTAGTGCTTCGTCGCTCCGAGCGTGCTCTCGAGCGTCAACATCTCGATGTTGCCCGGCGCGACGGCCTTCACCGTGACGGTCACGATCGTCTTCTCGCCGTTGATGCCGGACAGTTTGTTGATGTCGACGTCGAGCGCGAGGCGACCGGTCGATGGGTGGGAGAGCGGATTCGACTCGAACGCCGCGACCGTCCATGGCCCGCTCGTCGGTCGATCGCTGTAAAAGCCGACCGCGAACGTGATCGTTTGGCCGACGCGCGCGCGGTAGGCCTTCATCGTGGTCGCGGTGGTCCCGCCGTCCGAGGTCGCGGCGTGAACGGTGATGTCCTCGAGGCCGAGCGGCGTCACGTTGAAGTACGGATCGTCGAAAGGTTGGCAAGGCGAGTGTCCCGCCGCGGCGGCCGTATTCGACCAGAGTCGTTGCACGCTGTACGCGAATGGCGCCTGCTCCGCGTACCGCGCGTCGGGGTAAAACTCGCACGCGTCGCCGTTCTCGGTGTAGCCGCGTTGCCAATACGCGAAGACCTTCGTCGCGTCGGTGAAGCCGTCCCACGCCGTGAAGAACGGATCGGTCGCCGCTTCGCCGATTTCGTGGCTCGCGGTGTGCGTGAGGTCCGCGAGCGTTCCGCACCGCGGCATGATCGAGTACGCGACGTTCGTCCCCCGAATGGTCGCCCAGGTGTGGTACCCGCCGAGGCCGCCCTGGCACTGCACGGACGGATTCGAGGTGTTCGGAGGCAGATAGAAGAGGTAGACCGTTTGCGACGTTAGCGCGGGGAGCACGCCGCCGGCGTTCGCGGTGATCATGTCGATGGCGTCCTGATCGCCGAACTCGGCGGGCGCCGCGGTCGCGAGGCGCACGTGGTTCGGCGCGCCGCTCACCGCCGGGCCGACGCCGTACTCGGAGACCGTGTCGTGCCAGTAGCGCGTTCCACCGATGCGATCCCCGAAGTCTTCGAGCAGGGTCGCGAAGCCGTCGCTAGGCCAGGTGATCGTCACGAGGACGGGCGCCGTGAGCACGGGGCCGCCAGCGCTCTTCAGCACGCCCATCGTCGGAACGAACGCGGGGTACGTCGTGCTCGGTGCGCCGTATTTTCCGGGACCTGCGTCCGCGTCGTCGCGTTGCGCGTCCGCGAGCGGGCCGGCGTCCACGAGCGCGCCCGCGTCGAAGACGGTGGCCCCGTCGATCGACGATGCGTCGCTCCCCGCGTCGACGCTCGCTGCGCCGTCGCCTCCGCAAGCGGCCAGCGCGCACGCGATCACGAGTGAGCCAATGCCCCTCACGGACCGCAGACCACCGGCGCGATGTTGTCGTAAAAGCCCTGGAAGTCCTGGCCCGACGTACAACTCGCCGCGCCCGCGTCGGCCTGCGCAAGGGTGCACGCCTGCGAAGCCTGCGCGTACGACGCGCAGCCATTCGCGGCGACCTGCTGCGTGCACGCCAAGTAGAGTTGAAACGAGGCGTCATCGGTCACTGGACAGTTGGCGTCGCATGCCGCGGCGACGCACGCCTGCTCGCTCTCCGTCGCCTTGGCGCAGGCGAGCCCGTTTGCACCGCCGAGGACTTCCATGCAACCCGCGACGTTGATGGAAATGATCCCTCGTTGCGTCACCGTCGCTCCCCAGGCGGCGGCGGTCGATGGAGTCTCGAGGCAGCCGGCGCACGTCGGCGCAGCCATCTTGAAGGAGTTGCACGCCGCCATGTTCTGCCCGGTAAAGCACGCCGTGTAGAAACCGCTGATCTGCGTCGGTGTGCACGCGCCGACCTGGCGAGCGACGGGATGGTACGGCGGCGGCACGAACGACGTGACGTCGGCCGGCGCGCAGTGGCTGATCGACGAATCGAATCGTCCCGCGTCGAACGTAAAAGCGTCGGGCTGAAAAGCGTCGGGCTGAAAAGCGTCGAACGTAGATCCATCGTGGCTCGCGGAGCCATCGAGGCCGGATGCGTCCGGGAGAACAGAAGCGTCGCGGTGATCGCAGATGCACGCGCCGACGCTGGTCCCGTCCGCGTTGCAAAAGGAGAAGCCCGAGCAGCCCGCCGGCCCGACGCACGCACTCCGTTCCGCCGGAACGCAAACTTGGGTTCCCGCGTCGCCGTCGATTCCGGAGACGGTTCCTCCGCACGCGGAGATTGCGGCGCAGGCGAGCGAAGCGAGGACGAGGACGCGAGTGAAGGAAAGCATGCGCGAACCCTAGCGCGCGGACGCCCCGCGGAGCATCCGCGCGGATTCCGTTTCTTGTCGCCCGAATGGACGACGCCTCTGCGCGACCTCGCTTTCCCTTGCCCGAGCGCCCCGCATCGCGCTAACGCGACCCGCATGTCCCTCCATCGCATCCTTTCGGTCGCCATCACCGCCGTGTCACTCCTCGCGTGCAGCAGCTCGTCGTCGGGAACGAGCAACACCGTCGACTCGGGCGCGCTCGATGCAAGCGCGGGTGACTCGAGCGCCGTCGACAGCGCGGTCGCGGATTCTGCCGGTGAAGGATCCTCGGACGCATCGAGCCTCGCCGGCGGCAGCGGCACCGTCACCGGCACGGACGTCGACGGCGGGCCGCCGTTCGGAACGGTGGCGACCGCGATCTTCATCGGTCATCCCGACAACGCGGCGACGACGGCCATCTACTTGGTCAACGCGCCTCTCACGTGCGCAGAGACGGCAGCGTCGGGGTGGTCGCACACGATCCCGATGGGCACGCACATCTACGAGATGATCCTCACGACCAGCACGCCGGCGACCGGATCCTACTCGGTGAGCGGTGCGACCAGCCCACCGGTCGGCTCGGCGGAGGTGCAGCTCATCGTCGCGCAGCCGACGCGCAACGAGACGCGCGCGACCACGGGCACCGTCACGCTCGCGACGCTCACCGCGGGCAGCAAGGCGGCGGGCACGTTCAGCGTGGGCTTCGTCGATGGCAGCATGCTCCAAGGTTCGTTCGACGCCGTGTACTGCGCCGATGCGCACGAGCCGTGACGACGCGCGCCACGTCCGTGGTGCGGGTCACGGCCGCGCGCGCCTCCAGAACAAGGCGCGTTTCCCGATCTGGCCTTCGTCGTCGTGGATTGCTGGCCCGCGCTCCCACCCGGTCTCGGCTTCGCCAGAGGAGCCGAGGCGGTTCGATGCTTGCCGCGCGATCCGTACGTCACGTACGCGATCGAAGCCGCGCTCGACGGGTCTTGCCGCATGCACAGAGTCTCCGTCGTCGGCGAGACCGCGGACCAACGGCGGGCGCGCGTGAGGGCCGGCACGAGCGCGTCTTCTGCTTGGACCGTCGCGTCCGCATCCTCTGCGCCGTCGGACTCGAGCCCGAGCCCGCGTCGGGGTTGCGGCGCATGCGCGATGACGACGCACGACGAGGCGCCCCCTTCGACGCTGCTCCTCGCGATCGGCCTCCTCGTCTGCGCCAAGCGCGTTCGCCCCTCCACGCGCGGCGATCGCGCGTGATCCAAAGGGGGTATCTTCGCCGCTCGCGAAGATGAAGGACGGTGCCCCCATCGCCCGACGCCACGTCGTCGTCGGGCTCGCGTTCGTCGCCTCCGCGCTCGGCTACACGGACCGCGTCAACATCGCGGTCGCGGCGGTCGCGATGAAAGAGGAGCTCGGTTGGTCGCAGACGCAAAAAGGCTTCGTCCTCTCTGCGTTCTTCATCGGCTACTTGCTGTTCATGTTCGCGTCCGCGCTCCTCGCCACGCGCTTCGGCGGCAGGCGCGTGCTCGGCGCGTCGGTGCTCGCGTGGTCGGTGCTCACGTTCGTCACGCCGTTCGCCGCGATGACGTCGACGGCCGCCCTCATCGCAGCGCGCGTCGGAATCGGAATCGGCGAAGCGGGGATGTATCCGGCGGCGCTCGATCTCTATGGACGTTGGGTGCCTCCGAGCGAACGCGCGCGCGCCGTCGCGCGTGTGCTCAGCGGCATCCCCGTCGGAACGGTGATCGGGCTCCTCGGCACGGGATGGCTCGTCGAGCGCTACGGATGGCCGATCGCGTTCTATGCGTTCGGCGGCGTCGGGCTGCTGTGGGTCGCGGTATGGTTCCGGCAGACCGCCGACAATCCTGCAAAGGATCCGCGCGTCGGCGCGGAGGAGCGCGCTCTCCTCGCGGCGATGCCGCCCGCGGCGACCAACGAACGACTGCCGCTCCGTCGGCTCCTCCTGCGCGCGCCCGCGATCGCCGTCCTCATCGGACACTTCACGTCGAACTGGACGCTCTACGTTCTGCTCTCGTGGCTGCCGAGCTACTTCCGCGACGTGCAGCACCTCAGCTTCGCGAACGCCGGGCTCTTCTCGGCGGCGCCATGGGTGGCGATGTTCGCGTCGACCAACGCCGCCGCCGTCGTCTCGGATCGCCTCGTCCAGCGCGGCGTCAGCGTGACCATCGCGCGCAAGCTGATGCAATGCGGAGGCCTCGTGCTCGCCGCCGTCTTTCTCCTCGCGACGCGAAACGCGCCGTCGCCGGGGATCGCGCTCGCGCTCGTCTGCGCCTCGACGGGCGCGCTCGGCCTCACGTGGTGCGGATACGCGCCGGCGATGATCGACATCGCGCCGCGCCACAGTGCTCTGCTCAACGGCGTCAGCAACTCGATCGCCTCGCTGCCCGGGATCGTCGGCGTCGCGATCACGGGGTGGCTCGTCGACGCGACCGGAACGTACTCCGCCGCGTTCGTGCTCACCGCCGCGGTCGGAGTCGTCGGCGCGCTTTCGTTCGCGCTGCTCTTCGAGGCTCGCGCGATGGTGGAGTGAGCGCGCTCGCGCGAGCGTCTTCGCGTCTTGTATGGCCGGCGCCGAGACGGGATTGCCGTAGCGCCGACTCAGTGCACCGATCCGCATTTGCCCGGCCCGCCGAGCCCGCAGATTTGCCCCGTGGGGCAGATCCCGCAGTCGATCGCGTTGCCGCATCCATCGCCCGCTTGTCCGCACTGGATGCCTTGCGCCGTGCACGTCAGCGGCATGCAGTTGTTCGACGTGCCGCACTTGCCCGGCCCGTTGCCGCCGCACGTCTGACCCATCGGACACGGCCCGCACTGGATCAGATTGCCGCACCCGTCGCTCGCAGGTCCGCAGTCGATCATCTGCTGTGTGCACGTCCTCGGCGTGCAGAGCGGCGTGTACGGCTGAACGCACGACGTCAGATCGAAGAGCATGAACTCGAGGATCGTCTCTTGCGACGTCATCGCACCGGTCGGGCACTCCGCGGGGAACGTCTTGTTGTGCGTGAAGTTCCCCGACTGCGCGTGCCAGTCGCTGTACACGACGCGCCCGCACTGCGACGTCGGCATCGAGCCGACCGGCGTGTTGAACGTGAAGTGCATCGGCGTCGACGTCTGCCAATAGAGCCACTGCTGCGTCGGCGCGACGACGCCGTTCGAGTTGTGGAACGCCGGGAAGATGCTCGCGACGGTTTGCGAGCCGACCGCCGAGACGCCGACGATCTCGAGCCACTGATCGAACGCCGGTCCCTTCGGGTTGCTGACGAGATCGATGTGCACCGGCGACGCGGTCCCGCCGCCGCCGAGTTGGTTCACTGCCCACGTCGCGGCCTGCGCGAAGTTTCCGTTTTGGTAAAGCCACGCGTACGCGAAGTCGCTCGCGAAGATGCGTCCGCCGGACTCGGCGTACGTGCGAAGCGCCGCGAGGTCCGCCGCCGATTCGGACTGGGGGTAGCCCTCGCACTCGGCGATGACCAAATCGTATTCGTTGATCGCGGGCACCGTTCCACCGTCGCCGGGGCCACCGCTGGGCGCGAAGAGCGTCGACTGTCCCGGCGTCGCGCCGTTGATGACCGCGCCGAAGCCTTGCACGCCGTTGTTGTGCGGATCGGTCTCGTTCGCTTTGAAGAAGTTGATGTGTCCGCCGCCGCCTTGGTTCGTGAACTCGGAGTCGGCGACGCCCATCTTGCGCAGGACGCACTCGACAGGATCGAGTCCGCCCGTGAGGATGCCGATGCGCGGGATGTCGCCTTCGAGGTGCGTCTTCGGCAGCGTCAGCGTTGCGTTGGGGATCGCGTTCGCGCCGCACGACACCGAGACGTTCACGACGAACTGCCGCCGCCAGCGACCGAGCTGAACGACGAGCGGGATCGTCGCGCCGACCGGCACGTTCGACAGCGTGAACTTTCCGTCGGGCGTCGTGTACGTCGACACGAGCGGATTGCCCGCCGCCGTCGCGCCGCACACGTCGCAGGTGATCCCCGCCGCGAACGGCTGCAGCCCCGGATCGTTCGGGTTGTTCGGGATGTAGACGAGCGCGTTGTAGAGAGGATGAAGCGCCGCGGGATCGTAGATGGTGCCGGTGATCGTCGTCGTCGTGTTCGGCGCGCAGGTCGGGACTTGCGCGCAGAGGCCCGTGCAGCCGCATTTGCCGGGCATGTTCGGATCGCCGCCGCACGTCTTAGGCAACGTGCAGCTTCCGCATTGCACCGTTCCGCCGCATCCGTCGCCCGCGCCGCCGCAGGTGATCGCTTGCTGCTGGCACGTGAGCGGAACGCATGCGTCGGGGTTGCCGATGCCGCAGACGTTGTGCACTCCGCCGCCGCCGCACGATTGTCCCATCGGGCACGAGCCACACTGGACGACGCCGCCGCACTTCGTGTCGGTGACCGCGCCGCAGCTCGCGCCGAGGGCCGCGCATGTCGATGGGCACGACGCGGCGTCGCCGAGGTTGATCACGTCCTCCACGGTGCCGTCGGTCGTCGCATCGAACGACGACGAACCATCGTCGCCTGCGTCCGCGTCGCTGAACGTCGACGGCGAACCGTCGCCACCGCATCCCACGAAGACCGCCGCAGCGGCCGACCCGATCGTCACGAGCCAACCGAGCATGCGCAGGTGCGAAGCGGCCATGGATGTAGCCTCCGGCGGGAGAATGCCAGCGTTCAGAATACGGGGCCGAGGACGCGATCACAACGTGCCCGTCGCCGGGCGCCTACGACGTCCAAAGCGCGACGTCGACCGCGCGCAACAAGCAATGGGCCGTGGTCGGAGACGGCATCCCGAGCGCGGCGGGGAGCGCGAGTGAGCCGTCGGCGATCGATCGTTCGAGCTCGTCGACCGCCTGACGTCGCGCCGCCGAGACGCGCGCGCGCGACGCGTCGTCCAGCTGCGTGTCGAGCCATGCGTCGATCGCGAAGCTCAGTGCCGCGTGCGCGCACTCGTCGCGCGCGATCGTCGCCATCGTCTCGCGCACGTCGTCGTCCGGCGCGCGCTCTGCTTGATGGAGCGCGAGGAGCGCGCCGAACGTCTCGCGCACGACGCCGACGGTCGCGTTCTCGAGCGCGAGGTCGAGCATCGTCGCTTCTCGTCGCTCGCACGGCGTGTAGGTGCCCGATGGACGACCACGTCGCGCCGCGAGCGCGCCCATCAGGATCGCGTGGTTCGCTTCCTCTTCCGACGCGACCTCGCACTCGCCGACGAGATCGCTCGGCGCGCCAAAGCTCGCGAGCGCGTCGCGCACCGCGAGAAATCCGTCGACGCTCGCGGCCTCGACCTCGGCCGCGTTCGACAGGTATTGCGCGACGGTTCGCGCATCTGCGATCGAAGCACGAAAGCCCGTCGGCGGCCGCCCCACCGGCTCGGGGCACGCCCGCGGACCGCGGTAGCCGGGGTTGGGGATGCGCGCCTCGCACGTGAGCTCCGCGCTGCCGCCGGCCAAGTAGCCGGTGGGGCACTTGGACGTCGCGCGTTTCTGCGTGTAGGCCATGAATGCATCGCGCGGGAGTTGGCAAGCCGACAGCGCCGAGTCCTTGCACAGTCGCTCGCACGCGCCGGGTTGGGTCGAATGCGGGCCGATCGGGATCGAGTAGCTCGGGTCGGGGCCGAGCAGATCGCACACTTCTTTTTCGTTCAAGCGAACCTTCGCGGAGCGCGTGATGATGAACCTCGCGCACGGATCGGCGCCGCCCGTCGACGCCGTCGCGCTTGGCGGCGGCGTTACGATCGGTGTCACGCTCGGAGTCGGCGTCACCGTCGGCGTCACCGTTGGCGGCGCCGAGACGCTCGGCGTCGGTGTCTCGCTCGAAACCGTGGACCCGCTCGACGCCGGTGGAGGCGTGGACGGCGTGCACTGGACGAGCGATCCCGCGAGCACGCCGCCGAGCACGTCGATCAACGTTTTGCGCATCGTCGCACTCTTCATCGGTTGCTTCATCCGCGGATTCTATCCGAGCGACGACGGGAGAGTGGAGCTCGAACGGCGCGGCGCGTTCGGCTGCGGCGGAGCCTTCACCGGTGCGTGACGGCGCGCCGCTTTCGGCGCACGAACAACGCGCACAGCGCGAGCACGCCGCATGCGGGGGCGACGTCGCTCGCGCCGGAGGCGACGCCGCATCCGCATCCGCTGGAGTCGCCTGAGGTCGCTCCGTTGCCGCCGTCGATCGCGCCTCCGTCCGCGAGGGAGCCGTCCACGGCGCTCGCGTCCGCGCTGCCGTCGATCGCGCCGCCGTCGCCAACACCGCTGTCGTTCGCGCCGCCATCGAGCGTTCCCGCGTTGCCGAATTCGTACGCGCCGATGTCGAGCTTCGTGCCGACGATCGCGCGCGTGACCTGGGACAACGGATGCGCGTACTCGTGATCCGGCGACAGCGACTGCGACCCGTTCATCCCCGGCGTGCTCCCTTGATCGATGCACGGCGAGCCCGCCGCGAGGTGCACGTCGTACGCCGCCTGATTCACGAACATCGGATTGCCCGTCGAGAAGTTCGCGACCTGCGCAGCAGCCGCCTGCGCGGTGATCGTCCCGCCGCCCGTGAAGACGTTGTTGACGATCGACGCCGGGCTCCCGTTGCCGATCGACACGAACGTCCCCGCGCCGTTGTCGTTGAGGATCGTGTTGTTCACGACGAAGAGGTGCGCGTCCGGATTCGTCGCTCCCTCTTCGCCGTACGCGATGATCGCCGGGTTCTGCGTCGTGGCCGACTGCTCGATCACGTTGCCGATGACGTACGTCGTGCCCGCGTTCGGCACGTCGATCTCGTAGCTCGCCGTTCCGCCGGTCTCGTCGGTGATGCGGCTGTACATGACGAAATTGACGTACGCGCGCGTCTTCACGAGATGCCCGACGTTGCCGCGATGCGAATACGAATGGTGGAGCGTGAACTTCGCGTAGTGCCCCAAGTACATGTTGTGCGAGAAGCCGTCGCCCGCGCCGTTGTGCGAAAACTCGGACCCCTCGATGAGCACCTCGCCCTGACCGTCCGTGCTCGGCGATCCGAGGATGCCGTTCTGGTTGTCGTGGAAGAAGCAGTTGCGGACCGTGAGGTTCAGTCCTTGATGGCGGATGCCGGCGCCGTTGTTTCCGGCGCCCGCGGAGATCGCAGCGTTCGAGAGCTCGAAGTTTTCGATCGTCGCGTTCGGTGCGGCGATGACGAAGATGCCCTTCTGCTGCGCGACGGCGGTGTTCGTCGCGTCGATTTTCGCGCGACCGTTGACGCCGCGCACGGTGAGGTTGTCCGTCGACCACGCGCAGGTGTCGCCCGCGTAGCTCCCCGCGGCGTCGACTTCGATCGTGTCACCCGCCTGCGCCGCTGCGATCGCCGCGCACGGCGTCGCGTACGTCTTCCCGGGACCCACCTGCAGCGTGGCGGCGATCGCCGCCGGCGACGCTGCGAGCGCGACGAACCCTGCCAAAGCTCCCACGGTTCGCGCGCGTCGGTTCATCGTTCGAGACTATCTCGGGATGGGCGCCGACATCGCTTCGATGATCGCGCCGTGCCTTCTGAATCCGACGATGCGTGCTACTCAGCGCGCATGGCATCGCTCGCAGGCAAAGTCGTCCTCATTACAGGCGCGTCGTCGGGGATCGGCGAGGCGCTCGCGCGCGAGCTCGGGCGGCGCGGCGCCAAGCTCGCGCTATGCGCGCGGCGCGCAGACCGGCTCGAGGCGCTCGCGGCCGACATCGCAGCCGCGGGAGGCGACGCCATCGCGGTCGCGTGCGACGTCACGCGCGACGGCGACTGCGAGGCCGCGGTCGCGCGCACCAAAGAGCGCTTCGGTCGCGTCGACGTCGCGATCGCCAACGCGGGCTTCGGCGTGGTCGGACCGATCGAAAAGCTTGCGCTCGAAGACTTTCGCCGTCAGTTCGAGACCAACGTGTTCGGCGTGCTCCGAACGACGTACGCCGTGCTCGACGAGCTCAAATCGAACAAAGGCTCGCTCGTCCTCGTCGGCTCGGTGAGCGCGTACCTCTCGATGCCCGGAACGGGGGCGTACGCGATGAGCAAGTTCGCCGTGCGCGCGTTGGCCGAGACACTCGACGGCGAGCTCTACGCGCACGGCGTGAACGTGCTCCTCGTGAACCCGGGGTTCGTCGAGAGCGAGATCCGCACCATCGACAACCGCGGCGAGCACCGCGCGTCCGCGAAGGATCCGGTGCCGAAGTGGATCCAAATGCCGAAAGACGTCGCGGCGAAGAAGATCGCCGATGCGATCGCGTCGCGCAAGCGCGAGCGAAACATCACCGCGCACGGGCAAGCGGCGATCTTCGCCGCGCAGAGTCTCCCCGGGCTGGTTCGTCTCGCGACCCGCCGAGCGAACACGAAGAAGTGGATGAAGGACGGCGCAGCGAAGGGGTGACTGTCGCGCGATTCACGCAGCGACTTGGGACACCTTCGCGATGATCGACTCGCCATACCGGCGGATGGCGGCGAGCTTCTTCTCGAGAGGCATCCGATCGACCTCGTACGCTCTGCGAAATCCGACGATGACGTCGGTCACGCCGATGTCCTCGAGCCGGCGAATCCCGTCGAGCGAGTACGCGTCCATCGAGATCACGTGAATGGTGAATGGCTCGGCGTCGCGCCCGTGCTCTTTGCGGAGCTCGTTCAATCGCGTGATGAGGCGCACCATCTCCTCGCTGTCGCCGCCCGCGTGCATCCATCCGTCGCCGAGCCGCGCCGCGCGCGAGAGCGCCGCTTCGGAGTGACCGCCGACGAGAAGCGGGACCGGCCGCGTCGGCACGGGGCACATCTTGACGCTCTCGATCTGGAAGTGCTCGCCGTGAAATTCGAAGTAGCCGCCGCGCAAGAGGCCGCGGATGATCGCGATCATCTCGTCCATCCGCTTGCCGCGCCCCGCCCACGGAACGCCGCACAGCCGAAAATCCTCGGGCCACGGCGAGAGACCGATGCCGAGCCCGAAGCGATTGTTCGTGAGGACGGCGACCGATGCGGCCTGCTTCGCGACGAGCACCGGGTGACGAATCGCGAGCTTCACGACGAAGGTGTGAAACTCGAGCGTCTCGGTCACCATCCCGAGCGCCGGTACGAGCGAGAACGGATCGATGAACGGTTTGTCTTCGAGAAACTGGCGATTGCCGTCGGGCGTGTACGGGTACTTGCTGTCGGAGACCTCGGGGTACGCGATGCTGTCGGGCAGCGTGTACGCATGAAAGCCCGAGGCCTCGGCGGCCTTCGCGAGAGGCGCGTACTGCAGGGGATCGCACATCGTCTCTGCGAGGGAGAAGCGCATGGGCGAAAATAGAACATGTTTCATTATTGTTGTCGACGGCGCGCCGCACACTTTTCGTTCGCGATGCACTACCCTTCGGCATCGACAAGATTTCGGCATCACGTGCGCGCGCGATCGCGCTGGCGGCGCAAGGGTTTGGCGAGCGAAGAGGCGCGGTCACGCGCCGCGACGTTCGGAAGCTCGTCGAGCATCTCGGCGTCGTTCAGATCGACTCGGTCAACGTGCTCGTGCGCTCGCACTATCTTCCGGCGTTCAGCCGACTCGGTCCGTACGATCCGGCGCACCTCGACGTCCTCAGTCAGCGATCGCCACGATCGGTGTTCGAGTATTGGGGCCACGAAGCGTCGCTGCTGCCGATCGCGATGCACCGGCTGTTTCGGTGGCGGATGGCGCTCGCGTCGAAAATAGCGTGGGGCCACGTGCGCACGATGGCGCGTTACCGTCCGCGCTTCGTCGACGACGTGCTTGCGATCGTGAAGGAGAAGGGACCGATCGGCGCGGGGGAGATCGAGATAGGCAAGAAGGCGCGCTCCGGTTGGTGGGAGTGGTCCGACGCGAAGCGCGCGATCGAATACTTGTTCTGGAGCGGGCAAGTCACCACCGCGAAGCGTCGCGGCTTCGAGCGGCTCTACGATCTGCCCGAGCGCGTGATTCCACCGAAGCACCTCGCCGCCGAGACGCCGGCGCCCGAGGATGCGCAGCGCGCGCTCATCGAACGTTCCGCACGCGCGCTCGGCGTCGGCACGGAGGCGGATCTGCGCGACTACTATCGACTCAAGCCGGCGATCGCGAGGCCTGCGATCGCGGCGCTCGTCGAGGAGGGAACGCTCGTGCCGATCGCGGTCGAGGGTTGGGACAAGACGGCGTATCGCCACCGCGACGCGGGCGAGGCGGCGACCTTATCGGATCGCGGCGCGCTACTGTCACCGTTCGACTCGCTCGTGTGGGCGCGCGAGCGGACCGAGCGCATGTTCGGAATGAAGGTTCGACTCGAGATCTACACGCCGGCGGAGAAGCGCGTGCACGGGTACTACGTGCTGCCTTTCTTGCTCGGCGACGAGCTCGTCGCGCGCGTCGATCTCAAAGCCGATCGCGCGGCGGGTGTGCTGCGCGTTCAAGCGGCGCATGCCGAGCCCGGCGCGAAGAAACGGCGCGTGGCCGCCGCGCTCGCCGACGAGCTCGCTCGGATGGCCGAGTGGCTCGCGCTGCCTCGCGTCGACGTTTCGATGCGCGGCGATCTGGCGAAGCATCTCGCCTGACGGTGATCCCCTGCGGCGCCTTCGTCGACCTACGGGAGCCGCGCCAGGTACAGCACCTTCTGCGGTTTGCCGCGATACGCATCCATGCGCGCCTTTCTCCCGAGCACCATCGCGACGCAGCTGGCGCTCGAGGGGCTCAGGTCGCCACCCGGCAGGGCCGCCGCGGTTGCAATCTCGCCGATCGGCTGGAACGTGACCTCGATCACCACCTCGCCGCGCGGCTCGTTCGGACGGAAACAGAACTTGTAGTTGACGGCGTCGAGCGCACGAACGGCGTCGCGCGTTTCGAAGACCGGAACGGGGATCCCCGGTTGCGGCAGCGGAGCAGGTGGGGGCGTCGGCGCGCCGCTCGGCACGGGGGGCGGAGCGCCACCCACAGGCGCAGACGCGAGCGCGAGCATGAACACGAGTGACAATCCGACGATCCGTGAGGTGTTCATGGCATTTCTCCGGCGGTTGGCGTCGCGGTCGAGCGAAAGACAGCGGCTGCCCGACGTTGGACGGGGCGACGCGGAGTATATTCCAACCGTCTGCAACCCACCGACGGTTGCACGCAACGCCGGCGCGTGCGCGCCTACCGTCTCGCAGCCACGGCATCGGCTTGAAACCAGCGCACTTCGCGATGAAGTGACGACGTGCTCGCCTGGCGCACTGCTTGCGATGCCTTCGCGCATGAGCAGACAACTCGCATGTGGCGCCTTCGCGGTCGGTCTCTTTGCCCTCGCCGCGCCTTCGGGCGCGCAGGCACCGGCGGCGGCGCCCGAGACGCACAAGATTCAGAACGCGACCTTTCATCGCATCGTCGGCGACACGGCGGTCTTCTTTCGACGAACCGGCGGCTCGGGCCAAGCGATGGGGTTCGCCGTCGACGCGGACGGCGCGCCGCACGCGTACGCCCCCGACTTCACGTGCGAAGGGAGCAACACCGCGTGGAAGCTCCCGGCGAACATCGGCCAGTGCAGCGCGCACGCGGTCGAGAAGTGCGATCACGTCAAAGGATTCGTCGGCAACCCGGCGGCGGGCGAGCACGCGGACTACGTGACGTGCGCGACCGTGAAGGTCGATCACAAGTGGACGTGCTGCGACGCGCACGAAGGTCAGTGCCGCGCCGCGCCCGTGCATCGCACGCAGGGCGGATGCACGCTCCACGAAAATTCGGATCCGGCGAAGCGCGGGTTCGACAGCCTTCCGGCCGCAGGGAATCCGGGGAACTGGTGGGCCGTCGTGCCGAAGAACGCGATCAAGCCTGCGGTGCAAGGGCCGAACGATCCTGCGCCTGGCTTCTACGTGTCCGGGACGGCGTACGGCGATCCCGCTTACCCGGAAGGATCGCAGCGGAGGTACGTCGACTCCGAGCGCATCAACTACATCGCGTTGCCGGCGCACATCGCGCAGCTCGGCGTGCATCTCGGCGACTACGCGATGGTGATCAACTGGAAGACGGGCAAGCTCTCCGGCGCGGTCTTCGCCGATACCTACGTCGGCGATCATGGCGAGCATGGCGAAGGATCGATCTCGCTCGCGAAGCAGATCGGGATCCACGGCGACGCGCGCGGTCACGGCGCGCGCTCCGAAGACGTCGTGTACGTCCTCTTCCCGGGAACGAAAAAAGCGTTCCCGCGCGACAACGACCAGCTCGTCCTCGAGTCCGTGCGACTGTTCGTCGCGTGGGGCGGCATTCCCAAGCTCAAGGCAACGATGCCGGCGTGGGCGTCGACGTACGCACACGAGTGAGCGCGGACCTAAAGCGCGTTCTTGTCCCCGCGTCCGCGCGGGCGGTCGCGGTAGTCGATCCGCATCTCGAAGCCGTCGGCCTTCGGCGCGTTCGCTCTGCCCAACGCGAACGACAGCGTCTCGCCGCTGCGCCACGTCCACGCCGTCTCCGGGCGCACGCGACCGTCGAGCATGCACGCGCGGAGCGACGCGCCGGTGCAACCTTCGACGTCGTGTCCGGCGCTGCTCACGTGGACAAGGCCGTACTTCGCTTCGAGCGTCTTCCGAACGCGCCCGTACTGCAGCAGCCACTGACCGGGCGCGTCGCCTTCGGGGCGCGCGACGAGCGTTATGGCGCAGAGCTGGCCGCCGCAGAAGGAGAGCTCGGTCGTCGCTTCGAATCCGACGCTCGCCGCCACGCCGCTGCACGTCGCGCGCGTGTCGTCGATCGCGCGCCACTCTTTGCCCGCGTCGGTGCATTGCTTCGCCGCGGCGTCGCGATCGCTCTTGAACGCGAAGCCCGCGGGGCCGCGCGGCGGATCGACGTCGGCGGTGGTGCGCTCCGGCGTCGGCGAGTCGAGCTCGGTCGACGGAGTGGCGGCGGGCGCGCACGACGTCGACTCGGACGAGCCGTACATGCTTCCGATTCCGCCGCGACCGAACGTGAGCCCCGAGCTGTGCGCGTGCGTGCGCGCGCAATAGTAGACCTGCCCGCCGCACGACGCGGTCCACGTCTCTGCGCCGTCGACCTCGCTCGTGTTGCTGACCTCGATCGTCTCTGCGTTGCAGCCGACGTGTCCCGCGCTGGCGGCGCGGAGATTCGTCGAGCAGGCGGCGAGGGTCAGGAACGCGAGAGAGGAAAAGGAAAGAAGTGTCTTCATGCTCCGATGTGCTGCATTCACCGAGCCAGGCGCGCGTCGCCCAGATGAGCGACGTGCGCATCTCGGGAATCTCGCGCGCACGAACCGAAGGTGCCCAGCGAGCGGGACGCCGCGCCCCGACGCCGGCGGGATCGGTGGGCGGCGAAGAACGGACGTCGGTCCGGTGATCGATCGTCAGTAGTTGCAGGTCACGGGCACTCCCGTGATCACGCCGGCGTGATCGAGGTACACCGCGAGGAATTTCCCTTTCGTCGCGAGCGCGACGATCTCGACGCGCGAGACATTCACGCCGGGCGGCGACACATCGAAGATCGACGGGAGCCTCTGCTTCAGGTCGGGACCGAGCAACGTCATCCGCGCCTGTCGCTTGGGCGATTTGCCTTCGACGAATCCGATGACGAGGCTCTTGTCGGGCGCCGCGTCGATGCTCGCGGAGTCGCGCGTCGTCTGCTGCGTGTGCGTCGGATCGTCGAGCACGAGCTTTTGCGGTTTCGCCGGCGGCGCCGTCGACGCGAACGACGAAGCGAAGATGTCGCTTTTCGCCCACTCGCCGAGCACCAAGTAGATCTGTCCATCTTCGTAGTCGAGCGCGGGGATCCCCGCCGCGCCGCCCGGCCACATCGCCGTCGCGTTCCCGACGCGCTCGAGCTTCGGCCCGCGCTTGATGAACACCATCGCGCCTTGATCGAGCGACACGAGCAGCACGCCGGCGTCGCCGAGATCGCGCGCGACCGGGTAGGTGAAGTGATCGAGCGACGGGTACTTGCCGTCCTTCGGTTTGACGGTGCGTCGATCGAGGAGCGCGCTCTCGACCCAACCCTTGCCGACGACGTCGTCGAGCATCCACGACACGAGCAGGTTGTGGTTGTCGCCCGTGGCTTCGCGCTTCACTTGTGTCGCGACGACGAACGGTCTCTCGGCGGTGCCGAACGTGCGGCAGTCGCGGTAGTCGACGACCGCGTCCGTCTCGCCCGTCGCGGCGAGCGCGGCGACTTGTTCTTCGGTCGGATCGTCGAACTGCGCGCCGCCGTCGTCGGAGACGATCGGCGCGACGTCGGCGGGACCGCAGCGCAGGTGGCTCTTCGTTCCTTTCTCGGGGATCGCGTCGAGCATGTCCATGCCGACGCGCATCTTGCCGCCCTTCATTCCGAGCGGCGTCACGCGGAACACGTGACGCACCATCTTCGCGTCCTGCCGCCACTCCGACTTCGTGTGACTCGCGTCGACGTCGGCTTGCGTGACCGCGCCCGCGCCGTCGATGAGCGCGACTCTCGGCGTTGCGTCGCCGGTCGCGTAGCCGATGCCGACGAGCTTGCCGTTCTCGAATTCGGTCATCGTCAGGCTCGTGTCGAGTCGCGCACCCTTGTCGATCGGAAACGGCGTGTCGGCCGTGCACCCCGATGGCGGCGGCGTCGGCGCCGCGCTCGCCGATGCGCTCGCGGCGATGGACGCCATCGCGGAGGCCGACGCGGGCGTGGAAGCGGAGCCGCTCGCGGCGGGATCAGCGCTCGTGCGCTCGGATTTCGGGCAACCGATGAAGACGGAGGATGCCGCGACGACGAAGCCGCAACACGCGAGCGAAGCAAACGAGCAAGTGCGCATGGGGTCGAGGAGCGTCGTCATTGGCAGATGTTGTAGCCGGGGATCGTCATCGCGCTGGGCTTGCACATCATGCCGCCCGGGCACGAGCCTGCCATCATCGGATCGCACATCGGCGTGCGTCCGAGCGCCACAGTGCACTCCGTCGGCGCGACGCACGCGACGCTGGCGGCGCCTTGATTCGACGCGGTCACGCAGCACACGGTGCCCGGCATCTTGAGGGTCTCGCAGTCGTGCTGCGTGTCGCACGGGATCTCGAGTGGCGACGGCCCGCCATTGCAGCTCCCGTGCGCGGTGCACGAGTAGCTGAAGTTGCCGCCGTTGTCTTTTCGGCAGCACACTTCCGCTCCGACTTTGCAGCCCGGAGTTCCCTCGCAGTGGACGAGATCGGACTGAGTCGAGGCGTCGAGTGCCGCGTCGTGCGCCGCCGCGTCCTTCGATCCATCGGCGCCCGAGTCGGTGCCGCCGGTGCTACCGAAGAGTCCCGAGTCGCTCGCGCCACCGCACGCCGAAACGGCCCCGAGGCTCATCCCCAAAATGCACACGACGCAGACGACCCACCGAGCGACCATTTCGACCCCCGAGCCTTTGTACGCTTACTACACGTCCGCGCCCCCCTCCGCTACGTGTAGTCTCGCTCGATGGATCTCCGCGTCGCAAAGTGCCTCCTCGTGTCGCAGGTGCTGGTCGCCGATGGGATCATGACGGAGAACGAGCGCGCGTTCCTCGACGCGCTGATGACGCGATTGAAGCTCAGCGAAGCCGAGCGAAAGCGTGTCGTGGATCTCGAAGGATGGGACGACGCGGAGCCGGTGGTGCGCGCGCTCTCGGACGACGAGAAGCGCGAGATGATCGCGATGATGGTCGACGCGGCGTCGTCGGACGGAAGGCTGTCGCCGCTCGAGAATCAGACGGTGAAGCGGATCACGAAGGCGCTCGGCATCCGCGCGGCAACGTGACGGCTCAGAAGCTCTTCGCGCCGAGCGCCTCGTTGCACTGAAGCGACACCGACGCGCCGGACTTCGGGTTGCCCTTGGTGGTAAACGCGATGGCCTGCGCGCACGCGCCCGCGGCGTTCTCCGTGACGTAGCACCAGCCGGCGCCGTCCGATCCGGCGCAGTCGCCTCCGTGCTTGCTCGGATCCGCGCTCTTCAGCTGCGCGACCTCGCACACGGGGTTCTTCGTCAGGTCGGGCTCGCCGTTCTTCGCGGCGATCACTTGCTGCTCGCGAACGCGAGCGAGCACCGCCGACGCGGGCCGCGTTCGTCCTGGGATCGAATCGCACGCGCTCTGATCCCCCGGCGCGGGCTCGACCTCGATGACGCGGCACTCGACGGTGGAGTCGGCGGCGCGTTCGAGCGGATGCGGCACGCACGTCGCGCCGAGGATGCTCTTCAACCGATCGACGATCGCCGTCACCGCGGGGAGATACCCGTACCGTTGATCGTCGTTGCCTTGCGGCGTGACATGGATCGGACACAGCGACGACACGACCCCCTGCGCGCCGAGCTTCTTCGCGAGGAGTAGCTCGCGAATCGTTGGGTACGCCTTCGCGCGAATCTGAATCGTCGGATCGTTCGGATCGCAGAGCGGGACGAGCTGTGCGTGCGGCAAGACATCCGACGCCTTCGTCGGGCAGTCGCACGACGCGGCGTTCGCGGCGAGCTTGCAGTCGCGTCGAGCGATCGGAAACGTGCACGCATACATCAGGTCGGATTTCAGCCCGTTCGCGGACGAGTCGTATTCGCGGCCGTGGATCGGATCGGCGTCGTCGGCGCTCGCGGGCGGCTGGAGCGTGCCGCGCGGCTTCGTCGACTCGATCATGTGCAGATCGATCCCGGCGTAGTCTGCCTTCTCCGGATCGTTTCCGAGGATCTTCACCCAGTCGGCGTCCGTGAGCAGGCTCGCCTTCGCGTCGCTCGGATCGAAATGCAGGAGCTCGTGCGGCACGCCGCCGATGTGCGCATAGAAGACGAGCGACGCATCACGCGATCCCTTTGGCAGGTGACAAAGATGCTCCGTGTCGGTCTTGCTGTTCGCGTCGGGCAAGCGCGCCGCAAAGAGCGGGTTCGTACAGCTCCCTTTGCCGACGTAGTCGTGCGCGCCGCTCGGGTACTCTTCGTCGCGGTGAGGAACGAGCGCGCTCGTCAATCCGCCTATGTAGCGCGAGAGCGGATACTGGAGATCCATTCCATAATTCTTCTTCATGCGAACGTGGCGCAGGTTCACGTTGTCGCGCTTGTCGAGATCGGGATCGGTCGTCGTGTACTTGCCGAGCTTGCAATTCGGATCGTTCGCGGCAGTCCGGTCGTCGCACGAGACGCACGCCGCCGACGTCGGGTCCGTGTCGCACGCGCTCGTGCCGCGGCTCGGCGCGAACGTCGCCGACGCCTCCATGAACTTCCACGCCTTGCCGCCGTTCGCGCGCGGGTCGACGGCGGAGTCGTTCTCGTCGCTGAGCACGATGATGGCGACCAGCGAGTCGGGGCGTAGAAAATCGTGCCGCTGTTGGAGGATCGTCTTGTCGATCCCGCCGAGGATCGATGCGTCGTCCTTCACGCCGATCGCGTCGTACGGATCGGGCTGAACGAGGAAGCGATACCAACTCTCGAGCTGCGCTTCGAGACCGCAGCCCGACTCGCCGATACCCGCGACGATGTCTTCGAAGTCGCGCTGGAGCGCCGTCGCCTCGGTGATGGGAGTCGCGCCTCCGCCGGCTTGGTTGCCTTCGTTCCCGGCGTTCGGGAACCACGCGAGAAATCCCGAAGGCTGCGCATCGGGCAGCGCCGCGCCATTGCTCCCCGCCCGCGCGACGAGGCGGCCGTGTTTGTTCTCTTCATCGGCACGGCAATAGTCGCTGCCTCCCAGCGCGCCGAGCGACGACGTCACGATCGCGAGGTGCAGATCGTGAACGGCCGGGAACTCGAGGCGTCCTCCTTGTGGACACGTCCCGCTCGCTGTCGACGCGCCGAGGCTCTTCGGCGGATCGTCGGTCACGCAGTTCGGCGTGAGGAAGCGGCTGATGAGGCTCGGGATCGCTTCCTTCAAGTAGGCCTGCTTGTCGCCCATCGACGCGGAGTCGTCGATCATGAAAAGAAGATCGACCTTCTCGACGCCGCGCTGTTTCACGACCGTCGAGAAGACGTCCGTCGTCGTCGTGTCGCTCGCAACGACCGGGCGCGTCGTGCAACCGCCCGACGAGAGAGCGGTCGTCGCCGCGAGAATCGACGGAGCGACGATGTGACGGAGCCGCGCGCGCGGAAGGCGAGCCTTCGCTGCGACGGCCACCGGGGAGAGCGGTGCCATGGAGTTCCCTTTCGGAAGCGGCGCGTGACGGTGCGCGTGCACGGAGCGCGCGATTCGCGCGTCCTCGAGACCAATTGCCGATGGACGAGGGATCCGTCGCGCGTAGGATGCGGGCCATGCGGACCGCGGCGCTCCGAGTCTCCAGCGAGTAGCCGATGCCAATGCGCATGGTCGTCTCATTGGCTCTTGCCGTCGCGACGGGCCTCTTCGCATTCACTGCGAGCATGGGGCTCACGCACTCGCTGCTCGTTGCCGCTGCGATCGCCGCGGTCGTCGCGACGCTCGTCGCGTGGCGAACCTTCCGGCATCCGGTGATCGCGCTCGACGACGGTGCGTGCTCTCCAGGACTCAAAGTCGTGGCACTGCTGTCGACGCTCGCTGCGCTCGGAATGCTCGCACGGCAGACCGTCTTCACGGTCGATCCGGTGCGCGTCTCGTACTCGCTCGTTCCGTCGAGCGACTGGGAAGCTCGGCACTCGTGCCTCTCGGCGTATGCCGTCGCCGCCGAGGCCGCGTCCGCGCACCGAAATGTCTACGACGACGCGCTCTATTCGATGTCCGACGACGATCCGACGAAGCTCCGCAAGGCGCGCGACCTCGGCCCCTTCAAGATCGACGTCTTCGAATACCCGCCGCCGTTCCTCTTTCTCCCGCGCGTCCTGCGGTTCATCACTCCCGAGTTCCTCGACCTGCGCATGCTGTGGTTCGCGCTCGACGGCGGCGTGATTCTGCTCGCTCTCGTGATCGCGGCCCGCTTCGTCGGTTCGACTGTCGGCACGCGCGCCCTCTTGCTCTCGCCGCTGATTTGGGCCGCCGTGCCCACCGTGAGCACGCTGCAAAAAGGCAACGTGCAGGGCATGATCATCGGGGCGTCGATGATCGCGATGGTCCTCTTCGAGCGCCGTCGCTTCGCGGTCGGCGGTCTCCTCTTGGGATTCGCGACGGTCAGCAAGCTCTATCCGGGACTCCTCATCGTCTATCTATTGGCAAGACGCCAATGGTCCGCGGCCATCTGGACGACGGCGATGGGGTTCGCGTTCTGCGCGCTCACGTTTGCCGACCTCGGCTGGCCGCCCTTCGCGAACTTTCTCGAACACCTTCCGCGGCTCGTCGGCGGCGAAGCGTTTCCGGCGTTTCGGAATCCGGCGGCGATCGCGATCAACCTTTCGATCCCCGGCATCGCGTTCAAGCTGAAGCTCTTCGGCGTCCCCGGCATGGGCTTCGGCGCCGCGAAGATCCTCGGTTGGATCCTCACGCCGATCGCGCTCGCGGCGACGGTGCTCGCCGCGCGGCGAACGCTGAGCGCGGTCGAGAAGCCGCTGGTGTGGCTCGCGATCCTGATTCTCGCGACGCTGCGGAGCCCGTTCCTTCCGGTCTCCTACGCGGTGTTCCCCGCGCTGTGGTTGCTCACGCTCTTGTCGGCGACCCGTGCGCCGAGCGCGCGCACGCTCGTATGGACGCTCGTCGGATGGGCGCTGCTCGACGTCTACTGGCCAGTGGACTGGCGCATCGATCCGCGCGTCTTGGCGATCGCCACCTTGGCGCCGCAGCTGGTCATGATCGCGCTCGCCGTGCTCGCTCTTCGCCGCCGTCAGCGCGCGGAGTAACGACAATGACCAATCAGATACCGCTCGCGAAGGGGACCGCGTTTCTGCACGACCGCGAGTTCGTCATCAAGGCGTACGGCCCGGACGCCTGGCAAGCGGTCGTCGCGGTGATGGCGCCGGTCGACGTGGAGACGCTCGAAAGCATCGTCGCGATTGGCTGGTACGAGAACGCGCTCTTGTTCCGAGTGCTCGCGGCAACGGAGGAGGCGCTTCGCGAACGCGATCCGAAGATCATCGACACGCTCGGTCGGTACGCTGCCGAGGGTGATCTGAAGCGCATCCATCGCGTCTTTCTCCGAATGGCGAACCCGGCGGTCGTCGTCGAGAAGGCGACGGCGATCTGGGGACGATTCTTCGATACGGGGACGTGGCGCGTGCGTCGTGTCGATCGCGGCGCGGACGCTTCGCTCGTCGGCGCGGGCGTCGTCCACGACGTCTTCTGCCGCAACTTGCGGGCGTACCTCCATCGTCTCTTCGAGCTCGTCGGCGCGAAGGACGTTACCGTTCGCCACGTCGCGTGCAGGACGCGCGGCGACGCGGAGTGCGAATACGCGATTCGCTGGAAGTGAAGCAACGCGCCCTGAATCGCTGATTCGAAATCGAACAAGTGGCTCGTTACGTTGAGCAGTCCGTGGCGCTCGTTGGCCGCGAGGAAGCTCGCTCGGCGCGTCGTTCGGCAATGACTCTATGTTAGCCTTCGGTAGGCGATGGGGACGATGCTCCGCTGGACGATCACCGCGCTCGCGTTCGCGATCCTCCTCGCATGTGGCGCCGAGCCGCCGCCGCAAGCCAAGTCCGCGTCCGAGTACATCGCGATGATCGATCGCGATCCGCGCGTCGCCGCCATTCGCATCTTCGTCGCGCCGCCGGTCATCAAGAACGATCAATGGCAGGACGACGACGTGCCGCGGATCATCCGCGCGGCGCTCTCCGACTCGCTCGCGGCGATGGGGTTCACGGTCGTGGCGATGGACAACGACGCGGACGCCATCGCGCGCATTCGTGTGGTCGTGCAATCGGAGACCCAGTCCAACGCCTACGAGCTCGAGTTCTTGCGCGGGAGCTACGAGGTCGAGACGTTTCGTCTCGAGGACGCGAACCTCGGGTACGCCGGGCTCGGGAGGGACGAGCGAGTGAAGCGGGTGTACACCCGGATGATCGCGGCGCGCGCCACAACGATCACGCGCTCATCGCGGATCACGGCGCTCGCGCAGCGTCGCGCGACCGATCCGGCAGCGTCGGGCGCGAAGAGCGCAACGCCGCCACCGGCGAAGCCGCCGCCGGTCGCTGCACCGCCGACCGCCGCAGAGCGCGACAAGGCCGTCGCGTGGATTCAATCGACCAACAAGGCGGGAGCGAGCTCCACGATCGTCGCGACGTTCACCCAACAGCTCGACGGCATCATCGGCTCCGGACAAGACGGGCAATGGCAGCTCGGCTGGGGAATGACGAACGATCGAATGGCGCGAATCGCTCGGTGGCGCGCGGGGAGCTTCGAGACGCGAGCGATCACGCCGGTGGAGGCGACGCAGGCGGGGATCGCCGAGACGAGCAGCATGTTCACGATGCACGTGCGCGGATCGCTCGCGCCACTCGGACCGAGCTCCGCGCCGCCGCCCCCGGCGCCCGCACCCGCGCCGCCTCCTCCGCTTCCACCGAACACCGAGACGGGAACCGGTCGCGTCGCCGCCGTCGCATGGATGAACGCGCACGCGAAGAACGCTCAGACCGCCGCATCGCTCATCGAGCAGCTCGACGAGCTCATCAAGGCGGGCACGCGCGGCGAATGGAAGATCGGCTGGGCGCTCACGCAGACCGGCAAGGCGTACTTCTTTGCTTACGCCGCGGACGGCGCGTTTCAAGCAACCGAGCTGAGCCTCGCCGACGCGCAAACGCAGGGATACAAGGCGTACGCGGTGACGTTCGCGAAGTACTGAGTCGGTCGTTCCAACGGCGCGCGCCAACTATTTTCTCCGAAGCGTGGGACCTGGCCGAGGTCGATGTGTCTTGCAGCCGTGTCATCTGATTGGTGACTCGCTCACTCGTGTTCGGCTGCTAAGAACACCGAACCGACCCGCCCCACGGAGAAGAAATTCGTGCCCCTACGCCGTTCGTTCCGCTTCGTTCCCGCACTCGCAACCCTCGCGGCCGCGCTCGTCATCGGCGCGTGCAGCTCTGCGCCGGAGGAGGCCGCGACGACCACCGCCGCCGTCTCGGGGCCGCTCATCTGCCCGGCGTTTCAAGTGAAGGAGTGCTACCCGGGTGAAGGTCCTGGCGGGACGACGCTCTGCCAGTGCGTCGCCGAGACGGGGCCGGTGTGCAATCCGCCGGTCACCGAGACATGCGGCGCGACGCTCAGCATTCCACCGGCGCTCGCCGGCTGCACGCGCGGCATGACGATCTACAACCCGAACAAGATCCCCGGAAGCGCGGACGTTTGGCTCTGTCCCACGGGCACGCGCATTCCGACGTCGCTCTACCCGAAGCCCGGCGAGATCGAGCACATCGTGGGACTGAACCACGGCGAGACGTTCTGCAGCAACTGCGTCGGCCTCGCGAACCCTGGTTACTTCTTCATGGTGCGTTGGGACATGGACGGCCAAGGCGGCGGCAGCTGCGGCGGCACCTGCTCGCTCGGCGTCCAGCCCTGACCCGCGACGAAGGTCACGGGCACCGCGGCGCGCCTTCGATGCGTCGCGGCGCCGATCGGAAAACGACTCCGGACTCGACGTCCTCGCCATTCGCGCCGCCATCACGATCGATGGCGGCGCATAGAAGCGCGAAGTCCGAGGGCGCCTCGCCGGTCGTGAGATCGAAGTCGAGCGCGCTCTGCGTGCCTTCGAGATCGATGGTCCCCCCCGTCGCGAGCACGGTCAGCGCGTCGAACACCGGCGTCGGCCCGACTTCGATCGGACGTCCGGGCGGGACGAGTCGGGCGAACGCTCGAGCAAGTGCGGCGCCGCTGACGCGCTCGGCGCCGATCGCGAACGCGGCGTAGGCGAGGAGATAGAACGCGTCGTAGGCGTTACCGGGATTGAGCGTCAGCTGCACCTTGTCCGAGTGCGCCGCGTTGTAACGCATGACGAATCGCGCGTTGACCGCGGAGCCCGAGACCGACTGGATTCCGAAGAGGCGACGGCGACGGTCGACGCTCCGGCCGAGGTACGTTGCGTATTGGTCGAGCGACTCGTTCGGGACGACGTACGTGGGCCGCAGTGACGTCGCCTTCCAGCGCGACTCGATCGCGTCGAGGACCGGGCCCGCGACTACGCGCGATCCGATCACGACCACGAACGCGGGCGCGAGATCGGCGACGGCGTCGGCGACGCGCGCGCTCTCCACGACGGGATCCGCCTCCGTCGAGTACGTGATCTCGCGGTAGGCGTGACCGTTCTCGACCGCCGGTTTCCCGTTGAACGCGAGGCGTTTGTAGAACACGTCCGCGAACGACATGACGGCCGCGGAGTCCTGACGCACGAGCGCGACGCGCGTCGCGCCTTGCCGCGGCAGGCGCGGCTCGAGGACGTCGTGAAGGATGGCCGCCGTCGCGTCGGCGACCCCTTCGAGGTTGTACGTCGTGCGAAACACCATGTGTGGGAGATCGGGCGGCTGGGGCAATCGGGTGACGAGTGTGCTCGTCGTCGCCGTCGCGATCGTGAGGACGCCGCGCGCGATGAGGAGCGATCCGGCGACATCGACGAGCCGCTGCCCGGAGCCGAAGCCGAGGATCGCCGGGACGCCGACGTCGTCGACGAGGTGGCGTGCCGCGCGCATAGGATCGACGGCGTCGTCGCACGTGACGAGCGCGATCCGTCTCACACGCAGCGAAGCGTTCGTTCCGTCGAGCGCTCGCGTCGCCTGCGCGATCTCCTTCCGCGCGAGCTCGGTCCCCGCCACATTCATCGTTCCCATCGCAGCGGCCGCGGGCCCGGTCCGAGGAAACATCGCGCCCAGCCAAATCGTGTCGTCGCGCGCGGGATCGTTCGGCTCGTAGGTCGCGATGCAATCCTCGCTCGCGATTGGGACGCACGTGTGATCCGACGCGCGGCAGACGTAGGGCTCGCCTGCATGGCTCGACGAGCACGCGGCGTGGCTCACGCACGAACCGGCCGCGGCGATCGCCGCTGACGACGCGCTCGGTGCCGACGCGACCGGTGCAACGCTCGTCGACGTGCCGCGCGCCATGAAGAAGATCGCGGTCGCCGCAGCGACGATCGACGCGCCGACGACGATCGGAACGCGCGGCGCGCGGATCGCGCGATCGAGCGCGTCGAGCAGGGCGTCCATCGACGCGTACCGTTCGTCCGGGCTCGTGCGCAATCCGACGAGCAACGCACGGCGCAGTCGCAGCGGCACCTTCGACGTCGATGGCGGCGGGCGCAATTTGCCGGCGGTCCTCGCCGCGACGAGCTCCGCGAACGAGCGGCCCGCGAACGGACGGTCGTCGTAGAGCCCCTCGTAGAGCGCGACGGAGAAGCTGTACACGTCCGAGCGGACGTCGGCCGCGCGGCCCGCGAGCTGCTCGGGTGCCATGTACATGGGCGTCCCGACGAGCGCTCCGGTACGCGTCAAGCTCACGTCGACCGGCGCGGGCGGATCGATTGCCGGCGATGCAAAGCCCTCATCGACGCGCGCCGCATCCTCGTCGCGCGCGGCGCGAGCGAGGCCGAAGTCCGTCACGCGGACGCGTCCGTCGTCGCCGACGAGCACGTTGTCCGGCTTGAAATCGCGGTGCACGATCCCGGCGGCGTGCGCTTGCGCGAGCCCGCGTCCGGCGCGCATGTAGACGTCGAGGACCTGCCGCCACGTTCGGGGCGCTGCGTGCAACCACTCGCTGAGTGTCCCGCCATGCACGAGCTCCATCGCGATGAAGAGGCGATCGCCGTGGCGTCCAGCGTCGTAGATCGCGATGACCTCCGGATGCGACAGGCGCGCCATCGCCTTCGCTTCGCGCAACAGCCGCGCTTCGAGCTCGGGGCCGGCGACTTGCGCGCGAATGAGCTTGAGCGCGACCTTGCGATCAAGGGACGGATCGAGCGCCGCATAGACAGTGCCCATCGCGCCCGCGCCGATCCGCTCGAGCACCTCGTAGCGTCCGACTCGGGCCCCGCGCGCAAGCTCCGCGTCGGCGTGCGGAGCGTCGTCCGAACGCTGCGTTGCTTCGAACGCGACGCCGACGCCGCTCGCGAGAGGAGCGCCCGCGGCGTGCGCGACGAGCGCGCGACACGCATCGCATTGCGCGAGGTGGGCCTCGGCCTTCGCGAGCGCCACGCCTTCGAGGCGCCCTTCGACGAGCTCGGCGACGGCGTTGTCGTCGAGGCAGTCGTCGAGGACGGAGGCAGGAGGCACGGGGTTACGCCGCGGCGGCGGAGCGCATCGCGAGGTAAGCGGTGATCGCCCCGAAGATGTGGATCGCTATCTTGATCGATTGCAGCGCGATCAAAAGAGTGTTCCCCGACCCCATCTGGATCATCGCCATGACACCGCCGATCCCGTGCAGCCACAGGATTCTCTTCGCGGCGACGGGATCGCCTTTGAAGATCTGAAATCCGCGCACCGCGTAGAGGACGATGAGCACGCACGGCAGCAGGATCTGCAGCGCCGACACGGACCCCATCGCCACGCCGAGCGCGATCAGCAACGTGAGACCCGCCCAATACAAGCTCGCGAGCCCCGCGCCGATCGCCGCGAGCACGAACGGCGTTCGGTTCGGAAGCTGTCCCATCTCGGCGTGCGAATGGTCCGGCGGGCCCGCGGGGTCCGGCGCCTTGTAAGGGTCGAAGGTCATCGTGCGCGGATGTTCGCCGATGCCGCGACGTTCGTCGAGGCTCGCTGCGTGCTCCTCAGTTGATGCCCGAGCCTCACGTCGATCCTCGGATGCCGGGCAACGAACGCGCGCAGCTTCGCGAGGCTCACGGCGCTCTTCGGTTTGTCCTCCGAAAAGGTCCCGGGCTCGACGCCGTTGTCCCATCCCCAGATCGTGTGCGAAGCGTCGCCGACGAAGAGCACCGGTCCGTCCTTCGTGCGCGCGAGGTACGCCGTGCTCCCGGGCGTGTGCCCCGGCACTTGGATCGCCCACACGGTTCGATCGCCGAACACGTCGACGACGCCGTCGAACGCTCCGCCCGGATCCGGAGCGAAGCGCCACTCGTTCAGGTCGCCTTTCCCGGCGAGGGCGGCGTCGGTGATCGGCGCGACGAAGACGTTGACGAACGCGGTGTCCGCAGACTCGCCGGGACCGGTGTAGACGATCGCCGTGTTCGGAACGTCGCGCAGTCCCGAGATGTGATCGGGATGCAGGTGGGTGAGGAAGACCCCGTTGACCGGCTCGGTCTGCGCGGCGATCCACGACTTCGTGTCGAGGCGGACCTTCATCTTGCCGACGCCCATGTAGCTCGCGACGAGACCGCTGAGCGCCGCGCTGTCCGGATCGTCGCGCAGCGCACGCTCGACGCCGGTGTCGACGATGTAGAGGCCGTACGTCGGGTGGTGAATCGCGTGGAGCGGGACGACGATCGCCTCGGGCCCGTCGGTGAGCTTGGCCTCCTTTGCTTTCGGGTGATCGAGGTTGACGAGGCCCGAGCGCGCGACCTCCCAGTCGGCGCCGATCACGGTCTCGACGACGACGGGGCCAGGCTCGTCGACGATGGCTTCGAGATCGGAGCTCGGGCGCGCGACGCCGATCGTCGCGGGGACGACGGCGTGGCTGGTGGGCCGGCACGCGAGGAGAGGGGCGGCGAATGCAGCTGCGCCGAGGAAGAGAGCGACGTTCGTGAGGATTCGGAGGTTCGACATGCCTCCAACATGGGGTATGCAATCGAAAGGCGAAAGTGCCTAAAAGTGGATGGAGCCATACGCATATGCATATCCCATGGAATGATCTTCAGCTCTTTTTGGCCGTCGCCGATGCGGGGAGCTTGAGCGCGGCGGCCAAGCGCATGCGCGTGACGCAGCCGACCGTGAGCCGGCGGATCGCGGAGCTCGAAGAAGAGGTCGGCGAGCAGCTCTTCGTGCGAACCGTCGACGGCGCGACGCCGACGAGCTTCGCCGAGCGACTCCTCGAACCGGCGCGGCGCATGTCGGAGTGGGCGGCCGAGGTCGATCGCGCGGCGGAGCGCGCCGAGACGAAGCCCAGCGGCACGGTGCGACTGACGGCGCCGCCTGGGATCGCGTTCGACTTCGTCGCGCCGTTCGCGGCGTGGATGAAGTCGCGGCTGCCGGACGTGAGCCTCGAAGTGATATCGACGGTTCAGTACCTCGATCTCTCGCGCCGCGAGGCGGACCTCGCGCTTCGTCTTGCCGCGCCCGCGCAGCGTGACGTCGTGACGCTCGCGTCGCTCGATCTCGAGAGCGCGGCGTTCGCTTCCGAGACGTACGCGAAGTCGCTCCCCAAACGCGCGCGCATGGCGGACGTGGCGTGGATAGCGTGGGCGCCGCCGCTCGATCACTTGTCTCCAAACCCCGAGCTCGCGCGCGCGATACCCGGGTTTCGACCAGCGTTCGCGTCGGACGATTTTCTGGTGCAGCTCCGCGCGGCGGACGCCGGGCTCGGCGCGATTTTCCTCGGCCGCGTCGAGCACCGCTTCTCGCGCGCAGCGCGCCTAGTTGAGCTCGACCTCGACGTCGGGACGATCAACAGCACGCTCTACCTGGCGTCCGCGCGGAGCGCGCTCGCGATTCCGCGTGTTCGCGCGGTCGCCGAGCTTCTGACCCAGGAGCTCGGGCGCGCGGTCGCGAAGAAGAAGGGCCGACAAAAATAGCGCTGCGACCCCGCCGACCTGGCCACGTCACCCGTTCGGGTGAAGTGCGTTCGCACCCGGAGCGGTCAGCATGTCGCCCAGCGTTCGCACCGCAAGCGCGTGGCGCGACGGTGTGTTAGCTACGGCGCGGTGAAACGAGGAGGCAGGATGATCGGTTCGAAGATGACTCGAAGCGCGGTGGTGGCGGCGTTCGGCGCGGTGATCGCGGCGATGGCCGGTTGCGGATCCGCGAGCGATTCGACCGAGAGCGCGGCGATCACCAACGAGTCGGTGAGCATGGACGGCGATCGTTGCGGCGCGGGCTACCTCGCGGACTTCGGCGTCGGCTTCCAAAGTTGCGGCCTCACGCGCTTCGGCTCCAAGCCCGCGACGTGCTCCGCGCAATCCCAGCTCGAGACACAGCTCGCCGCCGATGGATGCCGACTCTGCGTCGGCTTCGACGGCGTGACGCGCGCACCCACGCGCGTCGATCCGATCGACCCGCGCAGCGAGTACGACTGGTGGTGCGCGGTCTGCCCGCAGAGCTCCGCGGTCGTCGCCGCGCTCACGAACCCGACATTCACGGCGTTCCCCGTTCGCGTGCGCGCCGCGCGGGCGTGCGTCGGCAACGACGTGCTGAAGCCGGGCATGGTCGGCCCGCTCCGCGAATACCTCGTCGAGTGGGATCCGCGCTGCCCCGCGGGCGGGTGCGCGACCGGCGGCATGTGATCGCGATACGCTGAGCCCGTGAGCGCCGCGCTGCCGCAATGACGTCGGAGGGGCGCGTGCGAGCGCGGGGCGGCGCGCGGAGGCATCGCCTTCTGCTCGAGCTCGGGCGCGGCGGGATGGGCGTCGTCTACGTCGCGAAGCGCGTCGCGACCGACGGTGAGATCGTCGTCGTGAAGCGGCTGCGCGCGGATCTCGCAACCGAAGCGGAGTTCCGTCGCATGTTCATGGACGAGGCGCGGATTGCGACGCGCATCGCGCATCCGAACGTCGTGCAGACGTTCGACGTCGGCTTCGATGGGCGGCTCTTCTATCTCGAGATGGAGTTCCTGGACGGGCAGTCGCTCGATGCGGTGCTCCGGCGCGCGGGGAGCGCGATGCCGCTCTCGCTGATGCTCTACGCTTTGTGCGAGGTGCTCGCGGGGCTTCACGCCGCGCACGAGCTCCGCGATCCGGACGGAGCACCGCTCGGCGTCGTTCATCGCGACGTGTCGCCGCACAACGTGTTCGTAACGTACGCGGGCGACGTGAAGCTGCTCGACTTCGGGATCGCGAAGGCCGCCGATTCGTCCGGGCAGACGCGAACAGGCGTCGTCAAAGGGAAGGCGACGTACATGGCGCCGGAGCAAGCGACGCGCGACGCGGTCGATCGGCGCACGGACGTCTTCGCGGTCGGCGTCGTCCTGTGGCAGGCGCTGACGGGCGCGCGGCTGTGGGGCGACAAGAACGAGCAGGAGATTTTCGAGGCGTTGAGGCTCGGCATCGTCGCCTCGCCGCGCGCGCAGAACCCCGACGTGTCGCTCGCGCTCGAAGCGATCTGCATGCGCGCGCTCGCGCGGCGGCGCGAGGATCGTTGGACGACGGCGGACGATCTTCGCGTCGCGCTCGATGCGTACCGGCGGACGCTTCCGGATGTGGGAGATGGCGGCGCGCTCGCCGTGTTCGTCGCGACGCGGTTCGCGGAGGATCGCGCGTGGCTCACCGAGGAGATCGCCGCGCTCGTCGCGGACGAGAGCGCCGACGAGCCCGACGACGCGGACGTTCCTGTCGTCGGGGGATCGCGGACGCGCACGCTCGAGAAGCCGAGCACCGACGGGCGGGCCCCGGAAGCTCCGGCCGCTTCCGTCGTGACCGCGCCTCGACGCACGCGCGCTGTGTTCGCGATCGGGGTGGCGATAGCCGTCGCGGTCGGAGTCGCGGCGCTCGTCGTTCGCGCGCGTTCACCGGCGCACGACACGATCTCCGCGGGCCACGCATCGAGCGCGACACCGCCGCGCTGCACGTCGAGTCGCGCGTGCTCGGACGCGGCAGCGGCGCCTTCGTTGTGCCGCGCGACGGACGGCGCGTGCGTCGCGCTCGCGTCGATCGATTGCGAAGTGCGCGCCGATCGCCGCGCGATCGAGAGCGACGACACGTTGTGGATCGGCACCATGTTCCCGGAGACCGGCTCGGACGCGCAGGCCTACGGCACGGCGAGCGCGCGCGCGGTCGATCTCGCGCGTCGCGATTTCATGGACGTCGCGGGCGGTCTTCCGTACGGCCGCGCCGACGGTGCCGCGCGGCCGATCGGGATCGTCGCATGCAACGACGCGGTCGACGCTACGCGTGCCGCGCGTCACCTCGTCGACGACGTGCGCGTGCCCGCAGTCATCGGCTTTCACACCAGCCAAGAGATCGTCGATCTCGCGACCTCCACGTTCGTTCCGGCGGGCGTGCTCGCCGTCGCGTCGCTCAACACCGGGCCGCACGTCACGGGCGTGTTGCATCCGCCGGGCTCGCCGCGGCTCGTGTGGCGTACGACGATCAGCACCGCGCAGGTGACGCCGCCGCTCGCGGCCTTCGTCGGCGCGCACGTCGAGCCTGCGTTGCGCGCGACGGGCGCGGTCGAGGCGCGCGCGCCGATGCGTGTCGGCGTCGTGCGCGCGAATCATCCGACGAGCCGCGCGCTCGTCGATGCGCTGGTCGAGCAGCTCCGCTTCAACGACAAGACCGTGAGCGCGAACGGCGCGGCGTTCCGCGACTTCGCGTACGCCGGCGGCGATCCGCCCGACGTGGCGTCCGTCGTCGCTGGCCTCGCGGAATTTCGGCCGCACGTGATCGTCGTGCTCGCGCCCGATCTCACGACGTCGGTCGTCGCCCCGCTCGAAGCGCGTTGGCCCGCGAGCGCGCGTCATCGGCCGACGTGGGTCATGGGCGGACCATGGGAAGGCGAGGCGTTCCAAGCGTTCGTCGGCACGAGCGCCGAGAAGCGCCGACGCTTCTTCGGGCTCACACCGCCGTCGTCGACGCCCGCGAACTCGAAGTTCACGATTCGCTACAACGAGACGTTCTCGCCCAAGGTCACCACGACGACCTCGCCCGCATCTCCGTACGACTCGTTCTACTTGCTCGCGTACGCCGCGTTCATCGTCGGCGACGCGCCGATCACAGGCGTGTCGCTTGCGCGCGCGTTCGAGCGTCTCGTCCCGCCGGGGCGGCCCATCGACGTCGGATCGACCGGCATCTTCGACGCGTTCTCCGCGCTCCGAGCGGGCGACCGCGTCGACTTGCGCGGCGCGTTCTCGTCGCTCGATTTCGATCTCGCGACCGGCGAAGCGCGATCGAGCTTCGCCGTCCTGTGCGTCGCGCCGGGCGCCGATGGCGGCGCATCGGACGATCTCGAGTCGGGGCTCGTCTTCGATGCGACGAGCGGCCGACTCGAAGGACGCATGCGCTGCCCGTGACGCGCGAGCCACGCTATGGTCGATGACCGTTGCATGGCACATCCTCACGATCCCGAGGGGCAGACGCTTCGCGAGCCCACCGAGGTGCTCGCGCCCGCGGCGTCGAAGGAAGAGGTTCGCCGCTTCCGTCTCACGGTGACGGCGGGGCCCGACGCGGGCGTCGCGCACTCGTCGACCGGACGCGAGGTGGTCGTCGGACGCGACGCGGGCGCCGGGCTCGTGCTGCGCGATCCGAAGGCGTCGCCGTTCCACGCGGCCATCGCGATCGAAGACGGCGTCCCCGTCTTGCGCGATTTGGGATCCGACGGAGGGACGCGCGTGAACGGCGTCGACGTCCTCGAAGCACCGCTCGAGAGTCCGTCGACGGTCGCGATCGGCGACACGACGATTCGGTTCGACCTCGGATCGGAGAGCATCGCGCTGCCGCTCTCGACCGCGGAGCGCTTCGGCGTCGTCGTCGGGCGGTCGGTCGCGATGCGCGCGCTCTTCGCGGTGCTCGAACGCGCCGCCGCGTCCGACGCGACGGTGCTTCTCGAAGGCGAGACCGGCACCGGCAAAGAAGCGATCGCCGAGTCGATCCACCGCGCGAGCCCGCGCGCGGAGCGTCCGCTCCTCACGGTCGACTGCGGCGCGATCCCGTCGACGCTCCTCGAGAGCGAGCTCTTCGGTCACGAGCGCGGCGCGTTCACCGGCGCGCACGTCGCGCGCGCGGGCATCTTCGAAGCGGCGCGCGGAGGCACGGTCTTCGTCGACGAGATCGGCGAGCTGCCGAGCGAGCTCCAGCCAAAGCTGCTCCGCGTGATCGAAGCGCGCACCGTGAAGCGCGTCGGAAGCAGCGCGCACGTTCCGGTCGACGTGCGCATCGTTGCGGCGACCAACCGCGGACTTCGTGAGCTCGTGACCAAGGGGCTCTTTCGCGCGGATCTCTACTACCGGATCGCGGTCGTGTCGCTCCGCGTGCCGCCACTCCGCGAGCGACGTGACGACGTGCCGCTCCTCGTCGCGCATCTCCTCGAGTCGTTCGGCCCGCGACCGAAGCCCGATCCGCTCCTCGCGCGCGCGTTCCTCCAGAGTCTCGCGCGACGGTCGTGGCCGGGCAACGTGCGCGAGCTGCGCAACCTCCTCGAGCGATGCATCGCGCTCGGCCCCGGTGTCGACGACGACGAGAACGCGAACGCGAACGAGGTGGCGCTCAAGGACGCGCGCGCGGCGTGGAACGCGGAGTTCGAAGCCGAGTACTTGAAGCAGCTCCTCGCGCGTGAAGGCGGCAACGTCGCGGCGGCAGCGCGCGCGGCGAACGTCGACCGCGCGTACCTCTATCGTCTCCTCGCGCGCCACGGCCTTCGCTGAGCGTCACTCTTCCCAAGCGAGACCGTGTCGCCACAGCAGCCGGTAGAAGTGACTTCGCGCGACGCCGGCCGAGCGCGCCGCGGAGCTGACGTTGCCGTCGTTCGCGGCGAGCAGCGAGATCAAGTAGCGACGCTCGTGCGGGCGGATGAACGCGTCGCGCGCGGTCGCGAGATCGAGCGACGCATCGACGACGGATTCGAGCGGAGCATCGGCGACGCTCGCGGGTCGCATGCGGAGCGCCGCGCAGCGCTCGACGTAGTTTCTGAGCTCGCGCACGTTGCCGGGCCAGGTGTGGCGCTCGAGCTCCGCGAGCACCGCCGGTGCGCGCACGAGCGCGGCCACCTCGTCGGAGGCGTGCAGCTCCGAGAGAAAACGGTCGACCAGCGCGGGGAGATCGCCGGCGCGCTCGCGCAGCGGCGGCAGCCGAACTTGCAAGACGGCGAGGCGAAAGAAGAGGTCGGCGCGGAATCGCCCCGCGTTCACCTCCGCGCGGAGATCGCGGTTCGTCGCGGCCACGACGCGCACGTCGATCGCGACGTGGCGCGCGCGTCCGACGCGTTTGATCTGTCTTCGTTCGAGCACGCGGAGCAGCTTGGGTTGGAGCTCGGCGCCGAGCTCGCCGATCTCGTCGAGGAAGACGGTGCCGCCGTTCGCCGCTTCGAACGCGCCCTCACGCGCGGCGTCGGCGCCGGTGAACGCGCCGCGCTCGTGTCCGAAGAGCTCGGACTCGAGGAGGTTCGGGGGGAGCGCCGCGCAATCGACGACGACGAACGGCCCTTTCGCGCGATCACTCGCGTCGTGAAGCGCGCGCGCGACCGCCTCTTTGCCCGTCCCGGTCTCGCCGTCGACGAGCACCGTCGCCGCGCTCGCGGCAGCGGCCTCGAGCGTCTCGAGCACGCGCACCATTGCCGGCGATCGCCCGACGAGCCCGCCGAACCCCGCGCGCGTCGGCGCCGGCGCCTCGCCCGCAGGCTCGAAGCGCAGCTTCGTTCGACCGATCGTGAGCACCGCGCCTGCTCGCAACCGCGCGCGACGAACGGCGACGCCGTCGACCAAGAGCCCGTTGCGACTCTGGAGGTCGACGACCACCGCGTGGCTCGCCGTCGTCGTAATCTCGCAGTGGAAGCGGGAGACCGCGTTGTCGGACAGCACGTAGTCCGCCGACTCGTGCTTGCCGACGACGCCGCTCGCGCCGGACCACGCGAACGTCCGCCCGGCATCGGGACCTTCGAGGACGCGTAGCGTGGCGCTCTGCACGAACCGAGCGTAGCGCGGGGCGACCGTCGTCGTCGCGCCTCCGAGTGTCTCCTCGTGGTCGACACAGTGGACGCGGAAGGAGACGCATGGAACGCGGGGCGCCGAAACTCGCGCGGTTTCGCGCCACGCGTCGACGGCACGCTGCGCGCAGACGAGCGCGTCGCGGTCGCCGGCGTTCGGCGACCTCATCGCCGATCCGGAGACACTCATGCGATCACGTACAGGCTTCACCACTCTGTGTTTCACGCTTGCCCTCACCGGTTGCGGTGCGGACGCGACGACCGCCACCACCGGCGCGCCTTCGCCCGCGGCCGCGTCGACCGCCGACACCTCACCGGCGGTCGCGCTCGTCCGCGACGCGCAGCACGCGTTCCGCGCCCCGGTCGCGCCTGAGATCTCGACCATGCTCGGCCTCGACGCTCACGCCGAGCCGCCGCTCGGCGCGGGAACGATCGCGTCGATGAACGTGGACGGCGACGCGCTTCGGCTCGCGTTCGTCGAGGGCGCTGTCGGACGCGACGTCGCGAACGTCCGTCTTGCTGCGACCGCCTCGGGATCATCGCGCATCGAAGACCGTGCGAGCGGCCTCGCCGCCGACGTCCGCCTCGCCGGAGCCAACGATGCGCCCGCCGAGCTCGCGGACGGCTTCGTGGTTCATCGCGGCGCGATCCGCGGCGCGGACGTCGTGCGTCGCTTTCAACGCAACGGCGTCGAAGACTTCGCGCGCTTCGATCGCGCGCCGGACGTCGAAGAGATGACGTACCACGTCGACGTGAGCGAGCGGGTCGCGGGGCTTCGTCTCGTCGAGAACACGCTGGAGCTCCTCGACGCCAGCGGGGATCCACGCCTTCGCGTGAGCGCGCCGTACGTCATCGGATCGAACGGCCAGCGCTACGCAGCGACGCTCACAGTGCGCGGCTGTAGCTACGACACGAACCCCGCGGCTCCTTGGGATCGCGCGGTCACGGCGCCCGGGGCTCGCTCGTGCGACGTCACGGTCGGTTGGGCGAACGTGGGCGTAACGTACCCCGCGCTCGTGGATCCGCAGTGGTCGAGCACGGCGGGAGGCATGGTCTATTCGCGGACGGGTCACCGCGCGACCACCGTCAACGTCGCGCCGATGGGCGCCGCGGCGAGCTACAGGGTGCTCGTCGCCGGCGGGTACAACGCGCAGCTCGGCGTGCTCAAGACCGCGGAGCTCTTCAACCCCGCCACCTCCACCTGGGCGTCGACGGCCAGCATGAGCGTCGCGCGCGCCTACCACGCGATGAATTCGAGCGACGAGACGCTCCAATCGGGGATCTTCTCTCAGGTCGCGCCGACGCGCGTTCTCGCGTCAGGCGGCTTCGGCGTCAACTACACGCCGATCACGAGCGCGGAGCGTTACGACGCCGACGCGACGATCGCGAAGTGGACCACCGTCACGCCGATGAACGCGCCGCGCGCCGCGCACGGCGCCGTCGGTCTGAGCGCGCTCACCATCTTCGTCGCTGGCGGCTACGGCGCCGGTGGAACGGTGAACGCGACGTCGGAGACGTGCGATCCGGGGACGAACACGTGGACGACGTCGAGCACCAACATGTCGACGCCGCGCGCTGATTTCACGCTCACCGGCTTTCGGTCGGTCATGACGCTCGGGTTCGGCGGCAATCCGCCCACGTTCGTTCCCGCGCGCATCCTCGCTGCCGGCGGAAAGAACACGTCGGCCGCGACCGCGCCGGGCACCGTCGCGACCAGCGTCGATCAGTTCGAGGTGAAGTCTTCCGGAAACGTGTGGACCGGTCTCAAGGGTGCGCTCCGCTATCCGGTGTACGGACACACCGCCACGGCGTCGACGCGCGCGGATGGCACGTCGGTGCTCGTCGTCGCCGGCGGTATGGACGCGACGTCGCACGCGCTCCGGATCGTCCAAGAGGTGAACAAGGACACGATGGCGAGCGTGTCGTTTGTCTACCCGATGCTCACCGATCGCCAGTACCACTTGGCCTTCGCGCTCCCGAGCTCGCGCATCCTCTTCATCGGCGGGTACAGCAACGTGATCGGACCGCAGTACCTCGGCGACGCCGAGACGTACGACGTCGGCACCGGCACGCCCGTCGGCGCGCGTACGCCGATCGGCGGATTCGGCCGCGCACAGGCCGCGACCGCGTGGCTACCGAACGGCGCCGCGTTGGTTGCGGGCGGGTTCTACGTGAACGCGAGCAACGTCACGGTCACGCTCGCCGACAGCTTCGTCTACACGCCGTAACGTTCCGAGGTCGTCAGGGGCCGCAGGTCGCGAGCGCGACCTCGAGCGTGCCGTCGGTCCACGCGAGCGCCACGTGCTTCGCGTCGATCGGCGTGACCTGCGTCCCCGACGCGATCGCGGTTGCGTCGCTTCGAAGATCGCAGCGGGCTGTAACTCCCGCCTCGCATCGGCCATTAACTTTGGCATGCGCTCGTCCATCCTCGCCCTCGCCCTCGCCGCCGCCCTCCCGCTCGCCTGCGCCGCGTCCGTCCGTCCCGCGCCGGCGCCGATATCCGCGCCCGCGGCGAGCGTGTCGCCTGCGAGCTACCGCAGCGTGCACATCGACACGATCGCGCCGTCCATGTTCGCGCAGTTCGAATCGGCGCGTCGCGAGTGGCTCGCCGAGCTCCACCGCGCGAACGCGACGGACGGGCGCGGCGTCTTTCTCCAAGTGGGCGCGAACCGATTTTTCACGGTGCGGAGCTTCGCAAAGTTCGGCGACTTCGACACGCGCGGCGAAGCGATCGAGCGCTCCCTCGCCGCCGTCCCGAAGGCCGCGGGCGATCGCTACGATCGGCTCGCCGACGGAGCGCTCGTCTTCCCGCACACGAGCGAGATTTGGCGCGTCGACGCCGACCTCTCGTACGCGCCCGAAGGCGCCGCGCTCACCGAGCGAACCGCGGCGTGCGGTCGGCTCGTACTCGAAGACGTGCGCCCCGATCCCGATGCGTCGAACCGGTACTGGGACGCGACGGCGGAGACGAACCGCGCCCTCGCCGAAGCGCACTATCCGCTCACGCGCGCGAGCTTTCGGACCGTGTACGGCGCCGGGCACCTCGTCACGATGTGGCTCGCGCGGTCGCGCGAAGAGCTCGATGCGGCACCGAGCGTCGACGCGGCCGTCGCGCGCGTACGTGGTGCCGCGCGCGCTGCGGAGCTCGCCGCGGCGTGCGACGCATCGATCGTGCATCGGGAGACGGAGCCGATCGTCGTGCGGCATGACTTGACGCAATGAGTGTCGGCTGCCGCGAGCGTGTATCCGGTGATACCGGCGATACACCTATCGTTCGCGGTCGCCTTTCGTCGTCGCGCGCTTTGTGGGAAATTGAAGACCTGACTCCGCCGAAGCAAACGTTCGTGACGATGGCGTTGCTCGCGCTCGCGTGGTCCGCGTGCGGCGACGCGCGGCCGACGCCGCATGCCCCGTCGACGCCGACCGCCAGCGCGACCTCCGCTTCGGCGCCCGCGTCCGACGACCGCGACAAGAAGCTCGAGCTGACGCGGGCGCGTGCGCGCTTGCTCGGCGCCGCGGCGGCGACGTACCGGCGCAACAACGCCGCGTGCCCGACTGCGAAGCAGCTGACAGAGAAGTACTCGTTCGATCGCGACACCGACGTCGATGGTTGGGGCGAGCCGCTCACGATCGCGTGCGACGCCTCGACGACCAAGATCGCGTCGCCGGGCGCCGGGGGTGAGGTCGTGCACACGGAGCCGTTCTCGCCCGCGCCCGCGCCCATTGCGACGGAGTACGGACGCCCCGACGTGAGCGACGCGGGATCGTCGACCTCGGTTCCGGTGCAGAACGCGGAGACCGTCGCGCGCCAGATGCTCCTGACGCAAGTGAAGCGACGCCTCGTCGCTTGCTACAGCGCGGGCCTCAAGGAGGATCCGTCGATGACGGTGAGCGGCGAGATGACCCTCGTCGTCGCCATCGATGGAACCGTGAAGCGCGCGACGTTCCCGAGCACGCTCCCCGCGAGCGTCGCCAAGTGCGCGAGCGCGGCGCTCGTCGGCAAGAAGCTCTTCCCGTCCGAAGGAAAGACCGATCGCACGATCGCGATCGGCAGTGGCGGCATGTAGGACACGAGGTCACGAAGGACGATCCGTCGAGCGGCGCGAGTCGTCCGATCTGCTATGGAGCGACTCCATGCTCTTCCTTCGACCTTCGATCGCCGCCGCGCTCACCGCGATCCTCGCGACCTCGATCTCGCTCGCCGCGTGCGAATCGGCGTCGTCGACGAACTCCGCCGCCGACGCCGGCGCGTCCGACGCGACCACCGGCGATCCCGATGCGTCCGCCGACGACGCGAGCGATCTCGACGGCGGCGTCGTCACGTCGGTCGCCGCGTTCGACAAGACGCTCGTCTGCTTCGGCTCCGGCGGCACCGGGCCTTGCTCGCGCACGGTCGATCGCGCGGTGACGTTTCCGACGACCGGTTCGTTTCGCAAGATCGTCATGCACGTGTCGCTCACGTGCCCGACCAACGGATGCGATCACTGGGATCGCGTCGGGTCGATCCAGCTCGTGCAAGGTGCGACGACCGACGGCGGCGTCAACACGCTCATCGAGCTCGGGCGCTTCATCACGCCGTACGGAATTCGCGCGGGCGTCAACGCGCCGCCGGTATGGGACATCGACGTGACCGAGCTGAGGCCGCTCTTGAGCGGGAGCGTCACACTGCGAACGTTCATCGACACGTGGGTGCCGCAAGGAAGCGCGTCGCAGAACGGCGGCGGGTGGCTCGTCGGCGTCACGTTCGACATGACCGACGGCGTCGCGGCGAAGGATCCGATGGTCGTCGTTCCGATCGCGCAGTGGAAGACGACGGGCACCGATCCGACGCAGATCGTCTACGGCGATCCTCGCACGCCGATCGCGACGAGCCTCCCGCCGCAAACGATCACGCTGCCCGCTGGACCGAAGTCGTGGTCGATGCGCTCGATCATCACCGGACACGGTCAGGCGAACCTCGAGAACTGCGCCGAGTTCTGCTCGAAGAAGCACACGTGGACCGTCGGAGGCATGGCGACGACGAAGGCGATGTGGCGAACCGACTGCACGAAGTACCCGAGCAGCGGCACCTACCAATATCCGCGCGCGGGATGGTGCCCCGGCGCGGACGTCCTGCCGTGGGACTTCGACGTCACGTCGCAAATCGGAACGGCGACGTCGACGACGATCGCCTACGACGTCGAGGCGTACGTCAATACGTGCAACGGCTCCGCGCCCGACGGCGGCGTTTGCACCGGATGCGATCCGGGCGTCGGCTGTCCGTACGACGGCGCGGGCCATACGCAGCCGTTCTATTTCGTGTCGAGCGTGCTCATCGGGTATCGCTAAAACGTCCACACCGTCGCGACGTGAAGTCCAACCTCGACGTGCCGTCCGGCGGCGTCGCCGTCGCTGAAGTCGTAGACCTCGGCCGACGCCTTGATGCGGAAGCTCCGATCGATCGTGATGAGGCTGCCGAGCGTCGCGCGTCCGACGCCGGTTCGTCGCGAGAGATCGCTCCCGGCTTCGACGTTGCCGACGCGGAAGAGGCCGTCGACGCGCCCGAGGAGCGTCACCCGCGGCGCGATGAGGCGATCGACCTCGACGTAAGCGCCGTGCTTCACGAAGAAGTCGCCGTGCTGCGACGCGAGCGCGTACTTGAAGCGCGTTGGGTCGCTCGTGTCGAAGTCCTGACGCCGCGCGAGGTACTCGAAGCGCACGTTCGTCTGCCCGATCCGGAGCGACAGATCGGCGCCGAAGATCGCGTACGTGAGTGAGTTGCTCGCGTCGAACGTGCCGTACATGCTGCTGGCGCCGATCGTGAAATCGGAATCGTCGGAGAGCTTGAACGTGAGAGCGGTGCGCCCGCCGAACGTCGGCCGCGAGTTGTTGTCGACGTAGTAGACGGCGGGGGTGCGCGACTGCACGAAGTCGAGATCGAGCGCCGGCGTCGACGCGCGAAACCCGGATACTGCGTATGCGGCATAGTCGAGCTGCGCCGACTCGCCGAACCAGTGCGTGCCGTTCACCTCGAGGCCATTGTCGGGAAACGGGCTCGGCAAGACGCCCATGTTCCACGAACGCAGGCGGAGCATCCGCCCCATGTCGTACGGCAGCGGTTTGTCGCTGAGGCCGTGATTCGCGACGTCGTGCCGCAAATTGAACGCGCCGAAGCTGGGACTGAAGCGGCCGACGCGGAACGCGAGCTCGTCGCGCACGCGGTACTCGGCGTACACCATGTCCGCCTCGAAGCCGTGGCATCCGTAGCAGAGCTTCGCGCTCGCGGAGAGGTGGTCGGTGAGATCCGCGGCGAGCTTGAACGACGCCTCCGTGGTGAAGCCGTCGAGGCCGATCGCGCGAGCGTTCGCCCCTTTTTCGGTCGGGACGAAGAAGTAGTCGACCTGCGCCGATGCGCTGAACGTGCGCTCGACCGCGTGCGCGCGAGACGGCGCAATCGCGGCGACGCACGCAACGACGACGAGCACGACGAACAGCGACAACGCGCGTCGCGACGTCATCGTCGTGGTCCTTGGTGTGCGGTCAGGAAGCGAAGGATCGCCGCCTCGTCCGCCGCCGAGATTCCGCTCCCCGGCATCGCCCGCATCCGTGCGACGTAGCTCGCCCACCATCCAGGATCGTCGATGCCACTGTCGAGCGGGCGCGCGAGCGAGTGGCACTTCGAGCAGCGTTGCGCGAAGACGGCGTAGTCGGCCCGTTGCGCCTCGGGGAGCGTGCTCGCGTCGATCCCGTCGGCGCGGCGTACGGCCGTGGGGGCGCTGCATGCGAGCGAAGCGACGAGCGCGAACGCAAACGCAAGACGAGACGCGCGCCTCATTCCGAATCCGCCCCGAGCGCGCCCTGCGCGATCCAATCGGCGAAGAGCTGGACCTCCGCGTTCGTGAGATACGGCGGGCCGTTGTACGGCATGCGTTTCCCCGTGAAGTACGTACCGCGGAGCTTCTGCACGATCGCCGAATCGTCGGGGCGTCCTCCGATGACGATCGTGGTTCGACTCGTCGTGCCGCCCAGCCGCAGCGAGCCGAGTGTCGTCATGTCGAGCCCACTGCGCTGAATGCCGATCGGATCCGCCGCGCTTCGGTAGTGGCAGCTCGCGCAGCCGGGGCCGCGCGGATCGCCGGGGAGGCGATCGACGATCGGTCGGAGATCGCGCGCGAAGCTCACGAGTGGCGCGCCGTCGACGCTCGCGGTGCCGTCGGCTCCGGCATCGGCGGGGTTGCTGCCATCGGTGGTCGACGCCGCGTCCGCGCATCCCGCATCGCACGCGGGGCGCTCGGCGCCGACCTCGGGCGCGAGGGACGAGCACGCGAGGGGAGTGGTGGCGATGAGAGCGAACAGGATCGATCGCACAACCTGCGTCATCGTACATCGAACGCGAGCGCGATCGTCGCACTGGCTTCACCCGTGTCGACGCCTGCGACGCGCTGGCCTTGAACGGCGCGTTCGATGCAGCGCGCGATCGACGGAGCGAAGCCGACGTTCACGCGCGCGCGAACGATAACGCCGGCGGCGTCGGTCTCGATGCGCAGCGAGCCGCTCCCGCGCTTGGCGACGCCACTCGCGCGAAGGTCGTCTTGGTAGCACGCGGCGATCCGTCCGAGCGCACGCCCGACGGCCCCAGCGACGTCGCGCGAGAGAGCGCCTTCGACGGAGATGCCACCGATTCGAACGGAGCCGCGCGAGGGATCGAAGGGAGGGGGAGAGTCGACGACGGCGACCGTCGGGGTCGAGGTCGAGGTCGGGGTCGAGGTCGGGGTCGGGGTCGAGGTCGGGGTCGAGGTCGAGGTCGAGGTCGAGGTCGAGGCCGAAGTTGAAGTCGGCGTGGCCGCGACCGGATGCGCGACGTGTCCCGTCGTTGAGGGCGGAATCGTCCGTGTGCGCCCTTCGGCCGTCGCAGGAGCCGTCGGCGTCGGCGGCGGTTCGTCCCGCGGCGGAGGCGCCCCCGGCTCCGCCGCACGGATCGATCCGCTCGCCGCGTTCGGCTCCGTGCGCACGGCGCGCAGCCCGACCGCGCCCGTCATGCACGCCATCGTGACGATCAACGCGACGCGCACCGCGCGTCCAAGGCGCGACGGCGTTTCTTCGCGCGGTGCCGGAACGTTCGTAACCGTCGCCTGCTGCGTCGGGACGCGCGATGGGAGCGGCACGGCGTCGCTCGCCGCGCGCTTCGCCTTTACCGGCGTCACCGTCTGCGTCCCCGCGAGACCGCGTAGCACCGCCTGCATCTCGCGCGCGCTCTGGTAGCGATCCGACGGATTCTTCGCGAGCGCCTTCAAGCACACCGTTTCGAGCAGCGCGTTCACGGGGCCGATGTTCGACGGCGGCACAGGATCTTCGAGCACGTGCTTCATCACCAAGTCGACCGCGCCGTCGGCGTCGAACGGCAATCGCCCGGTGAGCAGCTCGTACATGATGACGCCCACCGAATAGAGATCCGATCGCGCGTCGAGCGGTTTGCTCCGCCCTTGCTCGGGCGACATGTACTCCGGCGTTCCGAAGACCGAGCCGACGGTCGTCGGTCGCGCCCCGCGTGCGCGATCGGCGCGCGTGTCTTTCGCGATCCCGAAATCGCACACCTTGACCATGTCGACCGGCTTGCCATCGTCGTCGACGCCGACGACGATCATCACATTCTCGGGCTTGAGATCGCGGTGGATGATCCCGGCCTCGTGCGCGACGGCGAGCGCGCTCAACATCTGCACGATGATGCGCGCGATGCGCTCGGGCGACAGCGGCCAGTCGGCGTGGATGACGCGCGCGAGATCGCGGCCGTCGGCGAGCTCCATCACGAAGTAGAGGAGGCCGTCGGCATCCTGCCCGAAGTCGGTGACGCGTACGGTGCAGGGGTGGTGGAGACGTGCGGCGGCGCGCGCCTCGCGCTCGAAGCGATCGACGTACGACGGATCCGTTCGGAGCTCGTCGTGGAGGATCTTCACGGCGACCATCTCGTCGAGCCCGACGTGACGCGCCCGATAGACCGTCCCCATGCCCCCGCGACCGAGGAGCGCCTCGAGTCGGTAGCGACCCGCGATCAAACGGCCAATCATCTCGGGGGAGCGTTCAGCCACCGGCGAATCACCTCGCGAAGGGAAAAAAGCGCAAGCGCCGCAAGCGAGAGCCACCCCGTACCGACCATTGTGCGGAGGGGATGCGGAAAGGTTACAGGAAAAGTTCCTGTAACCCCGAACAGGGTGGTCCCCACAGTCACCGCCATGGGGTCGTCGAAAGTTGCGAGGCAAGGAAGCGGGCGCATGCTGAGCGTGGACTCCGAAGTGACCCACGTGGATGACCTGCTCGCGCGTTCGGGGGCGTTCGTCGACTACGAGGGAGACGACGACGGAAAGACGACTGTCTTCGTGCGCCGAGATCCAATCGCGTCGTCGAGCGTTGCGTCGGCGGATCCTCCGTTCGCTCTGTTTGCGCGCGGCTCGTCGTCGCTGATGCGCGGCGCGCTCGCGCTGTCGACGCTCGTCGCGGTCGGGGCGCTCGTGTTCGCGTTCTCGTCGTCCGGCGGCGCCGCCGGCGCGGGCGATCGATGCGTCGCGACGAACGCGCCGCGCGCGATGGACCCTTCGCCTGCGAAGGTCGCGCCGCTCGCCGCGCCGCCGCCCGTCGCGGTGCCGTTGCCGATCGCGCCGCCGGTCGTCGACTTCGACACGCTCCCGATCGCGCCGCCTCCGATCGCGAAAGCGCACGCGCCGTCGCCGAAGGTCGGCGCGAACGTGGCGGCGACTCCGAAGCGTTTGGTGCCGCTGGATCTCCCGTCGTCGCCCGCCGCGACCGTGCCATCGACGGCGCGCTCGCGTACCGACTTCGAGGCCGCGCGCGCCGCCGCCGCTCTCGCGCGCGCGCACCTCGAAGCGCAGCTTCGTTAGCTCTACGGACAGACAGACGGAACGCCCGAGCACGCTTCGATGCTGAAGCCCGTGAGCATTCCCTGGCATGCATGGACCGCGCACATGCCGCCGTCGTTCTTGCACTCCGTCGTCGTCTTGCACGCCTGCGGTCGTTGGTTGCAGCTCTGCGCGCACGTCGTGGTGACGCCGCCGACGCCGAACTCCCAGCAGCAGACTTGTCCTTGCGGGCAGTCGGCCGCTTCGTCGCAACGCTGGCGGACGCCGTTCTGGCACATCCCGCCGCCCGTCACGCACGCGGTTCCTCCATCGACGTGCGTGCAGCACGATTGTCCCGCGTCGATGTCGCACGGCGTGTTGCCGCACGTGACCTGACCGGGGTTGGAGACGCTGCCGCCGTCGACGCCGGTGCCGCCGTCGTTCCCTGTGCTGCCATCTCCGCTGGTGCCGCCATCTCCGCCGGTGCTCCCATCGCCGCCGGTGCTTCCATCGCCGCCGACGGTTCCGTCTCCTCCGGTCCCACTGTCGTCACCACCGCCGCCGGTGCTTGCGTCCGAGCCACCGCAACCCGACACGACACCCGCAACCGCGAGCGGAGCACAGAGCGCAATCAAGAGAACGAAGCGCGTATGCATGGGAAGTCCTCCGTGGTGAGTCGGCCGCGTCGCGAAGAAACGGCCCAGCATGGAATCATCGCGCGCGCTTCCGCGACTGTCGATGTGGGTATTCTGCAACTAGTGCCCACCTACGGGGGTTACGATGGCATCCATGACGAAACCCTCTGTTCCGCAGCAGCAGGTGGCGCTCCCCGTCGTCAGCGTCAACGAGGCGATCCCGGTGGCGGGCTCATCGCGTCTCACCGCGATCCAAATCGCGAACGAGAAGATCCCGACGCCGCCGCACTTGCTGCTCGGGCGCGAGCTCGCGCGCGGCGGAATGGGGCACGTGCACCCTGCGACGGATCGCAACCTCTTGCGCGAGGTCGCCTTGAAGCGACTCGACAAAGAGATCGCGAAGCACCAGTTCTACAAAGACGGCTTCATCGCCGAGGCGCAGATCACTGGACAGCTCGAGCATCCGAACATCGTGCCGGTCCACGAGCTCGCCATCGACGCGAACGGCATCCCGTACTTCACGATGAAGCTCGTGCAGGGAGACTCGTTCGACAAGTGGCTGCGCAAGCATCCGCCGGGCAACGTCGATCGCATCGCGGGAGGCATCGAAATCCTGCTCAAGGTGTGCGACGCCCTGGCTTACGCGCACCATCGCGGCGTCGTTCATCGTGACTTGAAGCCGGCCAACATCATGGTGGGCGATTTCGGGCAGGTGTACTTGATGGATTGGGGGCTCGCGAAGCTCATTCTCTCCGAGCCTGCGTCCGGAGCGAACGCGCTCATGAACGCCCCGGGCGCAGTCGGTACGGCCGATTACATGGCGCCCGAGCAGTCGCGCGGCGATCCGAAGGCGCTCGACGAACGCTGCGACGTCTTCGGCGTCGGCGCGCTCCTCTTCGAGATCTTGTGCGGTCACGGCCCGTACGGTCCGTCGGACGCATCGACGGCGGTGCTGCTCAAGCTCGCGGCCGAGGGGAAGGTGTTGTCGATCGACGCGGAGTGCGAGAAGTTTGGCGTCGCGAAGCGCATTCGATCGGTCGCCGAGCGCGCGACCAAGGCCGATCCTGCCGAGCGCTACCAGCGGGTGACGGAGCTGCAAGACGCGATGCGCGCGTTCTTGCACGGCGGTCTTCATCTGCCGCGTAAAACGTTCAAGCCCGGAGAGATCATCGTCCGCGAAGGAGACAAGGGCGACGAGGCGTACATGATCATCGCCGGCCGCTGCCGCGCGTACCGCACGGTGAACGGCGTCGAGGAGACGCTCTCGACGATGGAGGCGGGCGATGCGTTCGGCGAGATGGCGCTCATCTTGTTCGAGCCGCGTGCCGCGAGCGTCGTCGCGATCGACGACGTCATGGTGACGGTGCTCGATCAGGCGACGATGAACGAAGGGCTCGGGTTCTCCGGATGGACGGGCGCGCTCGTGCGCGCGCTCGCGCAGCGGTTCAGCGATTTGGAGCAGATGGTGAGGACCGCGGGGCTGCGCCGGGGTTGAGATTACGCAGGGTGCCCGCGCGTGTTCGCACCCTTCACTGAATATCGCTGCGCTTTCTTCGACGACTCATCGCCGATCGACGCGGCCCTCCGCTTGCAAACTCCCGCTCGGTCTCGATTCACCTGGAGGGTGCATGCCGTTCTCCGCGCGGTGGGTGCTTCTGCTCGGCTGCGTTCTGTTCGTGAGCTGCACCGCTCCTTCTCTCGAGCAGCGCCGCGCCGTCTCGGTCCCTGCGATGAGCTCGCCTCACGCGCACCTCGAGCGCGCGATCGATCGCTACAAGAAG
>JBBQXV010000030.1:0-53175 GCA_038209335.1 Polyangiales bacterium | reverse complement strand
AACGCGCACGCCGTGTCGCGCGCGCTCTCGACGGACGTCATCGCGCGCCTCAACGTCAACTCGCACCAGCCGTGGGAGGGACCGGTCGCTTGGTACGAAGCGCACGTGCACTCGGAGCAGGGTTGGAACATGACGGGCGGCACGTTCCCCGGCGCTCCCGTGATCTTGCACGGCCACAACGATCGCCTCGGGTGGGCGCACACGGTGAACGCGCCGGATCTCGTCGACGCGTACGATCTCGAGCTGAACCCGGCGAACGCGAACGAGTACCGCTTCGAGGGCGATTGGCGCGCGCTCGAAGAGACGACGGCGCGGATCGAGATCGACACTGGCTTCTTCACGCTCGCGATCCACAAGCCCGTCTACAAGAGCGTGCACGGTCCCGTGATGAAGAGCGACACGGGCGCGCACGCCGTAAGGTGGGCCGGGATGGGACGCGCGGTGCGGGCGGCCGAGCAGTGGTTTCGGATGAACAAGGCGCGCGATCTCGGCGAGTGGAAGCGCGCGATGTCGGTGCAGGCGATCCCGATGTTCAACACCGTGTACGCGGATCGCGAACACGTCTTTTACGTCTACAACGCGCTCGTTCCGCAGCGGACCGAGGGGTACGACTACACGGCGCTCTTGCCGGGTGATCGAGCCGATGCGATCTGGCGCGAGTATCTGCCGTTCGCGGCGCTGCCGCAGGTCGAGGATCCGCCGCAGGGCTTCGTGCAGAGCTGCAACGCGACGCCTTTCGCGGCGACCGCGGGTGACGGCAATCCGGATCCGTCGCGGTGGTCTCCGACCGCGGGGATCGAGCACCACCAGACGAATCGGTCGCTTCGATCGCTCGCGCTCTTCGGCGGCGTCGACCCAATCTCGCGTCAGCACTTCCTCGCGACGAAGTGGGACCAGACGTACGCGAAGGACGCGGCGATCTTCCGCGAGGCGATCGATCCGGTGCTCGCGACGTTCGCGCCGCAGACGGACGACGAGCGTGCGGCGTTGAAGCTCCTGCGCGAGTGGGATCAGGTCGCGAGCGCGACGTCGGTCGGCGCGACGCTCGCGCTCCTGACGTGGCGTCCGATCGCCGGTCCGGGTGCCGGCGCCGGCCCGAAGGAGACGAGCGATCCGCGCGCGGCGTTCGCGTCCGCGGTGCAGCTCCTCATGAAGCACTTCGGTAAGGTCGACGTGCCGCTCGGCGCGCTTCAGCGGCTTCATCGCGGCGACGTCGATCTCTCGCTCGGCGGTGCGCCCGACGTCTTGAACGGCCTCTACACGCACTGGCGCGGCAACCGCCTCGTCGGCTTCCAGGGCGACTCGTACGTGCTCGTCGTCGAATTCGTGAAGGACGGCGTGACGTCGGAATCGATCCATCAGTACGGCGCATCGTGCCGCCCGAACTCTCCGCACTTCGCGGATCAGGCGAAGCTCTACGCGCGGCACGAGCTCAAGCCTTCGCTTCGAACGATCGCGGAGATCCGCGCGCATCTCGAGCGCGAGTACCACCCGGGCGAGTGACCGCTACGGGTGGACGTTGAGCAGCGACGAGAGGCCGATCTCCTGAATCCACGGAAACGGCAGCACGGTGGTCGCGCAGACCATCGGCTCGACGACGGGATCTAGCGACACGGTGATCGTCGAGAAGGCGATCTTCTCGCTGAGGAGCTTGAGCTTCGACTCCATGCGGTCGATCTCGCCGATGATGCGTCCGAGCTCCTTCTCGACCTCGAGCTGATCGTGCACGGTCTTCGCTTCGGCGCGGAGGACGATGAGGCGCTCGCGGAGCGCGCGTGCGTTGGTCAGACGCACTTCGAGATCGACGAACTCGTCGGTCACGTCGAGCGCGGTGATCACGCGTCGGCGGACGTCGCCGAGCTTGGTGATCTTTTCGAGCGTCTCGATGAAGCGCTCGCGCGGGACCAAAATCGTGATCTCGCGATCGGTGCGCTGCGAGAGGTAGCCGCCGGTGTCGCGCGCGATCGTTTCAATGGAATCGAGGCCCTTGCCGACGTGAGGGACCGCGAGACCGACGTCGGCGGTGTAGACCATCAGCGATTGGTCGTGCGGCGCGTCGGCCGTGAGCACCGACGCGGGGGCCTGTTTCGGAGGCGGCGCGGGCGTCGCGGGACCGGGCGACGGGACGTTCGGTCGCGGCGTCGGTGGCGGCGTGGGCTGAGCGGGAGCTTGCCCACCGTGGACGGCGGTCGAGCGGCCGTGAGCCGCGACTCCCGGCAGCGACTTCATCATGTCGCCGGTCGAGCGCGACGCGGGTGGCGCTGGCGGCGGCGGCGACCGTCGCGCCGCCTCGTCGCGCGCGACCTCGCGCTTGCGCGGCGCGCGACGCACGCTGTCGGTTCTCCCCGCGGAGATCTGCGCCGTGACGACCGTCTCGGCTTGAAACGCGATCTCCTCGCCGACGCACTGGCTCGACTCCGCGGCGAGCTGCTGCACGCGCTGGTTCAGCACCGTCAGCACCGTGAACTCGTGCGTCGCGACCTCGACGTCGCCGCGCCCCGCGGCTTCGCCCAGCGACACCTTGCGATCCATCGCCGATCGCAACGCGACGTCGATCTGCGAGAGCTTGTCGTTCATGCAGAGCGTCTTGACGACATCGCGTTGCGCGCGCGCCTGCTCGAGCATCCGACCGACGTTCGCGCCAACCTGGGCGATCTGCGCGATCATCTGCGACGCGCGCGCGTGCTGCTGCCACGGCTCGAGCGCGACGTTCGTTTGAGAAGAACCGCGCGTCGGCCCCGACGGCGGGTTCCACGGCGTCGTCGGAGGAGGCGGAGGCCGCGCGTCGGCGATGCCACACTGCGGCGGACCGCCGCCGTAACTCGGCTCGTAGAGGCCCTGATTTCCCGCGGCGCCGCATCCTGCGACGAGCGCGGCCATCAACGCCATCATCGCCCGCGCCACGCTCATCGCACCCATCCTCGCGCGCGTTTGAGTCCGATGCTCCACGCGTTCTTTGCATTCATACGCGCGAGGCCAGCAGATTTCGCCTTTACCTGCGAAGACGCTCGCAGCGCGGCTCGTCGACGACGACGGTGACGCCCTTGTTGCTCGGGACGACGCGGTTCAATCGCAACGTGCTCGCTTCGTCGCCGGTAAACACGTCGATGTGTTGCCCGATGATCCGCACGCCGCGATCTTCGACGACGAAGCACCCGTCGTGCGTCGCGCCGGTGTCGTCGCGCGCGACGCCGTCGAACTCGGGGACGTAGATCGGCGTGCCGAGCGGAAGCACGCGCGTATCGGCCGCGACCGTGACGAGCGGCGTGATCGCGCGTCCCGCAGCGCCGCGTCCCCAAGGGAATCGCGCGGAGTCGAGCGCGTCGAAGCAGATCCGATGCCCCGTGCGCGGGCAGACTTCAGCGCAGTCGCAGTCACGCCGCGCGAAGCTGACGGTCTTGCCTTTGCGGAGCGTGCCGCTGCCTTGAACGCAGAGCGCGTCGTAGAAGGCGCGAGGCACGGTGGCGATCGCGCGGCACGCGCCCGTCATGAGCGTAAGCGTCGGACCGGCGTAGTCGGACTCGCGCGGGAAGTCGTAATACGTGTTGCGGAAGACGCCGAGGACGCGCGTGGAGTCGACGGTGCTCGGGATCGCGGTCGGCGTCGCGCTCGCGGTCGCGGTCGCGGTCGGGGTCGGGGTCGGAGTCGACGTCGAGGTCGGCGTCGCGGTCGGAAACTGCTGCGCCACGCCGCGAAAGGGCCTCGGGTCCGTCCGCACCAGCGGCTCCCCCATCCACGCGCTCCCGCTCCCCGCGACACAGCCGGCGCACGACAAGGCAAACACGAAAGGGGCGTGGCGAATCACGAGCCTCCATTGTCCCAAGTCGACGCGCGCGGGGCCAAGAGTCATGAGGAGCACGGCAGGGTACGCTCGGGCCAAGCGTTTCTCTTCCGATGCGTCGAACGATCCTCTCTCTTCTCGTCCTCGCGTTCGCCTGCGCCCCTTCCGCGCCCGCGCCGACTACGGCGTCACGGCAGGAGCCGCGCGACGCGAGCGTCCCTTCCCCGCCCGATGCGAGCGCGATCGCCGACGCCGAGCCCGACGCGCTCCCGACCGACGCGACCCCGCCCGACGCCGATCCCCTCGCCGCGATCGACGACGATCCGATGAGCCTCCACCGCGACTCGCGCGACGCGCTCCTCGCGCTCTTCGACGATCCGTCGCGTTTCGCTTCAATGGATTTCGCGATCGGCCCGGTGCACATCAACCAAGGCAACAAGTCGGTCGCCAACCACACCATCGGCAAGCGCACCTGCCTCGAGCGCCTGCGCGACGTCGTCCTCCAGACACCGGAGCAGCGCGAGCGATGCGGCGGCGCGCCGAACATGGTGCCGATCTGGGACAAGGGCGACGCGTCGAACGCGAAGTTCTGCATCGACGTCTTCGAGTTCCCGAACCAAGCGTGCGAGCTCCCGCTCGTCTGGATGTCGCCCGTACAAGCGTCGCAAATGTGCAAAGCGCAGGGGAAGCGACTCTGCGAACAGCGCGAATGGAACCTCAGCTGCCGCGCGGATCCCGCGGGCGGCGCCGATCGCGTGTACGCGTACGGCAACGATCTCGACGTGAAGATCTGCAACACGAACAAATCGCGCGTTGGACGCGCGCAGAAGTGCGTGCTTCAGACGATGAACGATCTCTGGAACACGTGCACGACCGACACCGAGCCGTCCGGCGCGTTCCCGCAATGCAAGTCGCGCTTCGGCGTCTTCGATCAGCACGGCAACGTCGCCGAGATCATGACGCGCGCGCACTGGGACGGCTTCACGTACGACCAGCTCAAGGGGAGCGCGTTTCACTACGTCGACGTGCAGAAGAAGCCGACGGACCCGGGCGGATATTGGACGCGGTATCCGGACCACTGCAACTTCGAGCCGCTCTGGCACGTCGAGCGGATCGAGACCGCCGCGCACGTGAACTACCACCTCGGATTTCGCTGCTGCAAACCGATCGCGCACGCGGGGGACGCGGGGACACGTTAGGATCTGTCATGGATCGAGATCCGCGGACGACGATCCTCTCGCGGCGCGCACGCTTCGTCGCGGCGGCGGTCGCGGCGGCGGGGATCGCGGCGGGCATTCAGAAGGGGGACGCGGCGGCGGCGCCGAACGATGCGGGATCGCCGAACACGTCGGCGTCGGCGTCTGCGGCACCACTGCCACCGCCGACACCGTCGGAGATCGCTGCCGCGCGCGCGCTCGCCGAGGAAGCGCGCACCCTTCGGGCGAAGGGCGATCACGCGGGCGCGCTCCTGCGTCTCCGCAAGGCGTACGCGCTCGGTCGCGAGCTGCGCCTCCTCTTGCCGATCGCGGAGGAGTGCGCGGCGACCGACGATTTTCTCGGCGCGATCGAGGCGTACGAAAAGCTCCTCGCGAGCGGCGCGGTCAAGGTCCCGCGCGACGCGTTCGAGCGGCGCATCGCCGAGCTGACGCCACGGCTCGCGATGGTGAAGATCACCGCGAACGTCGACGGCGCCGCGGTTGTCGTCGACGGCGTGAAGGTGGGCGTCACGCCGCTCGTCGATCCGATTCGGATGAACCCGGGTGAGCATCGCATCCGCGTCGAGCAGGTCGATCGCAACCCCGTCGAGCGGGCGATCACCGTCGCGAGCGGCGAGCTCAACGCGATGACGTTCGACATGGCCGCAGCGTCCCCGTACCCGCCGCCCACGGTGTGCCTGCAGCCTCCACACGTCTGCTTGTCGATCGTCGAGCCGCGTCCGTCGAGCTGCGCGTGCGACATGACTGCGTATGGGCGACGCTCGAAGTAACATGCGCGCGTGCTGAAGCTGCTGGCGAACCCGCGACGTTGGTCACTGCCGGTGATCGCGTGCGCGATCGTGCTCGCGTTCGTCGTCGCGGGGATCGTCGGCGAGCGCGTGATGCGCGCACGGCAGTCGCTCGAGGATCGTGCGATGGCGCTTTCGATGCGCGGCGATCCGGTGGGAGCCGAGGCGCTCTACTGGACGATGATCGATCGCGGCCCCGTGACGATGCCGCTCATCGTCGCGTTCCTCGACAACCACGCGCACCTGTCGTCGCCGCAGCTCGAGATGAGCGACGACGGTCAAGAGCTCAAGCTCCGCGCGCCCGCGGCGACGCCCGACGACACGCGCGTCGACACGCTGCTCACGAGCACGCGCCTTCCGCCCGATATCGCCGTGCTCGCGCGCTACTGGCGAAAGGTGACGACGTTCTCGACGAAGGACGACGATCGCGCGCCGATCCTCGAGCTCGCCGACGCCGATCCGCCGACGCCGTGGGCGAACCATCTGCTCGCGCAGGACGCGATGCGCTCGGGGAAGATCACCGACGCGGCGGCGCGCTACGAGAAGGAAGGGCTCGCGTTCCGCACGGCCACGGACGAGCGCGCGGGCGACGCCGAGCACGCGATCGGCCTGTGGATGGCCGCGGCCGACTGGGACAAGGTCGGCGAGAAGCTACGCGACCCGCGCTACGACGGCCTCATCCACGCGTCGACGCGCCTTCAATACGCGCTTCACGTTCGCGACTGGGGCGGCGCGATTCGCTGGTTTTTGCCCGCGAACGTATCGCGCGCCACCCCGGGAATCTACGCACTCGCAGGGAGCGCCGGGCTCTTGTGGTTCTGGTTCTGCGCGCGCATCGGGCAGATGGGCGAGCGAAAGAAGCTGCGCGTCCCGCTCTACATCGCGGCGTTCGTCCTCGGCGTCGGGAGCGTCTTCATGACGCTCGCGATTCTCCACCTCGAAGAAGAGTTCCTCCACTTCGTCGAGAAGAAGAATGCGATCGCCGACGTCATCTACTGGGTCCTCGGCGTCGGGCTGCGCGAGGAGCTCTCGAAGCTCGTCTTCTTCCTTCCTCTCCTTCCGTTCATTCGCAAGTGGGGCGGCCGTCGCGAGGTGCTCACGTGCGGGGCGCTCGTCGGCCTCGGCTTCGCCGCGGAAGAGAACATCAACTACTTCATCGGGCACGACGTCTCGGTCGCGCTCGGCCGCTTCCTCCTCGCAAACCTCTTTCACATGTCGCTCGCGGCGATCTCGGCGACCGCGCTCTACGACTTCGTGAGCGATCGCGAGAAGCACACGCAGACGTTGTCGCGTGCGTTCGCCACCGTCGTCATCGCGCACGGGCTCTACGACTTCTTCATCGGGCAGAAGAACCTCTCGTTCTTGAGCATCGTCGCGTTCGTGTTCATCGCGCGTCAGTTCTTCGGCCTCGTCCGCGATCTGCGCGGTCGCGAGCGCGGAGGGCCGTCGCTCCTCGTGCGCTTCGTCTTGTCGCTCGCGATCCTCACCGGCGTGAGCTTCGTGTACGGCACGCTCATCGCGGGTCCGGCGCTCGCCGCGCGCGCGCTTTCCGCGGGGCTGCTCGCCGAAGCGATCATCATCTACTTCTTCGTCCAAGAGCTGGAACGGATGTAGGCGCGTACCCGTACCGACATCCTGGAGATTCGTCTGAGGCAATCGTGTCGATCTCTTCCCGCGACGCGCCAGGACGTCTTACTCTTGGGATGGAATGGGGGTCGATGTCGCCGAGCGCAAGTTGATCGGTGGCCGCTACACGCTCGAGTCGTTACTCGGAGCGGGCGGCATGGGCGAGGTGTGGCGTGCGAAGCACGTCGCGCTCAACTCCCAAGTCGCGATCAAGTTCCTCGCGGGCACGTCGGCGCAGAAGCAGTCGACGCGAAAGCGATTCCTCACCGAAGCGCAGGTCACGGCGCAGCTGAAGACGCGTCACGCCGTGCAGGTCTTCGACTTCGGGATCACCGACGAGGGGCAGCCGTACCTCGTGATGGAGATGCTCGACGGCGAGACGCTCGGGCATCGACTCGCTCGCTTGAAACGATTGCCGATCGACAGCACCGTGCGCTTCCTCGAGCAGGCCGCGCGCGCGCTCGATCGCGCCCACGCGCTCGGGATCGTTCACCGCGATTTCAAACCGGACAACGTCGTCATCATCCTCGACGAAGAGGGGCGCGAGAGCGTCAAGGTCCTCGACTTCGGGATCGCGAAGCTCTTGAACGAGCTCGACGCACCCGACGCCGAAGACAACGAGCCGTTCGAAGCGACGAAGGCGTTCGCGACGTTCACGCGCACGGGGACCGTGCTCGGGACGCCGCTCTACATGGCGCCGGAGCAGGTGCGCAATTCGGCGGACCTCGATCTGCGCGCGGACATCTGGGCGTTCGGCGTGGTCGCGTTTCAGTGCCTCACGGGGATCCCGCCGTTCGAGGGAAAGTCGCTCCTCGATCTCTTCGAACGAATCGCGGCCGGCGACCATCCGTTGGCGCGCTCGGTGAATCCGGATCTCCCGCAAGCGTTCGACGACTGGTTCAACATCGCGTGCGCGCCGGATCCGAACAAGCGCTTCACGAGCGCGAAGATGGCCGCGACGCAGCTCGGGATCGCGCTCGACGGCGCGGCGTTCCTTTCGGGGAGCTTGCGAACGAGCGACGCCGGTAGCGGGCGCGACGTCAGTCGGAGCAGCATCAGCGCCGTGCGCGCCAACACGTCGGTGTCTTCTTCGTCGTCGGACGAATCGGGCCCGGTCCTGTCGCAGCCGCCGGACGCGCTCTCGCAAACGCTCGAAGCGCCGAGCAGCCCATCGCGTCCTGCGGGGCGCGTGAAGACGAGCGATCGCCCGCCGCCGAACGCGACCACGCCTTCGCAAAATCGATTCGGACGCGTGCCGTCGGTGCCACCGCCGGCGCAGACGACGACGTCGCAGTCGCCGTCGGATCACGCGGTGACGCGGCCGAGCATGCGCTCGAAGCGCGGGCGGAAGCGCGTCGCGTTGTGGGCGGTCGTCGTGGCCGCGCCGCTCGTCGCGCTCGCGACGTACAAGGCGGGGCTTCTCGTGCCGTCGCCTTCGCAGACGTCGGCGCCGATCGCGTCGCCGACGACGAGCGCGCCCGCCGCGGCGACGAGCGTCGCGCCGGTCCCTGCGTCGAGTGCGGCGATCGTTTCAAACGATGCGGGAGCCGCGCCCGTGGCGTCCGCGTCCGCGTCCGCGGCGCCGGTCGTCGCGCGACCGATCGCGAGCGCGTTGCGACCGTACGGGATCGCGCCCCACGCGACGAACACCGCGACCGCCGCGGCTCCGACCGCCACCGCGGCACCGACCACGCCACCGCCGACTCCCCCACCGACAGCTCCACCGCCCGCATCGGGCGCTTCGCCGTTCAAGCTTCCACCCCTCGGGATCTGAACCCATGCACGCGCGTCGAACCGTCGCGGCCGTTGCAGTCTTCGCCTCTTCCTTCTTGGTGCTCGGTGCGACGCGCGATGCGCGCGCCGACGCCACGACCGATGCTGCGCGCGCGGAAGCGCGTGTGTTCGCGACGCAGGGCGACGACGCGTTCGCGGCGGGCCGCTGCGATCGCGCGGTGCCGTTCTGGAAACAGGCCGAGGCGAAGTTTCACGCGCCGACGCTCCTGTTTCGGATCGCGCGCTGCCAGGTCTTGCTCGGGAAGGTCGTCGACGCAGCGGCGACGATGGAGTCGATCGTCGGCGAGAAGCTCGGCGCGGACGCACCCGACGCGTGGAAGGACGCGCAGCGCGACGCGGGGAACGAGCTGCCGGCGGTGCGCGCGAGGATCGCGACGCTCGAGATCGTGATCGACGCGCGCGGGATCACGGCCACGCCGACAATCCTGATCGACGACCTGGGAGTGCCGCTCGGGAAGACGACGTTCCCGGTGGATCCAGGGAGCCATCGCGTGCGCGTGACGGCGCGTGATGGTCGGTGGGAGCAGGCGGTGCAGCTTGCGGACGGAGAGAAGAAGACGGTGCGCGTCGCGATGGGGCTCGAGCAGCGCGTGCCGCCGGTGACGACGCAGCGGCTCGTCGGGTACATCCTTGGTGGCGCCGGGATCGTGTCGATGGCGGTCGGGGGGATTTTTGGGGCGAAGGCGGTCGGGGACTCGCACGATTTGAACGATGCGTGCGGGACGACGCGAAAGTTTTGTCCGACCGACCAGCAATCGAAGATCGATCGGTTGAAGACCGAGTCGCTCATCGCCGATTTGACGATCGGAGGCGGCGCCGCGCTCTTCGTCGCGGGCGCGGTCGTCATCCTCACGTCACCGGTGCCGAAGAAGGAGGAGCCTCGCCTCTACTTCGCACCAATGGGGCTCGGCGCACAGGTCGGGGGGAAGTTCTGAGATGCGACGCGGGATCGTTGCGGTCGGCGCGTTCGCGCTCGTGATCGTGGGGAGCGCGGCGTGCGAGAAGATCACGCACTTCGACGAGTTCGCCGTGAACACTCCGCCAGGCGAGGACGCGGGGCCGGAGGCGAGCGGGCCCGATGCGACGCCGGCGGACGAGATCTGTCGGCGATGCCCCAACACGAGTCCCGATCTCCGCCACCCGCCATGCCCTACCGACAGCACCGCGCCCGACGACGGACAGATCTACGTCTACGCGTGGCGAGCGCTGCGACTCGGCGTGAACAAGGATCCGATGCTGACGCTCGATCCCGCCGGTTACGATCAGAAGGTCGGCTACGACTTGGACTGCTCGGACCGCGCGCCCACCGGATTGCCGGCGAAGTGCGCTGCGATCATTCCGGATGCGGGACCCGAGGCCGAGACGCCGTGGAAGTTGTATCCGCACGGCATCGACAACGCGCTCGCCCAGCGCTTCCTCGGTCCGCTCTACCTCGGCGCCCTCAAGGTCGACTCGACCACCGAGCCGCTCGACATCACGTTCTCGCGCCAGCTCAACGACGGCAAAGGGTCGATCCTGACCATCGTCTACAATTGGAACGGGACACCGGACGATCGCAAAGTCTCGGTGCGGATCGTGTCGGCGTTCCGCCTCGCGGGTGCCGACGTCGATCCGAACAAGGTGCCGAAGTGGGACGGCACCGATCAATGGATCGCCGCAACCGACCGCGCCGATCCGGACCTCGGCAACGAGCAGATCCCGCAGGTCAACTCGAAGACCGACGACGCGTACATCGCCAACGGCGTGCTCGTCACCGACTACTCGTTCCTCAAGCCGCTCTACAACCACATCGTCAACGGCGGCGTCGCGGTCTACGTGCCGCTCTACGACATGCACATGGTCGCGAACATCACGAAGGAGAAGCTCGACTACCAGCAGTTCTTCGGACGCTGGCCGCTCGAGGACTTCCGAATGTCGAACGACAGCATCGCGGCGTTCCTCGCGGCGTGCGACGCGGTGAAGCTATTCGCGCTGAAGCGCGCGCTCCCCGGATTGTCCGCGTCCGCCGCCGACATCTTGCTCGACGACAAGCTCCCGGCGACCACGCCATGCGATGCTCTGACCGTCACGTGGGCGGCCGATGCCGTACGCGGCACGATCGGCGGCTACCAGGCCTTCTCGTCCGCGCCGACGCCGTGCCCGTGAGCCCGACGCACGGCACACGCGCGCATTGGTGATAACTTCGACTTCGTGGGACACGCGCGCGCGATCGCAGGAGGGCTCGTGGTGCTCGGCGCGGGACTCGTGGCTGCGTGCAGCCTCATCACGACCGCGTACGACTTCCAGGTCGGGACGCCTCCGGCGGACGCCGGACCGGAGCCAGACAGCGGACCATCCGACACAATCTGCATGTGCATCGGTCATCCGGAATACGCGCGTGTCCCGTGCGCGGCGGCCGGTGAAGCGGGTGCGAGCGCGGACGCGGGCACGCAGACGACGCGGTACTACGTCGTCGATTCGGTGCAGCTCGGCGCGCGGCGCGCGGACTGGACCGACGCGGCGTATTCGGTCGGCTTCAATCAAGACTGCGCCAACCGCAACGCCGGAGAGCCGGCGACATGCACACGCCAGTTGCCGGGCCCTCCGATGCCGACGCTTCCGCGTGGGATCGAGAACGCGTTCGCAACGCAGCTGCTCGCACCCCTCGGCGACCTATCGGACGCGGGCGATCTGGAAGATCGCGTGAACGCCTGGATCGCCCAGGGGCTCGGCGGCTTCGTGATCTTCGTCGACGGATGGAACGGGGAAAAGGACGATCCGGCGGTGTCACTTCGGATCGGACAGGTCATCGGCAAAGCGGGCGCGCCGATCGTCGGCAAAATCGGCGGGGCCTCCGTCGATGGGTACGTCACGGGCGGGCGCCTCGTGGCCACGTTCGGCAGCCAGCAAGACTTTCCGCTCGGCGCGCCAGGCGTGGGGGGAATCTTCAAGGCGCAGCTCTTCAGCGGGGTGTTCGCCGGCGAGATCAGCGAACAGTCGCTTGGCAACATCGTCATCGCGGGCTCCCTGGTGAATGGAGGTCAGCTCGGCCCCGACGCCCCGCAGCGCATCGCGGAGCTCGTGCTCGGCTGCAGCGCGGCGGACGATGCCGGACGAGACCGCGCGGATCGCATCATCAAGGGTGCGTTCGATCTTCACGTCCTCCCGGGCACGCCGTGCAGCGGGATGTCATTCGCGTTCGTCGCTCGCACGAGCGCGCTGACGTCGGCTCCGAGCATCACAGGCGGCGCCCTGCCCCCCTCGTGCTCACCGCCCCCACCTCCCCCCGACTCTGGAGCGGACGCGGGCGACGCGACGATGGATTGACCCTACGCCGCCATCATCCTGTAGTGCAGCGTCAGCACGCGAAAACCCATGAACCGCACTTCGTGCTCGCAGCGCGCGCGGCCGTCGTCGTCGACGTACAAACGAAACGTCTCGTGCAAGCTCGCGATCCGCCACACGCGAAGCGCATCCCCGGCGCGCTGCACGCGATAGAACCCCGCGTCACCGAACGCGCGACCGATCGACTCCAAACGAAAGCCCGCGTCGCCATCGTTCGACGGCTTCAAGATCACCGTCGCGTTCCCCTCCGGCATCGGGAACACCACCTTCACGTAGCGCCCGTCGCCGAGCGGCGGCGCCTCCGTCATGTAGAAGCCGGTGTAGATGACGTGCCCGCCGCGCGCGAGCTTGCGAAACCAACCGGTGTAGCGATGCTCGCCGTTCGGCTTTCGCATCAGAATGATCTCGCTCGACATGCCGTGCGCGGTGTCGAGACCATCGAGCGGAAAGTTCAGCTGCTCGACGCGGCGGCTGATCGTCGTGACGAGGAGCCACAGCGCGAGGCGCGCGGGGAAATGCGTCGTCGCCCACGTGTCGAGCTTGTACGCCGTCGTCTGCTCGTAGAAGTCGCGGATCTTCGGATGCACGCGGCTCGGATCGAACGTCGGGCTCGCGAGCGCGTCGAAGCTCGGGACGAGGCCCCCCTCTTTCGCGTCGCGCACGACTTCGAGACCTTCGAGCGCTGCAGTCTCTTCGTACGGGCGATCCCCGACGCGCGCACCGCCGAGCGGACCGACGAGCCACGGCACGTCCGCGGGCGCAACACGACGTCCGAACAGCCAAATCAGGCCGTGGATGAACCACGCGCCGAGCGTGCCGATGACCGAACGAAGCATCGACGCGGAGTCTAGGGCCGGGTCTCATGAGAGTCCCGCAGTCTCCCCTCGCCCCAGCACGGGCCGCGCCGCGTGCGACGTTCCGCTCAGCATGCGCGAAGCAATCGTGCTCGGGGTGGGGATGACGCGGTTCGGGAGGTTCGCAAAGCGAACGCTCCGCGCGCTCGGTCGTGAAGCGATCGACGCGGCGCTCGCCGACGCCGGCGTCGCGGCGCGCGAGCTCCAAGTCGCGTTCGGCACCTCCGCGGTCGGCGCGTTCGGCGGACCGACGACCGTCGACGTGCGCGGAGGCACGACGAGCGCCGCTACCGCGTTTCACCTCGCGTGGCTCGCGGTCGCGTCCGGCGAGTACGACTGCGTCCTCGCGTTCGGCGTCGAGAAGCTCGCGCATTCGGATCGCAAGAGCGCACCGCCGCCGAAAGACGATCCGGAGACCGATCGCCACGCGCGCGCCGCACGCGCGTACATGCTTCGGCACGGCGTGACCGCGCGGCACCTTGCGGGGATCGCGTCGAAGAACCACGCGCACGCGAGCATGAACCCGCTCGCCGAGCGTCGCACGCTCATGTCCGTCGACGAGGTTCTCGGCGACGCGATGGTCGCGGCGCCGCTCACGCGCGCGATGTGCTCGTCGTCGGTCGAAGGCGCAGCAGCGGCGGTGATCGTCTCGCCGGAGCTCGGGCGTCGTCGCGGCGGCGCGTCGGTGCGTGTCGCCGCGAGCGTTCTTCGATCGGGCGCGCCGGATCGCAGCGACGTGACGAAGCGCGCGGCGGGCGCGGCGTACGAGCGCGCGGGGATCGGACCGGCCGACGTCGATCTCTACGAAGTGCACGACGCGACGGTGTCGGCGGAGCTCATCGCGTACGAAGAGCTCGGCCTCTGCGCGCCCGGACGCGCAGCGCTCCTCGTCGACGAAGGGGTGACCGCGCTCGGCGGACGCCAACCGGTGAACCCGAGCGGCGGCCTCATCTGCCGCGGTCATCCCGCCGCCGCGACCGGCCTCGCGCAAATCGCCGAGCTCACGTGGCAGCTTCGCGGCGACGCCGGCGCGCGCCAAGTTCCGCGCGCGAAGGTCGCCGTCGCGCAGAGCGTCGGCGGTCGCCTCGACGACGACGACGCCGCGTGCTGCGTCACGGTGCTCTTGCGCTGACGCTCGGACCCGCGCGCAGGCGCGAGTGCCGGTATCCGTACGTCGCGTAGATGACGAGCCCCACCGCGAGCCACGCCGCGAACCGCCACCACGACGAAGGCGGCAGGTAATAGACGAGGAACACACACGACAACGCTCCGAGCAACGGAATGAGCAGCGGCCCGAACGGCACGCGGAAGCTCCGCACGCGATCCGGATCGCGAAAGCGGAGCACGATGATCCCGACGCACACGAGAATGAAGGCGAAGAGCGTCCCGATGTTCGTGAGATCGACCATCTCATCGATGTTCGCGATCCCGGCGATCCCGCCGACGAAGACGCCGGTGAGGATCGTCGCTTTGTGCGGCGTCCCGAAGCGCGGATGCACGCGCGAGAAGAATGGCGGCAAGAACCCGTCGCGCGCCATCGCGAAGAGAATGCGCGGCTGACCAAGCTGGAACACGAGGAGCACCGCCGTCTGCGCGATGACCGATCCGAGCGCGACGATCCCGACCATCCAGTTTGGCATGTGCACGTGCTGCATCGCGAACGTCAGCGGCTCGGCGCGCTCGGTCGACGACGCGCCTTCGAGCGCGGTGTACGGCATCATGCCGAGAAACACGCCGGCGAGGAGCACGTAGATGACCGTGCAGAGCAGCAGCGATCCGATGATCCCGATAGGCATGTCGCGCTTTGGGTTCTTGCACTCCTCCGCGCACGTCGAGACGGCGTCGAAGCCGATGTACGCGAAGAAGATGACCGCCGCGCCCGCGCCGATCCCCTTGAACCCATTCGGCGCGAACGGCGAGAAGTTCTTCGTGTCGACGAACTTGAAGCTGACGAAGACGAAGAACGCGAGGACGAGCAGCTTGACCGCGACCATGACGGTGTTGAAGCGCGCGGACTCGCGCACGCCCCACACGAGCACGATCGTGATCATCGCGACGATCGACGCGGCGAGCAGGTTGAAGACGATCGGGATGCTTCCGATGTGCGGCGCGTTCGCGATGACGTCGGGCATCTTCTGCGCGGCGCTGCGGTAGTCGATCGTCAACCATGGCGGGACGTGGATCCCGATGCCGTGAAGGAGCGCGTTGGTGTAGCTCGACCAGGAGATCGCGACGGCGACGTTTCCGATCGCGTACTCGAGGATGAGATCCCAGCCGATGATCCACGCGACGAGCTCGCCGAGCGTCGCGTACGAGTACGTGTACGCGGAGCCCGAGACGGGGACCATCGAGGCGAACTCGGCGTAGCAGAGCGCGGTGAAGCCGCAGACGATCGCCGTGATGACGAACGACACGATGAGCGCGGGACCGGCGCCGGGCCGGACCTCGTCACCCGCGACGGCGGTGCCGATGGTCGCGAAGATCCCCGTGCCGATGATCGCGCCGATCCCCATCGCCATGAGGCTCCACGGGCCGAGGACCTTCTTCAGCGAGTGTCCGTCGCGCTGCGTTTCGGCGACGAGGGAGTCGAGGGATTTGGTTTGGACGAGGCGCCGGAGGAACGTCACGGGCGCGGACCATACACCGAGTCACCCGCCGACGACCTGCCTCAGCGCGACGTCGAGATCCGAATGCGCGAACCGATACCCCGTGCGCAGCGCGACCGTCGGTACCGCGCGCTGCGACGCGAGCACCGCCTGGGAAAAATCGCCGAGCGCGATCTTCAACGCGATCGCCGGCACCGGCAGGAACGACGGACGATGAAGCGCGCGTCCGAGCGCGCTCGAGAACGCGCGGTTCGTCACCGGCTCCGGCGCTGTCGCGTTCATCGCGCCGTCGACCGTGTCGTTCGTGAACGCGTGCTCGAGCAACCCGACGACATCGTCGACGTGGACCCACGACATGTACTGCTTGCCCGATCCGAGCGGACCGCCGACCCCCATGCGAAATGGCGGAAGCATCTTCGCGAGAGCGCCGCCCGAGTCGCCGATGACGAAGCCGATGCGCGCGGTCACGACGCGCACGCCGTGCTCGCGCGCCGCGATCGCCGCTCTCTCCCACGCAACGCAAACGCCCGCGAGGAAATCGTCGCCTGGCGCCGCGTCCTCCGCGAGCACCTCGTCGCCGCGATCGCCGTAGTACCCGACCGCGGACGCCGCGACGAGGACGCGCGGACGCCGCGACGACGCGCCGATCCCCTCGACGACGCGCTCGGTCCCGACGACGCGGCTGTCGCGAATGCGCGCGCGCTTCTCGTCGGTCCAGCGTCCGTCGGCGACCGAATCGCCGGCGAGGTGGAACACGACGTCGACGTCGTCGAACGTCCCGGGCGCGATCGCGCTCGTCGCGTCCCACGCGCGCGCGTCGACGTCGCCGAGCTGCGCCTTCGCTTTCTCGGCGTTGCGACTGAGGATGATCGGGCGCTTGAACCGCTTGGCTAGCTGCGAGCCCACGAAGCCCGTGCCTCCGGTGATCAGCGCGCGCGTAGGGAACGGCATCGAGGGTCGGTCATCCTAGCAGCGCTGGGACGATCTCGATGTGTGTGATCTCCGCGGGCGCGCCGAGGCGCATCGGCGGACCCCAGTACCCCGTGCCGCTGCTCACGTAGATTTGCGCGTCGCCGTGCGCGTGGAGCCCCGCGACGTAGGGCTGCTGCAAGCGCACGAGGAAGTTCCACGGGAAGATCTGCCCGCCGTGGGTGTGCCCCGAGAGCTGCAGCCCGACGCCGAGCGCGGCGGCTTCGACGATCGCGCGCGGTTGATGCGCGAGCAAGACGAGCGCGCGGGAAGCGTCCCGCCCTTCGAGCGCGCGTGGCAAGTCGGCGCCGTGCCCTTCGCCGAACTCGTGCGCGGACCAATCGTCGATCCCGGCGAGATCGAAGCCGTGCTCGCCGTCGATCGCGACGCGCTCGTTGCGCAACACGCGAACGCCGAGCGTCGCGAGGAACGCGACCCACTCCGGCGCGCCCGAGTAGTACTCGTGGTTGCCGGTGACGAAGTAGACGCCGTGCTTGGCGCGCAACGCGGCGAGCGGCGCGACGAGCGGACCGAGCGCGGCGACCGAGCCATCGACGAGGTCTCCCGTGATCGCGACGACGTCGGGGTTCAGCGCGTTGACCTGCGCGACGAGCGTCTCGAGGAACTCTTTGCCGATCGTAGGACCGATGTGGATGTCCGACAGCTGCACGATCCGGTAGCCGGACGACGACGACGAGAGCCGCGCGAGAGGGACGCGCACCTTCTTCACGGCGACCGTGCGCAGCGCGTTGACGACGCTCGCGGTCGCGAGGCCGAACGCGGCGAGGCCGACGATGCTGCCGACGATCCGCGAGAGGGCGCGACGGCGATCCGGATCGACCGCGTCGGCCGATGCGATTTTGCGTCCGACGAAATGAACGAGGTGACCGAGATCGCTGACGCCGAGGAGCAGGAGCAAAAAGAAGACGACGCCGAGCCACGTATACGCGACCCACAGAAGCGGCGAGCTCACCGCGCGCGGCGCCAGGCGCGACGCGAACGCGCCGATCAGCACCAGTGCGCCGAGCCCGCCGAGCGTCCACGACGCGATCGCGCTCCACGGTGCGGGGAGCACCGGATCGCGCACGAGGCGCGCCCAGAAGTAGTAGTGCGTGCCGAAGAGGAGGGCGCCGCCTACGACGAGGAAGACGAGGATGCGCAGCGGGCTCATGCCTTCACGTGGATTCGATGCCCGGCGTGCGCGATCGTTTCGATCACGTCCATCGGAAGAGCCTCAGCGCGAGCGCGAAGCTCACGACGGCGCACACCGCGAGGTTCAGCGCTTGCGGCGCGACGGCCCCCGCCCCTGCCCCTTCGTTCACGACCGCGCGGAGCGCTTCGTTGAGCGCGGTGAGCGGCAAGAGGCGAACGACGGGCTGCATCGCGACCGGGAAATTCTCCGACGGGAAGAAGACGCCCGAGCCGATCATCATCGGGAGCATCACGAAGTTGATGAGGCCGCCCGCGGTCTGCGTGTTGTTGGCGCGCGACGCGACGAGGAGGCCGATCCCGGCGAACGTCATCGCGCCGAGGATCACGAGCCCGGCAAGGAGTGCGAGCGATCCGTGCATGCGCACGCCGAAGACGAGGCGACCGAAGCCGAAGAGGAACGGGATCTCGAAGAGAAGGATGACCATCCGCATGAAGACGAACGACATCAAGAAATGGCTGCGTCGCATCGGCGTCGCGACCATGCGCTTGATGAGCTTGCGCGTGCGCATCTCGACGATCAGAAATCCGATCCCCCAGAGGCCGCTCGACATGAGGCTCATGCCGAGCAGACCCGGCAGGAGAAAATCGATGTAGCGCGCGCCCGGCTCGGTCACGCGGTCTTCGCGCGTCGCGGTCGGATCGATGCGGCCGTCGGCGCGCTGCAAGCGATCGTCGACGATGAGACGCGCGAGTCGGCTCTGCGGGCGCGTCTCGTCGAATCGGTACGTGCGCGGGATCGTCGGGACCACGACGACCGCGACCCTCCCGGTGCGAAGCGCCTGCGACGCGGCCGCCGGTTCTTCGATGGTCGCCTTCACGTCCGCGGCGACGAGCGCGGCGCGGATCGGTTCCGCCCCCTCGCCTGCTTCGACGGCGACGTGCACCGGCTCCGGCGGACGATTTCGAAACGCGATCCCGAGCGCGAGCGACATCAGGATCGGAAACCCGAACGTCCAGAACACCGCGCCCGGCTCGCGGATGAACATCCGCAAGCGCGCGAGCGTGAGCTCGACGAGCGCCGACCTAGTCACGGAGGTGCCTCCCCGTCAGCGTGACGAAGACGTCCTCGAGCGTCGCGCGGCGCGTCGACAGACGCTCGAGCGTCGCGTTGACGGCGCGCGTGTGATCGAGGAGCGCGGGGAGCGACACGTGCACTTGCTCCACCGTCAGCGCGAAACCGTCGGCGACGCGACGCGCGCCGTGCACGCCGGGGAGCTTCGCGAGCGCCGCTTCGTCGAGCGCCGCGCCCGACGTCGAGAGCTCGATCACTTCCTTTCCGCCGAGCGACGCGATGAGCTCCGCCGGCGTCCCCTGCGCGATCCGCTTTCCGTGATCGACGACGGCGACGCGATCGCAGAGGCGCTCCGCCTCGTCCATATAGTGCGTCGTCAACACGACGGTCCGCCCGCGCGCGCGGAACGCCTGCACGACGTCCCATAGCTGAAGGCGCGACTGCGGATCGAGGCCCGTCGTCGGCTCGTCGAGGAACACGAGCTCGGGATCGCCGACGAGCGCGCACGCGACCGCGAGGCGCTGCTTCTGTCCGCCCGAGAGCTTGCCGTACCAAGTCTTCTTCTTCTCTTCGAGTGACACGAGCGCGAGGACCTCGGCGACGTCGCGCCCGCTCGTGAAGAACGATCGAAAGAGCTGGAGGATCTCGATGACGGCGAGGTTGTCCGGCAAGTGCGTCTGTTGGAGCGACACGCCGAGCTTCTCGCGGAGCGCGATCTCGTCGCGCGCCCACTTCAAGCCGAGGATCTCGACATCACCTTCCGTCGGTGCGAGCAAGCCTTCGAGGATCTCGACGGTGGTCGTCTTGCCAGCACCGTTCGGTCCGAGGAGCCCGAAGCACTCGCCGACGCCGATCTCGAGATCGAGGCCATCGACCGCGACCGTGCCGCCTTCGTAACGCTTCTTCAGCCCATGGCACCGAACCGCGAGCACGGCCGCACTCGTAGCACGGAGTGTATCGGCGTTGTCATCGAGTGGACTACCGACGTTCGTGTGGCCGTCGCCCATGAACGGACATCAACGTCGCGATCCGTACTCCGGGCCGTGCGCGCCGCAGACCCGTCGACTATGGTGGACGACGTGAGCCAAACCGGCGAGCGAAGTGCGGGCGCGACGGCGGACAGCGGCCCGACGTCCTCGAGCTTTCGCGCGGCTTCGTCCGTACAGCAGCTCATCCTCGTCCTCGCGGGTGGTACCTACGCGTCGCAGCGGCACACGCTCGGCGCCGGCGCGATCGTCGTGGGTCGCGATCCCGATGACGAATCCTCGTTTCGCGTGCCCGACACCGAGGTCTCGCGCCGGCACTTCGTGGTCGAACGCGACGCCGACGGTGCTTGGTGGGCCTCGGACACCGGCAGTCGCAATGGCACACTCGTCGACGGCGCGCGCTCGCCTCGCTCGCCGCTGAAGAACGGTAGTGTCATTCGCGCGGGGCGCTCACTCTTCGTCTTCGCCGACACGTCTATCGCGCCGAGCCCGCGACTCGTCACGGAGTCGCCGACGCTGCGCGGCCAAAGCCTCGGGATGCAGATCGTCCGAGGCGAGATCGCGACCGCGGGACCGTCGGCGGTGCCCGTCCTCATCCTCGGCGAGACCGGGACCGGAAAAGAGCGCGTCGCCGAAGATCTCCACCGTGTGAGCGCGCGCAGAGCGCCGCTGGTCGCGGTCAACTGTGCGGCGATTCCTTCAACGCTCGCCGACACGGAGCTCTTCGGGCACGCCGCGGGTGCGTTCACGGGCGCCTCGCAAAAGAGCGAAGGTCTCTTTGCGAGCGCCGACGGCGGCACGCTGTTCCTCGACGAGGTCGGCGAGCTCGAGCCGGCCGTGCAAGCGAAGCTGTTGCGCGCGATCGCGACGGGTGAGGTTCGTCCGGTGGGACGGTCGGACGCGCGAAAGGTCGACGTCCGCATCGTCGCCGCCACGCACCGCGACGTGCGCGCGCAGGTCGACGCCGGCACGTTCCGCGAGGATCTCTTCGCACGCCTCTCTGCGTGGACGATCAAGATCCCGCCCCTGCGCGCCCGCCGCGACGACGTGCTCGACCTCACCAAGTCTTTCCTCGCGAAGCTCGGTCGCCGCGCGCCGCCGTCGGTGAGCGCGTGCGAAGCGCTCGTACGATTCGACTGGCCGTTCAACGTTCGCCAGCTCGAGCAGATCCTTGAGGCCGCCGCCCTCCGCGCCGGACGCGACGCGATTCGCTTCGAGCACCTTCCCGACGCAATCGCGATCGCCGTGGCGAATCGCGAGCCGTCGCTCGCGCCACCGGTCGATCCGCCGATCGAGGTCCTCGTCCCGCACGACGTGACGCCCGACGCCGAGCAGCTCGAACGTGTCCTCGCGCACTTCGGCGGCAACATGGTGCAAGTCGCGCGCTACTTTCGACGCGAGCGAAAACAGATTTACCGATGGGCGGAGAAGCTCGAGCTCGATCTGTCGCGATTTCGATCGCCGAACGATCCCTCGTCGTCCTAGACGTCGTCCGTTCGCGCGGTTGCGTACGTCGAACGTCGAGCTATACGCACGTCTGCTGCGATGTCACAGCGTCACGAGGTCCTCGACGATACGCCCGAATGGGAAAAATCCGCGCGCGGCTGCGTCGGATCGACGCTCGCTGGAAAATGGAGGCTCGACTCGGTCCTCGGGATCGGTGGGACATCGGCCGTGTACGCAGCTACGCATCGAAACGGGCATCGCGCGGCCATCAAAGCGATGCGCGCGGATCGACTCTCGAGCACGTCGTCGCGCGCGCGCCTCGTCCGCGAAGCGTACGCGGCGAACGTGCTCGCGCGTGACGGCGCGGTCGCGGTCCTCGACGACGGCGTCGACGGCGGGACGGTCTTTCTCGTCATGGATCTCCTCGAAGGCGAGACGCTGCACGCGCGCGCCCGTCGGTGCGGCGGTCGGCTCGCGATCGCCGAAGTCCTCCGCATCGGCGAGGACCTCCTGCGCGTCATCGCCGTCGCCCACGCGAAGCACATCGTGCATCGCGACCTCAAGCCCGAGAACGTATTCGTCGAGACGAGCGGTCGCGTGCGCGTCCTCGACTTCGGTCTCGCACGCTTCGACGACTCGGTCGAGACGTTGACGACGAGCAATGCGACGCTCGGCACGCCGGCGTTCATGTCGCCCGAGCAGGCGTGGGGCCGCGCGCGCGAGGCCGACGCACGGAGCGACGTTTGGGGTATCGGCGCGACGATCTTCACGCTGCTGACAGGGCGCTTCGTGCATCCGAGTCAGACGCCGGGCGAGATGTTGATTCGCACGGCGACACAGCCGCCGCCTTCGCTCGCCGACGTTGCGCCGGAGACGCCGCGCGCCATCGTCCGCGTCGTCGATCGCGCGCTCGCGTTTCACGCCTCCGAACGGTGGACGGACGCGCGGGCGATGCTCGAGGCGTGGTGTGTCGTTCGCCAGGAGTGGGAGCGCGCGCCTAGTACCGAGGCGCCCGAGCCGAGGGCGCAGCGCGACACGAGCGCGACGCTCGCGCCGCGATCGGACGGCGGCGATCGAACGAGCGATCCAGCCGACGCGCCGGAGCTCCTTTCGGCGGCGACGTCGCTGCATCCGATCGCGCCGCGTCGGCGATCGTTCAGCGAGCGTGCGCGATGGGTCGGCCTCGTCGCGGGCTTATGTGTGCTCGCGGCGGCGATGATCGCGGAGCGACCCACGGCGACCACGTTGCGCGCGTCCGTCGGATCGGCAGCCTCGCTCGCCGCGACGGCGCTGGCGGTGACGGCGCAGGACGGGCCGGTGACACCGGAGCCCGCTCCGCCGCAGACTTCCGCATCCGCCGCGCCCGCGTCGACCGCGTCCGCGTCGGCCGCACCCGCGTCGTCGGCGCCGCTCCTGCGCGCACACTCGTCGATCGCGACGACGGCCGCGACCTCGAGCCCGACCTCCAGCCAAGCCTCGGCCCCTCCAAACGCTGAGCCCACGGCGACGGCCCCCGCCCCGCTCGACAAGATCCTCGATCGCCGAAAATGAACCTCCGCCGCTCCGCCTCCTCTCAGTCGCATCGCTCGATCACCGCGTTCGTCGTCGCTACCGTCCTCACGATCGCGCCGGTCGTCGTACGCGCCGACAACGGCTCTCTCGCCGAGGCGCTCTTCCGTGACGGACGCACGGCGATGCGCGACGGCGACTACGCGACGGCGTGCCCGCGCCTCGCCGAGAGCCAACGGCTGGATCCATCCGCGGGGACGCTCCTCAATCTCGCGCTGTGCGAAGAGCAACTCGGGCACGTCGCGACGGCGTGGGCGCATTTCCGCGGTGTCATCGACCAGGTGCCGGAGAGCGACGAGCGCGCGCCGATCGCGCGCGACCACGCGGCTTCGCTTCTGCCTCGACTTCCCTCGCTACGCATTCGGGTCGAAGGACGGCCGCTCGATCGCGCGACGATCCTCCTCGATGGCGTGGAGCTCCACGCGGCGAGCATGAGCGGCGTACTTCCGGTCGATCCCGGTGCGCACGTCCTCGTCGGGCGATCGGTCGGAGCTCCGGAGCAGCGCGTCGCGTTCACCATGGCCGAGGCGGAGAAGCGCGACGAGACGATCGTCTTTCCCGCTGCGGTCCCGATCGCGCCGGACGCGCCGAGCGCTGCGCATGCGCGCGCTTCCACGACGGCCGGGCACGGGCCCCGAGCGAGACGCATCGCCGAGTACACGTTGTTCGGCGTCGGCGCGGCGGGCGTCGTCGCGAGCGTCGTCCTCGCGGGGTTCGCGCGCGGGAAGCAGGGCGACGTCGACGCGCACTGCCACGGCAATGCTTGCGATCCCGTCGGCGTCGCCGCCGCGCACGACGGCGCGACCTACGAGCGCTGGGCCACGATCGGATTCGTCGGAGGGGTCGTCGCGATCGGCGCTGGCACCTGGTTCGCGCTCTCCGCGCCGAGCGCACCGACCGCGCCGACGAGCGGCCGCGCGGCGGCGCCGATGATGCTTCGCGTCGGCGGAAGCTTCTGATGGCGCGCCTTCAGGCTCCTGCTCGCCGCGGCTCACTCGTCGCGCGCGCGGCGGCGTTCCTCTCGCTCCTCGCCGTGGCCGCGTGCGGCGGCATCTTGGGTACGCACTTCGACGATGTGTACCCGGAGCCAGCGGACGGCGGCGCGGACAACGGCGGGCGCGGCGACGCTTCGAGTGCGTGCGGCGCGGACGACGCCGACTTCTACGCCCGCGCCGACGCCGCTCCCGGCGCGGGACACTGCGTCTTCACGACGATCACCGAGGCCGTCGCCGCTGCGAGACGGTCGCACGCGCCCACGCGTTCGGTGCACGTCGCGAACGGCAACTACAGCGCTGCGAGCGGCGAAGCATTTCCGATCGACCTGCGCGGCGGCATCTCGCTCGAAGGTGAAGGCCCGTCGACCGTCCTCGACGGCGTGGGCCACGTCGATATCTACTCGGACAAGAGCTCGATCGCCGTCGCCCGCGCGACCATCCTGGTGGGCGACGAGAAGATCGCGTCGCGCGTCTCCGGCGTCCGAATGACGTCGGGCATGGTGACGAAAGCCGACGCCGGCGTCGTCGGCATCTATTGCAACCGCGGCAACGCGGTGGCGGGCCGAGCGCAACCGCCGCCGAACCTCACCATCGAGCGCGTCCAGATCGGCATTCAATACTCCATCGGCATCGCCATCTCGAATCGCCTCGCGCCCGTCCAGAGCGGCTGCAACGCGCGCATCGTGTCGAGCGCGATCGAGGGGATCAGCTGGCAACAACTGGTATTCGACGGCATCGCCGTCAACGGATGCAGCTCTCTCACGGACAGGACGTACGTCGCGGCCGAGATCGGCGGCGACGATCCTGCGCTCGCGAATCGGTTCTTCGAGAACGGCGTTCACAACGTCGCGATCGGCGGTTGCGTCGCCGCGATCGACATCGTCAACAACACGTTCACGACGGGCGCCTCCGGGATATGGATCGACTGGGGTGGCGACGATTCGCCGAGCTGGGTCTCGATCCGGAGGAACACCTTCCAGGCGCTCGCGAACGGCGCTGTCGATTTGATCTGGGGCGCGCACGTCGACGAGCTCCGCGACAACACGTTCATCGGCAACGATCTCGCCGCGATCTTGCTCTGGGATCACGACACCACTGCGTGGCCCAAGATCCTGCGCGCGCGTGGCAACTCCTTCGTAGGCAATCACGTCGCCATTTGCATCGACGGCTCGAGCCCGTTCAACGGCATGCTCGACTTTGGGAAGCCCGACGATCCCGGCGGCAACTCGTTCAGCTGCAATTCGTACGCGGGATACCGAATCCCATGCCACGGGCAGGTGGTCGGAGGCGACGTTCTCCAGTTCGTCCCTCTCGCGGCGAACACGACGGCCACGTTCGTCGGCAATACGTGGGATCACGCGCCACCGACCGTCAGTCCGACGCTCAGCGCGCAGGTGGACGGCATCGACTATTACGCGGTCGACGGCAAAGGGGCGACGTTCGGTGATTCGACGGTCGCGACAGCGAAATGCCAGGGGACGTTCACGCCGGGGCCGTGAGAGGCGCGCGACTCGTTCAGTGGGATTTCAGACCGCGCGAGGCAGGTGAGCATGGGGTGCGAAACGCTACCGCCGCAGGAGCATGTCACTCAGCCATATCGGGTGACACGTCACCAATCGGGCTTCGGTTATGCCCATGCCTATCCACATCTCTGCGTCATTGGCCTTGCCAAGTAAACCAGGAGCGCGAAGCGCATCGGGAGTGAGGCGTCGCAAGTCGTATCCCGCCCAGTGTTCCAGCCAACGCGAAGCGTCCGCCTCGCTCAGCCACAAAGGAACGAACTCGTCGCCGGTTGGAGTTACGCCGTTTGCCCATTGGGCCGCAACGCTCGAGTAGAGAGAGAGCGCACCGTTCTGAGCGATCCTCTCGGCGGCGTTCGTGAGCGCAGTCGCGACGTCGCGGGCATCGACGTGCGTAGCGTCGACAGACTCTCGAGCGGTGACATGGAAGTTGGCAACGAAACCGTCTAAGCGCGCTTGTTCGAAGTACTCTCGCGCCTCCGCCCTTTGGGCGTACGTGTCGGCCGTAACGTCCTCGCACTCCAGAGTCCGCGCGACGCGCCATCCAGCCGCGAGGAGCTTCTCCCGAACGACGGTGTCTACCTTCGCTCCGTCATCGCCGAAGTCGGTGCGCAACCAGCAGCCGACCGCCGCGCCGGCAAACTCTCGGAATGCGTCCGTGCCTGACTCGGGATAGCAATCGACGACCACGTACCGCATGCGCTTCGTCACGCCTCAGTCCGATTTGGGGCTACTGCCCCGAACGTTGAAGTGCGTTTTACCAGGACCAGAGACTCGCTCTCCGCTCTCCCCCACCGCGTGCCAATGCGGCGGCTGCTTCACCGAAGCTACATCCTTTTCGATCTGTCCACCGCCCTGAGCCCTTGCGCCATCGACCGCCCCCTTTCTCGTCGCCGAGTTGGAGTAGTGATACTCCTTTTTTCCACTCGGCCCCAGTCGCGTTCCATCCGGCGCCGCGCGCTGCCCATTTGCCGTAACGACGTCGCGAGTGGACCCGTCCCCGGCACCGCGACCCCCGCCTCTTCCGAGCGGACCGTTCGCCTTCCCGCCGCGTGATCCCGCTCCAGCCTTCACCCCCGAGCGAACCCCGAGCCCCGTAGGCGCCGGTGGCGGCTTCGGGACCGATGGCAGCGCCGCCTTGATCGCTCCGCCCGCCAACACTCCGACCGGCGCGCCCGCCTTCCCGCCGAGATACCCGCCAATCATCTCGCCGATCGCGGCGTGATCCGCGTCGGTCGTCTTCCCATCGGCGATGCGCTGCCCGAGCGCCGCGATCTCGTGGCGCCCTTCGTAGAGCTGGTACGCGCCGTACGCGAGCATCCCTACGCCGATGACGGTGCCGGCCACCGGTGCGACCGTCGCGACCGCGGCGATCGCCACCGCCGTCACGAATCCCTTGGCAAAACCGACAGCGAGCCCTGTGCCGAAGGACTGCCAATCACGTCCATCGGGATCCCAATAGAGAAGCGGATTGGACCTCACGTACGAATACGGATTGAGATCCCATGGCGCGAGGAGGAAGCGCGGATCTGGAGCCTTGGTCGGCGGATCCGGCGTCAGCCAACGCGCGAGCTGCGGCGCCATCCAGCGCGCGCCGTGGTACGAGAGGCCGGTGCTCGGATCGGTCTCCTTCGCGAGGCCATTGGTCGGCTCACGCGCGAAGTCGACGTTGCCAATCGAGCCTACGCCGCCCGACTCTTTGTAAGCATCGATGGGCGCGCCGAACGGCTCGTAGCGCCGCTCTTCGAGGACCGCCCCCGCGGCGCCGGTGAACGCGACCGGCCCGGCCGCGAAGCCTTGGTGGAAGTAGACGATGTCGCCGGCGCTCCACGCAGCGACCGCGTAGTCGGTCCGGCCGTCGTTCGAGCCGCCCGAAGAGCACGCCGCGGACGCGAGCACGATCGTCGCGAGCACCGCGCTCGCGAATCGTTTGCGAACGCCCCGTGCGGACAGCATCGCGAGGAGCACGAGCACGCCGAAGAGCGCGAACGGGAGCGCCCACTTCGACCGATCGGCGTCCGACGTCGTACCGCCGCTGGCGGTCACGCGCGGCTGCGGAGGCGCGGCGAGCGAGCCGATGCTCGGCGGCGGCAGCGATGAAGTCGCAACGCTCACCTTCGCGACCGTGCGACCGCCCACCTCCACGGCGTGCTCGCGAACGCCCCCGTGCTCGGTGACGTCCGCAGATAGCCACAACTTTACGCTGCCGTCGGCGCCCTTCGTGGAGACACGAAGACCGTCGTACCCGTAGGCATGCTGCGCGAGCGCCTGCACCACCCCCTGTGCATTCTTCTGGGTCACAGCCAAGAGCTCGTCGAATCCGTCGTACGTCATCGAGATGTTTGCCTCGCGCGTGACACGGCCGGCGGCGTCATAGTCGAAGTCGACGGTCGCACTCGCGCCGCGCACGTGCGTGAGCTGGCGCGGGCTCCTCCCGTTCTCGCCATAGACATACGTGCCAATCGCCACGTCGAGCGCTTTCGGCCCCGTCGCGCCTCGCGACACCATGTTCTGCAATCCGTCGTAGCCGTACACAAAGGCGAACTGCGATGCGCCCGCGCCGAGCAGCGCTTGCACGAGCCGGCCCGCGCCGTCGTACGCGAACGTCGCCGTGTGATCGAGGCCGACGCCGTCGCCGTCTTGCACGCTCGTGATCCCGCCGAAGCGATTGCGCGTGACGGCGACGTCGTAAATCGCGGCGTGCGTGGGCCTCTCGATCCGCAGATGGCTCGGCTGCCCGATCGCGTCGCGCTGGTACGTCTCGACGACGCCGTTGCCGAACCGCTCTTGGGCTACCGCCCCGCGCGCATCGAGCGCGAGCGCCTGCCAATACGAACCGACGCGCACCATGCGCCCCGCGTCGTCGTATCCGACGTCGAACCCGAAGCCGTCGTCGTAGCTGACGGCGAGCAGCGGACCCGTCGGCGCATGCGTGTGTCGCACTTCGACGGAGCGCCCGCTCACGATGCGACGCACGCGCGCCTCGCGACCGTCGACGTCGTACGCGAAGTCGACCTCGCCCGTGGGCTCCTCGATCCACGCGACTCTTCCCAACGTGTTGCCGCTCGTCGTCCCGTCTTTGGCCGCGTCGTAGTGATAGACGTACGCGGTCCCGTCGGCGGCGTGGATCTTCGTCACGCGACCGATGTCGTCGTACGTGTAGTCGACGATCTGTCCGGCGGCGTTCGTCTGCGAGACGAGCTCGTGCAGATCGTTCCACGCCATCTTGCGCGCGCCGTTGTCCGGATCGAGCGTCGCGACGAGACGACCGAGCGAGTCGTATGCATAGGCATGCTCGACCGCTCCCCCTTGCAAACGAAGCTTGGTGATCGATCCGGTCACGTCGTAGAGCGCGTCGACGGATTCGACCGTCGCCCCGATTGTGCGCTCGGTGTGGAGCACGCGTCCGAGGCCGTCGAGGCGCGTCGTCACCGGAGCGAGATCGTCGGTCGTGCTCGCGACCTCGAAGGCGGCGTAGCGCGTCCGCTTGGCCGAGCCGGTCGGAAGAACGGTCGCCGTCGTGCGACCGAGCGCGTCGTACGTCGTCGCGTGGCCCGGCGTGCCGATGGGCACGGCGGGCGGCAGCGCCGTCGCGAAGAACGGCTCCGCTTCGAACACGACCCGACCCTGATCGTCGCGGGTCACCCAATGATGGATCGCATACTGTCCGCTCGCGAGCCGCGTCGCGACGAACGCGCGCTCGCCGCCGCCGTTGGTGAACGCGTCGCTCTCGCGCCATCCGCTCCCGGCGCTCCATCCGACGAACGGTTTGAGCGCGCTCTCCGCACCTTCGAACTGATAGACGGTCGTCCGCGGCCGCGGCGCCGACCAATCGTAGGCATAGACGACGAACGGCAGCCCCTGCGCATGCCCGCGTCCGGTCAGGCGACCAAATCCGTCGTACGAGAGGAACGTGGGCTCGCCGTTCGGACCGCTCATCCGCACGGGGACGCCGAGCTTTTCGTCCCACGACGCCGTCCACACGAGCGCGCGCGTCCCGGTGGTCACCCGCTCTTGGAGCACATAGAGACCGTTCGCGTCGTAGACACGCGCGTGCCACGCCTTGCCGTCGAACTTCGCGACGACGTTCCCCTTCGCGTCATACTTGGTCTCGTCGTCGTCGATCCACACTTCGCCGCGCGTGGCGTCGGCGAGGCGCGACTCGGTCTTCCGCGACCAACCCTTGCCGACGACGCCGAGCGGCAGGAGCTGGACGTCGTCGCCATACGTGTGCCGACGCTCGCGGACGACCTGACCGCTCGCGTCCTTGGTCCCGTCATAGACAATCGCGTCACGCACCCACGTGGTGTCGTCGTCGGCGAACGTGCGGAACGCCGTCGTCTCGTCCCCCGCGAGATCGAGACGGCCGAGGTGATGCTCCTCCAGCACGCGACCGAGCGCGTCGACCACGTATTCCGTGCGCACCGCGACGGGGTGCGCGAGCCCTTCGAAGCGCGTCTCGGTCTCGTCGCGCACGAAACCCACGCGCGCGAGCGGGCTCGTCCCGAGGGCCGCGATCGCGACCGTATCGCGCGTGAACGTCTTCTGCAGAACGATCGCGCCCTTCTCGTCAAACGTGGTCAGCGACAGCGGCTGACCGCGAAGCACGCGGCGATCGTCAAGGCCTTGCTCGAAAACGGTTTGCACCGTGGCGGCGACGAGCGACTCGGCACGCTCGGTCGCGCCGAGGAAACCTCCGAACCGTCGCTCCCTCACGTCGTAGAAGCCATCGCGCACGGTGAAGGTGACCGCGCGTGCCGGATCGCCGGCACCCGTCTGCGTGACCATGCGCACGGGCACCGGAATCGCGATCGGAGGTTTGACGCTCCACGGCTTCCCCGCCGCTTCGTCCTTCGCCTCGAGATCGCCCGTCGCCGTGTACTCGAACGACGTCGTCTTTCCGAGCCCGTTGTCGATCCGCGACAACATCGCGAACGTCGTCGGACCGGAGAGATCCAAGATCCACATCCCTCGCGGCGACGACCACACGACGTCGTCCGATCCGTTTCCGTTCATGTCGGCGACGGCGACGACCGCGTCGTAGTCGGCACTGTCAGGTCGCGCGATCTTGACCGGCGTCCCGTCGAACGTGAGATTCGGTTTGCCGCGGTACCACTCCATGTTGCCGTTGATGAAGCGCACCAAGTCCGCGACGCCGTCGCGATTCAAGTCCGCGAGGTGCGTCGCGGCGGGCGCGACCGCCGTGGCCGGCCACGGATACGCGACGATGCTTCCCGCGGTGAAGCTTCCGTCGCCGACACCGAAGTACACCTTCATCCAACTGTCGGTGAGGTAGACGACGTCGGCCAAGCCGTCGCCGTTCACGTCGTGGGTGCGAACGCTCGACGTTCCGAGGGTCACGTTGTTCGGCGCGTCGATGGGCGTCACGGGGATGCTCGGACCGAAGCCGCCGGCCGTCGCGAAATGCACATACAGGTTGCCCATCGATTGACGGAGCATGTCGGCCCGGCCGTCGCCGTTGACGTCGGCTACGGTGACCCCGCTGCCGAACATCGGCTCGCCGCTGGTACCGTTCCAGACGAACGGCGCGACCCACGACGCGCCGGACAACGCGCGCACACGCCACGTCGTGCCGATGACGTACGTGAGCTCGGGCCGCATGTCGCCGTCGAGATCGACGAGGCGCGAGGTCGACAGATCGACGCCGTTGCCGTTCGGGACAGTGACGGCGTCGGCGAAGCTGCCGTTGCCGAGATTTCTTCGGTACGAGTGCCCGGCGGCGTCGACGCGCAAGAGATCACTGCGTCCGTCGCCGTCGACGTCTGCGAGGGCGACGCCGCGCGTGTTGAGCACCCAGCCTCCGACGTTGCCGAGGGCCGTCATCGTGGCCGGTTGCGGGCCGCCGTACGAAAAGTGAAGCGCAGGCCAACCCGTCGCGCCGGCGTGTCCCGTCATCGTCACGCCGGAGAGGCGCGAGAGCGGCAGCGTGTCGTCGTACGCGAGCGCGTAGGTTCGTATCGCGTCGTTCGACGCGCTGACCCGAATGGACGCAAGGCGGCTCGCGGTCGTCACCTCCCAGCCCGTGCGATAGCTCGTCACCACATCGGGACGCGCCGCGTACGCGAGATCGACGTGAAAGGCCGGCGCCCACGCGATGCTCGCGAGGTACGTCTGCCCGCGATCGATCGTGTATGCGTAGTCGATGCGTTGGCCGGCGAGGTCGATCGCCGCCTCGAGGAGCCACGCCGCGACCCGTCCCTTCGCGGCCTGCTGCGCGCCCGAGCCGGTGCCGAGGACATAGCGCGTCCCCTCGTGCGTCGTGACGACGAACCCGTTGCCCGACCGAACGACCTTCGTCCCCTGTCCGTGCCCTTCGACGCGAAATGTTCCGTCGGAGATTGGAACGAGGCGCCCGCTCTTGCCGAGGCCCACGAGCTCGAGCTCGTCGATCGAATCGTCGTAGCTCGGGACGCCGTGGCGCAGCGAGCGTTGAATGGCGACTCCGCCGAGCGCGAAGCCGACCCCAATCGCGCCGTTGCCGAGCGCGCCCGAATAGGCCACGGAGAGGTGCGGCTTGAGCCCGCCGGGACCCGCGGGGACTTCGATCGGCACCGCGTACGTGAGCTGACCGTCGAACGTGTCGACGCTTGCGCCGTCGTCGAGGCCACGGACCGACGCGGGGCCGTCCGGGAGCTTGAGCGTCGTCGGCGAGATCGCTCCCGGTGATGGCAGCGAGAGCGCTGCCGCCGGGCGAGTAACGAAGGAGACGGCCGCGAGCGCGAGCGCCGGGACCCATCGAGAGAAACGCATCACGGTCGTCTCCTTTGGCGTCAGTCAGTGGTGGAGGATCGCGCCGAGCTGCGAGTTGTCGATGTCCTCGTAGTCGAGGCGCAGATAGATGTCCTCGAGTGCGGGAAACGACACCTTCGACAGCTGGCTGACTGGGATGTAGACGATGTAATCGCCGAACAGGCCGCGACCCGCGAGCTCTTCGGACGATCCGTTGTGGAAGTCGATGTTCGCGAAGTCCACCTTCGACGGCGAGTTGATCGCATCCACCGACGCCGCGTTCCACGAGCTCATCCCCGCGGTGGGCATCGAGGCGTGGCCACCGAAGAAGTACGAGATGCCGGTGCTGACGCCGACTTGGTCGGTTCCGGCCGTACCGTGGCCCGCACACCATCGGCTGGAGAACGTGTTTCGTTTGGCGACGCGCAACCCGATCTTGCCGCCGTCCGTCGTCACGCCGTCACCGACGTACGCCGCCATGACTCGCCACAAGCGCTCCGCGCAACGGTCGGGCGCGGTAAGCGATTTGCCGAAGGTGAACCGGATTCCCTGTCCGACCCAGTTGCCGTCGACGTCGTAGATGCGACCGGCTGGCGACGAGATCATGTCGCGGAAGCGACCGACGGCGTTCCGGCCGCCGCTGCCCGTGCGATCGCCGAGCTTCAAGATGTCGCTCACCATGCTGAACACGCCGACTTGCGTCTTTCCCGGCGAGTTGTTGTTGATCTTCTTCGACAGCGTGATGGCCCCGAGCGGGATGAGCGCCTTGTTGGTGAGCTGCGCGGGCGTCGTGGCTTGCATGACCGCTTTGCGAAGATCCGGCAACGACTCCTGGTAGTCCCATTCCACGGATTTCACCGCGAGATACGCGACGTGCTTGGCCCAGCCGAACTGTTGCTGGAACGTGTCGATTTTCTCGTTCAGCCAGTAGTGGAACTCGACGCTCGGAACCGCGCGCGCCAGCTCGCGAGCGCGCGCCGCGCGGCCTTCACTCACCAGCTCGCGCACATGGCGCTGCAGGTTTTGGAGCCGGAGGAGGTTCGCTTGCACCTCGATGAGGCGACGCCCGATTTGATCGCGCGCCGTGTCGACGCCGATCTTCCGCATGTCCGCCTCGTGAAAGCACGCGGCCGTCGTGGCTCTGGCTTCCATGTCGGCCATTTCTTGCGCGTAGTGGTTGTTCTCGGTGTCGACCTCCTTCTGGATGCCGATGCTCGCGACCTTCGCGATCGTGGCCCCCATCGCCTCGACGCAGTTCGAGCCGAACGAAAATGCCAAGGTCGCCGCGTTCGAGCAGTCCTTCGCTTCATCGAGCGCGGCGGCGATGCCGTCGGCCCACATCTTCTGCGTCTGCAGATCGTTGAGGGTGTTCTGATGATCCGCCGCCAGGAGGATCCGCCGGTTGGCGTCCGGCTCGACGACCTGGATGCAGTACTTCGCTTGCGTGTCGTAAGCCGCTTGCGCGTCCTGCCAGCTCTTCTGCGCGATGGCTACGTCGGCTCGCGCGCCGACGATCGCGAGCGCAGCTTCCCCCATCGTCCCGCGGTAGCAGGAAGCGTCCGTCGCCGACGCGCACGCCACGCCGGCCGGCACGTAGCACGTCTCCGGCGCGTACGATCCCTGCCCGCCGCCGAACGCATCGATCACGATCGTCGGATCCATGTTGCTCATGCCGCACGCTTCGATGATCGGCTCGGCGTAGTGCGTCTCGATGTCCGCGACGCGGCGGCTCATGTCGTTCTCTTGCGCGAGCGACTGGAGGTGGCTGTTGCGCCATTCGATCCACGCTTGGCGTGCGTTATCGAGGTTCTTCTGCGAGACGCCGACCTCGGTGATGGCTTGTTGGCGGAAGTACTCCGAGCCCGCGAAGAAGCGCGACACGTTCGTGAGCTGGTCGCTCCAATAGATGGGTACGTCGTCGTTCTCGGAGCCCGAAGGCGACTTGCACGCGGAGACGTCCGCGGCCTTGTCGACGACGCGCTGGCGCTGACTCGCCAAGAGACGACGCGCGTGCTCCCACCTCGTGCCGTCGAGATGGCCGGAGTCGCTCGCCGCCGCGATCGCGTTCGCCAGCCCCGACATCGCCGCCGCGTACCGCAGGGAGCGCCCAGCGCGCTGCTGGAGCGTCGCCATTTTTGCGGGCACGTCGATCTCTCCGCAGCGACCGGTCACGTCATTGGCCACTTGGGCAATGACCTGTTCGACGGCGACGAGGTAGCTCTTTGCCGTTTCGGCGAGGACGATGGCCATATTGGTGCCCGCGTCGTCCGCATTGCCCAGCGTCGCGCCCGCCCAATATTCCTCGGTGCGGCGATAGTCACCGGCGTTCGCCGCGGCGACCAGCTTGGGACCGAAGGTGTGGTCGAGGACGAGATCCATCGCATCGTCGAGCTGAGCGACGAGCTTGTTGGCGTCCTCGAGTGGGCCCGGCGGCGCGACGTCGGTGCGCATGTCGTCGACCACTGCGGCCAAGAGCTCGGCGCCTTGCACGCCCTGGTTCGCGAGGAACGAGCTCATCTGCAGCCACTGCTGCACGAGGTGGTTGAAGTACGCGAGGTTCGACGCGAGCGACGCGTCGCGGAGCGACGTGAAGAAGCGAGGCGTACTGATGCATTGACGACTTGGGTCGAACACTTTCTTGATTTCCAGTGATTCCGTCGGGGAAATCGCGAGCTCGCTCGCGCATTCATCGAGGAGCGCCTTGCCCATCGTGTTGGCCGTCGCCCCGCCCGGCCCGTCGTTGTGCGAAAAGAGCGGGAACGTGTACGGGGCGTACGCCGTCGCCGGCCGATTGGCGTCGATCACCGGAACGCCGCACATCGCGTCGTTCGAGACGGCGCCTGGCGCGAGAGCCCCGCCGAACAGTCGATTGAAGCTATGCGAATCGAACAAGGACGATCCCGGCGGCTTCCCCGTAGGATCCCAGCATCCCATCCACTCCCAGTTGTTGAACGGTCCGAACTGGGCTGTACCGTTCTTGGTCTCGACGCCGGAGAGAGCGTTATCCATGTTGCAGATATAGATCTTGCGCGTCTGCGGCCGCGGATCGTTAGCCGAGTACGGCGCGACGATCTTCATGTCGACCTCGGTCTCGACGCATCGCTGCCTCAAGAACGTGGCGTACGTCGTCTGCTCGTTGTTCCACGAGTCGACCGTCGAGTGGAAGCTCGAGCAGTTGAAGTTGATTGGTCCTTCGCCGAGGTTGGTGGTGGCCGGATCGTTCGCGACGCCCTCGACGCAGGGAAGGTACGTCTTTCGCCACCTTGTTCGGAAGACGTGGGGCGCCGTGTAGTAGTTGCATGATGTCCCCGTGTCCGAGAAGACAGCGGGGCTGTCGTAGATCGCGCCGCACAAGTCGGCGGGCGTTACCCACCATTTGTCGGGATTGACCGTGGGGACGCACCCGCCCGTGTACGCACCCGTCTTGTTGATCCCGAAGGCGACGACGTTGCGCGCCCCATACTGAGCCGACTCGGTCAGCGTCGCGCCGATCCGCTCGCTCGTGAAATCGCGCAGGCAGATCTTGTAAGCGAGATCGTTTGCCTGACTGTAGAGCGCGGCGCGATCGACGACATACGAGTACTTGACGCCCCAGTCGTAGCTCGGCGGAAGCTGGACTCGGTAGAAGTCGCGAATGCGGTTATTGCCGTTCTCGCTCCGATCGTTGGGATCGAGGAACCACGGACTGCCGTTGCCCGTGGCGGCGGTGTTGATCATTCCGTCGACGGTCGTCGGCCACGCGGAGGCGAGGCCGTGCGTCACGCTGGTGACGGCGTCCGCGCCGCTCGAGACGCCGGCGGCGCCGGCGCTGCACAGCCCGACGCGCGTATCGCAGGCGGCGTTCGCGCCGCACTGGCTCGACGCGGTGCACGCCTGTGCGGTGGACAAATCGTCGCTCCGATCGAGCACGAACGACCACGTCTGCGTGGCCATTGCCGTGACGATGCCCGTAGCCGGATACGCGGCAGGCTGCGACGTGATCGGCACATCGACGAAGAAGCGGCCCGTGAGCTTGCCGGCCGTGATCGCCGGTGGGTTGGCGGCGTCCACGCGAATGCGCGCGCGAAGTGCGCCGGTGTCGCCATTGGCATGCGGAGTCGGAACGACGTAGTCGTCGGTGTAGCTCGCGAACCCGCTCGCGCCGGTGACGAGGACCTTTCCCGAAGGCGTGACCACGCCGCTCGGATCACTCAAGAGCACCCACGGTGCCGCTTTGATCGCCGGCTGCGCGTTGGTCGGAGGAGCGTTGGCGTCCGACGCGAGCGCCGTGACCGGGATGCGGAGGTTCGGAAGCGCGACCTCGCCGCCACCGGCGGCGAATCCGGAGTCCTCGAGGATCATGCTGCCTCGCCATTTGCCAGCCACGACCGTCGCGGTCCCCGCGGTGCAATCGAGCGGCTTGAGGCGCGCGTTGGCGCCGTACCAGGACCGTCGAACCAAGTGGTTCTTGTCGTCGTTGACGAGGACGTCGATTCGACTGTCGCCTATCGAAACGGCCGACGGATCACCCGCGTACTTGGTCGCGCCGCCAGCGCCATTGGTGAGCCCGCCGAGATCCTCCTCGTCTTCCCATCCATTCGTGCCGAACGCGCGGTGCTTCAGCGTCGGGGCAGAGCCGCTCAAATAGAAGATGTCGAGGCGACCGGGCGCCCACGACGCGATAGTCGGGCTCGAGGCGAGCACGCTTCCGCCGAGTCCTTCGTAGTCGTGCCAGGAGCCGTCGTACCACTTGTGATAGAGGCGATCGTTCGTGCCGCGCACGACGACGTCGATGCGTCCCGATCCCCACGACACTGCGGCGGGGTCCCCCTTCACGGCCGTCCCGAGGTTGTCCTCGATCGACCACCCCGGCGAGCTGGAATCCCATCGGCGATGACGGAGCGCCGTGTCGGCGGTGGTGTAGAAGATGTCGAGGCGACCGTCTCCCCACGACGAGACCGTCGGCGACGACGCCATCGTCCCGCCGAGCCCCTCCCATCCATTCATCCATTGGCCGTTTTCGTACCATCGGTGCCAAAGCCCGTTGTTCAGTCCGCGCACGAAGACGTCGAGGCGGTCGGCGTTGGGCGTGTGCTGCGACCACGACGCGACTCCGGGTTTGCCGAAGAATGCTCCGAGATTGTCTTCCTCCGCCGACCACGTCTTGCGATCCCCTCGGAGCGTGCGCCGCTTCACCGTGCCCGTCGTGCCGCCCTTGTAGAAGACGTCGAGGGACCCTGGCTGCCGCGACACTGCGACCGGGCCGCTCTGCGTCACGGCATCCGCGAGGGTCTGATCGACGCTGCACGTCGTGATGGCCTGCGCGGTCGCGCCGGTCCCCTCGGCGTCGGGCGCTGTCGGGCTCGCAGTGTGTCCGCAAGCTACGAGGCCTGCGCCGATGACTGCCGCAGAAGCGGTGATGATCTTGCTACGTTCGCGTCGCATCTCAATCTCCGGTGGAGGGGAATGAGCGCGCATAAGCAACGACCGCGCCGACTCACGGCGACGCTCTGATTTCGCGGGATCGTCCCCGCTGACACACGGCGGCTAGGCGCACGCCCGACGACTCCGCGCGATGACACACGCACCACGATCGAGTGACACACCTCTCACGGCGGCTCATCGAGCTCATCGCCGACGGCCCGTTGCGCCGAGACGATTTCCCGAAACCTCGGCGCGCGCGGGCCGATGAAGACGGTATGCGAATCGATCGAGGCGCGGCACCGTTCGCGATGGCGCTCGAGGCGCGGGCGCGGACGCAGCTCGCGGTGACTCCGTACCCGGCGGCGCCCGATGTGTCGCCCGCGTTCAAGTCGCAGATCGCGGCGATGGCGCAGCGGCTCGGCGTCGATCCGGCGCATCTGCTCGCGGTCATGTGGTTCGAGAGCCGACTCGCGCCGAACGCGAAGAACCCGGCGAGCGGCGCGGTCGGGTTGATTCAGTTTCTCCCGTCGGTCGCCGCGGATCTGCTCGGCCTACGCGGCGCTGGACGCGAGAAGCGCGCTGGCGCGGCGATCGCGGCGATGCCGGCGGAGGATCAGCTCGGGCTCGTCGAGGCGTACCTCGCGCGCGTGATGCGCGGACGCAAGATCACGTCGCTCCGCGATCTGTACATGTGCGTGCTCTTTCCGTCGGCGGTCGGGCGCGGATCCGGATTCGCGATCGCGCGCTCGGATGCGCCGACGGATCTGGGTCGCGCGATCTACGCGCAGAACGCGGCGCTCGATGCGAACCGCGACGGCGTCGTGACGGCGGGCGAGGCGGCGGCGGCGGTCGAGGGGGCGTCTTCGTCGCCCACGCTGAAGCGGATCATCGCGGACGTGACGGCGCCCGCGCTGCCGCCCGGTGCGCTGCGTGCGTAGGGCGTTCGTGCTACTTCGCGGAGCATGACGAAGCGATCGGACGACGTGCTCTCGGCGCTCGGGTTGGGCGAAACGCAATCGGGGCTCTTCGCGGGGACGTGGCGCGCGGACGCTCGCGGCGGCGAGCTCGTGTCGATCGATCCGTCGACCGGCGCGCCGATCGCGCGCGTCGTGCAAGCGTCGGCCGAGGACTGCGACGAAGCCGTCGCGCAAGCGGCGCGGGCGTTCGAGGCGTGGCGACGCGTGCCGGCGCCGGTTCGCGGCGAGCTGGTACGCAAGATCGGCGAGGCGCTCCGCGCGAAGAAGACGGCGCTCGGTGCGCTCATCGCGCTCGAGGTCGGGAAGATCCGCGCCGAGGCCGAAGGCGAAGTGCAAGAGATGATCGACGTCGCGGATTTCGCGGTCGGCCTCTCGCGTCAGCTCTATGGCAAGTCGATGCACTCCGAGCGTCCGAGCCACCGCATGCTCGAGCAGTGGCATCCGCTCGGTGTGGTCGGCGTGATCACCGCGTTCAATTTCCCGGCGGCGGTCTGGGCGTGGAACGCGCTCATCGGCGCGGTGTGCGGCGACGCGATCGTGTGGAAGCCGTCGGAGGAGGCGCCGCTCACGGCGATCGCGATCACGCGGATCGTCGACGACGTCGTGCGCGCGTCCGGGCATCCGCCGATCTTCGCGCTCGCGTGCGGAGGTCGCGACGTCGGCGCGCGACTCGCGAACGATCGCCGCGTCCCGCTCGTCTCCGCGACCGGGAGCTGCGCGATGGGGCGCATCGTCGGCGAGACGACCGCGCGCCGCTTCGGCCGATCGCTCCTCGAGCTCGGCGGGAACAACGCCGTGATCGTCATGGACGACGCCGATCTCGACGTCGCGACGCGCGCGATCCTCTTTGCCGCCGTCGGCACCGCGGGGCAACGCTGCACGTCGACGCGCCGGCTCATCGCGCACAAGTCGATCGCCAAAGAGCTCACGCGCCGACTCGTCGACGCATACGCCCGCGTGAAAATCGGCGATCCTCTCGCCGAAGGGACGCTCATGGGTCCGCTCGTCAACGCGCGCGCGGTCGACGGCATGATGAAGGCGCTCGCGGCCGCACGCGCAGAAGGCGCCGAAGTGTTGTGCGGAGGCGAGCGCGTAGATCGCGCGGGGTTCTACGTCACGCCGGCGATCGTCCGCGCGCCGCGCGATCTCGCGATCGCACGCGAGGAGACGTTCGCACCGATCCTCTACGTGTTCGAGCACGACGGACTCGACGACGCGATCGCGATGAACAACGCGGTCGCGCAGGGGCTCTCGTCCGCGATCATCACCCGCGATCTCCGCGCGTCCGAGCGCTTCCTCTCGGCCGAGGGCTCCGACTGCGGGCTCGCGTACGTGAACATGGGAACGAGCGGCGCGGAGATCGGCGGCGCGTTCGGCGGCGAGAAAGAGACGGGCGGCGGGCGCGAGAGCGGCTCGGACGCGTGGAAGGCGTACATGCGACGGCAGACGGTCGTCGTCAGCTACGGCGGCGAGGTCGCGCTCGCGCAAGGGATCCGATTCGGCGACTGAGCCTCTCCACTGCGCTTGCACAGCGCGAAGGCGCCCGGTACGAATGTCACACGCGTGTTACACGCGTCGCCTGAGGAGGCCTGCCGTGCGCATTTCTACCGCTCTCTTCGCTGTCGTCGCTGCATCCGTCGTCGCCTTCGGTTGTGACGACGAAAAGAAGCCCACGTCCACGCCGACGGCCAGCGCATCGGCTTCGCCATCCAGCGCGATGAGCGCGACGGCAAGCGCATCCGCATCGGCGCTCCCCGCAGCGACGGTCGCGCCGAACGGCAAGATGGCCCACTGCCCCAGCGCGGTGACCGGCGCGACGACGGTGATCAAGGACGTCGAAGGCGGCGTCGAGCTCGTCGTCACGTCGAAGGACGCGGCCGGCGTCGCCGACATTCGCGCGCGCGCCAAAGTTCTCGCCGATGCCTCGAAGAGCCCCGCAGCCGCGGCGAAGCACAACGGCAGCGGAGGCGGCGGTGGAACGTTCGGACGTTGCCCCGTCGTGATGAAGCAGACGACGGTCGATCTCACCGACATCCCCGACGGCGCGCGCATCACCGTTAAGGCGAAGGCCGCCGACACGCTCGACTGGCTGCGTCGCGAGACGCGCGAGCGCTACCAAGACGTCGTCCCGCAAGCCACGCAAGGCGCGGGCGAGCGAAAGATGGCGCACTGCCCGAGCGCCGTCGACGGCGCGCAGACGCTCGTGAAGGACACGAAAGACGGCGTGATGATCACCGTGACCGCGAAGGGCGACGTCTTCGAGAAGGACATTCGCGGGCGCGCGAAGTTCGTCGTCGAAGCGTCGCTGCACGACGCCGGCGCCGTCGCGCACAGCGGGAGCGGCACCGGGGGCGGCGGGCTCGGGCGCTGTCCGATCGTGGTCAAGGAGACGATCGTCGGCGTGAAGGACGTGCCGGGCGGGTCCGAATTCACCGTGAAGTCGAAGAAGCCAGGCGACGTCGCGAACCTGCAAAAAGCCGTGCGTGAGCGCGCGTCGATCTTCGTCGCAACGCAAGCGAGCGCGACGCCGGGGGCTTCGGCCTCCGCACCTCCGGCGACGTCGGCGAGCGCAGCGCCGAAGAAGTAGTCGCTAGTCGAAGCGCCCGCCGAGCGTGAGCGCGGCGCCACCGAGGCCGCTCGCGCCGACGAGCGGCGTGACCGCGACGTCGAATCGTTCGAGCGCGCTCTGGTAGATGTGCGCGCGATGCGACGCGACGCCGTCGAGCGCGAGCATCGCCGTCGCTTGAAGCGCGAGACCGAGACCGACGCCCTTCATGGTGTCGTTGCCGCGCGACGCGCCGACCCCCGCGAGGCCGATGCCTCCGGCGATCAGCACCGCCTCGGCGATCTCGAGGATCAAGAACGTGCGGTTCACGCGGCGTATGCGCTCGAGCTCCGCGTCGCGGAAACCGCGCGCACCGTCGCCGAACGTTTTGTCGAGCGCCGCGATCTGCGCGTCGGAGCGCACGAGAAGGACGACGCCCACCGCGAGCTGAATGAGCCCGACTGCCATCATCGGATACGCGAAGCCGCGCGAGAACTCGGTCCTTCGCGCGAAGGCATACCCGCCCGCGGAGAGCGCGAAGAGACCGATGCCGCCCCAGAAGTAGCCCTGCTGCTTCTCGCCGAGGAAGTAGGCGTGCATGGCGTCTTGCGCATCGGCCTTCGTGATCGGCGCGTCGGGCCCGTCGGCGCGCGCGTCGGCGCCGCTGAAGCAGAAGGCGGCGCCCGCGAGGAGCGCGACGCGCGCGACGATCCATCTCGACGTCATGAGCGGAGCGTACGCGATCGCTGCGCGGTACCGAGGTCCGTCAGACGATTCGTATCGCGTCGAGCGCGGCGGCGTGGCGCGCTTCGAAGGAGGCGCGATCCGTGGACGTCGTCACGTCGCTCTCGTCGTCGGCGTACGCCCGCGCCTCGTCGCTCGCGTCTTCGCGGTAGCCGAGCTTGTCGAAGAGGCGCCGCGACGCAAGGTTTCCCGGAACGATGCCGACGTAGACGCGCTCGAGGCCGAGCACGCGAAACGCGAACGCGTGGAGCATGAGGGCGAAGCGCGTACCGAGCCCTCGGCCTTGCGTCGCGCGCGCGCCGATCATGATGGCCAGCTCGGCGGCGCCGGCTGCCATGCCGCGCAGATCGCCGTCGCCGACGAGCGTCTCGCCCTGGAAGAAGAGCAAGGTTCGCGCGCCGTCGCGTCGCATCTCGTCGAAGTGCGCGACGACATCGGCTTCGGTCATCGCGTCGTGGCCCATCATCGCGCGGTTGTGATCGTCGTTGTACATCGCGGCGAGATCGCGCGCGTGCGCGTGCACCTCGTCGGGCGTGGGCTCGACGATCGAGAGGTCGTCGAGCTCGAGGCGAAATCGACCGTCCGGCATGACTAGAATCCGCGCGCAGGCATCGACGCCGATCGCTGAAGCCAGTTCGAGCTCGGGTACGCCGCCGCGCCCGGGACGACGTGAAGCGTGTACGCGTGCCGCGATTTCGGCGAACGGTTCGCGTGGCTCATGTGCGGCGAGAGGCCGTCGAGGACGATCACGCCCCCCTTCGCTATCTCCAACGGAACGAGCGCGTCCGAGTCCCACGGCGTTGCGTCGGCCACGTCGAAGTGCGTGCGTCGATTCGCGTCGCGTACGAACCGCGATTTCAACCCGGCGCGATGTCCGCCCGGGATCGCCCACAGACAGCCGTTCTCGCGATGCGCGTCTTCGAGCGCGAACCACAGCCCGACGAGCCCGCCCGGCGCGGTGTGAAGGAACGTCGCGTCTTGGTGGCAGCCGACCTCGCCGCCGATGAACGGCTGTTTGAAGATGTACATCGACTGCATGAGGCGCGGATCGTCGACGCCGAGCGAGCGCACGAGCTCTTCGATCGCGGGAGCACGCGAGAAGCGATCGAACGCGGGATCGAGATCGTGGAGCGCGTGACCGATCTTGTTGATCGCCGTCTCCTTCGCGCGGACCAGCTCGCCGCTCGCGTCGAACGCCCCCTCTTCGAAGAAAAAGCGGACCGTGTCGCCGGAGTCGAGGAAGTAGTCGTCGGTCTTTCGTGCTTGCTCGTTGGTCGTGAAGACCGAGCGCACGTCGCCCGGCTCGAACGCGGCGACGAGCTCGGCCGCGCGCGCGCGAACGGCGTCGCAGGCGGCGGCGCTCATGAAGCCGGGCAGAACGAGGAAACCGTCGGCGTGGTACCGCTCGATCTCGGCGCGTGCGAGCTGTCCCGCGGGAGGCGTCATCGCCGCGACCCTACTTCTCTCGCGCGCCCGGGTCACTCTCATCTACAACAAGAAGGTGGCTTCCGACATCGAGCGCTCGCTACGCGAGGGGGACGCGCTCCTCGTCCATCCGCGGATCCTTCGCCGCGTCATCAAGCGCCACCGCAAGCTACCCGGCTTCGGGCTCGATGTTCCTCACTCCGGATCGTACGTCTTGCCGCGCGACGCGCTCTGCGCGATCTGCGACGAGTCCGAGCTCGGGTGCACGAAGGCGTCGCTCCCGGCGCACGTCATTCTTCTCCCGCGCACGGAGCTCGAAGGGGCCGACGTCGAACTCCGGATGTGGCGTGCGATCTACCACGCGACGATTCATCGCGAGCTCGAGCGGCTGCGCGACTCGGGGACGCTCTCGCCGGCCGCGCTGCGCGCGCGCATCCATCGCATCGGGCAAACCGAGTTCGACGAAGTGCGCTTCGTCCTTCGGCACGACGATCGACTGCTCCCGCCGCACGACGACGACGCGACGTACGCGGAGTTCGCCGCGACGTACCTCGAGATACGCGCGTTCGCACCGGAGCTCTTGGAGCGAACGTTCCCCGCGCTCGCGAACCTCGGGAACATCGACGCGACGCTCGCGCTCGATCTCGACGTCGCCGCGCTCCTCGCGCGATGTCGACCCGACGGCGCGCCGAGCGTCGACGCGCTGGGCGATCGCCACTCCGAACGCCCGAACGCAGCGAGCGGCGACGCGATCGGGGCGCCGCGGCGATGGCGACCGCGCACGAGCGGCGCGTCACCGACGCGCGAGAGCCGCCTCTCGCTCGGCGCAGACGCCGAGGCTTCCCTCGCGCGACGCGATCACGTGCGCGTGATGCTCGCGGAGGCGCGGGCGTGGAGCGAGGCCGACTCGGCGAGCGCCGGCGAGCGCGAAGCGGCGCTGCGCGCGGAGATCGATCTCTTCGTTCGTCGCATCGCCGGCGCCTTGAAATGGAAGGGCGCCGTCGACGAGGGGTGGGCGGAGCTCATCGTCCCACTCGTTCAAGAGGCGGCGAGCGGCACCAACCCGTGGAACGTCGAGGCGCGCCTCCTCTTCGACGTGCAGAAGGCCTGCATCGCGCACGAGCGCGAGACGTTCGCGGTCGATGTCGTCGGCTGGGCGCGTTCCTTCGGTCGTCGTCCGGTTCGTCGCGCCCTCCCCGCGCAGCGCGAGGTGCGGATCGTGAAACGTTTCCGCGCCGCGCTCGCGAAGGCGCCGCGCACGAGCGTCCCCGAGCCGGACCGCGGGCACATCGCGCACATGCTCCGCGACTGCGTCGAGCGCGCCGAGATGAACTTGCGCGCGACGTTGCGCCCGAAGATCGAGGCCGCGCTCGCCGCCGTGAAGCTCACGCCGGAGAGCGTCCCCGAGCGCGTGGCGTCCAACAAGCTCGTCGATGAGCTCATCGATCAGGCCGTCGAGCGCGGCTTCTTGTCGCTCCCGCACCTTCGCGACGCCGTCTCGCGCAACAACCTCAAGATGGCAAACGTCTCGGGGCCGCTCGAAGTCGTGCGCGGCGACGCGCTCCTTCGCGCCGACGACATGCTCGCGACGTCGCTCGACGGCGTGTACCGGCGCGGCGAAATCTATTTGCGCTTTCTCCAGCGCGTCAGCTCCGTCGCCTTCGGCACGCGCGTCGGGCGCTTCCTCACGCTCTATCTCTTGCTCCCGGTCGGCGCGGCGTTCGTCGGCCTTCAAGGCGCGCAGCACATCGTCGGCCCGATCTGCGAGCACCTGCTCCACCTCGAAGAGCCGGTGATCTTCACGTGGACGTCGTTCGGCATCACCGCGGCGATCCTCTTCGCGCTCATCCACTTCGCGATCGCGCGCCGCCTCGCGCTCGGGATCGTCCACGCGGTCGGCTTCGTCCTCGGCGGCGTGTTCGTCCGCATTCCGCGCTGGATCCGCTCGCGACCGCTCGTCCAGGCGATCGTCACGAGCCGCCCGATGCTCTTCTTCGCGCGCTTCCTCGTGCGACCGCTCGCGCTCACGGGGATTCTCTGGGTGCTCGCCGTCCCGCTCCTTCACTTGAAGCCGCAGATCGTCCCGATCGCCGCCACCGTCGCGTTCGTGCTGGCCAACGTCGCGCTCAACTCGAAGCTCGGCATGCGCGCCGAAGAGGCGATGACGGATCTCGTCGTCACGCAGTGGCGCGAGCTCCGTCGCCGCGTGCTTCCCGGAGTCTACGCGCTCATCGGCGACTTCTTTCGCGCTCTCGTCGGAAGCGTCGAACGCATGCTCTACGCGGTCGACGCCTTCCTGCTCTTCCGACGCGGCGACAGCGCCCTCTCCGTCGTGTTCAAAGGCGCGATCGGGATCGTCTGGTTTTTCGCGGCGTACATCGTCCGCATCTACGTGAACCTGCTCATCGAGCCGCAGGTGAACCCGATCAAACACTTTCCCGTCGTTACCGTCGCTGCGAAGATCTTGTTCCCGCTCGGGCGCGAGATCGTTCCGCCGATGATCCACGGGCTCGCGCGCGTGATGCCGCGGCACGTCGCGCGCCCCGTAGGCCTCACGACGTTCTTTCTCCTCCCGGGCTTCTTCGGCTTTGCCGTGTGGGAGCTGAAAGAGAACTTCAAGCTCTATCGAATGAACCGACCCGCCGCGCTCTCGCCCGTCGCCATCGGTCACCACGGCGAGACGATGGCGGCGCTCCTCAAGCCGGGCTTTCACTCCGGGACGATCCCGAAGACATACGCGAAGCTTCGTCGCGCGACGTGGCGCGGCGGACGCAGCGCGCTCGAGCATCGCGAAGCTTTGCACCACGTCGAAGAGGCGATTCGTCGCTTCGTCGAGCGCGAGCTCATCACGCTTCTCGAAGAGAGCCCGCGATGGACGCCGCACGTCGAGGTCGGTCACATCGAGATCGCGTCGAACCGCGTGCGCGTCGGGCTCGTCTGCGAGTCGTTGCAAGGCGGACGCGACGCGAGCGGCGCCGCGAAGATCGCGTTCGAAGAGCAGTCGGGCTGGCTGCTCGGGAGCGTCGCGCAGCTCGGATGGATCGCGAAGCTCGACGAGATACAGCGTCTCGTCCTCGAGAACGGCCTCGCCGGTTTCTACAAGATGGCTGCGGTCGACATCGTGCGCGAGCGCGTCGAGGCCGAGCTCCGCGACGGGAGCACGGACGGCGCGACGCCGGCGTACGATGTCTCCGAGGAAGGGATCGTCGTGTGGCCCGACGACGGATACACCACCGAGATCGTCTACCGGCTCGACGGACGCGCGGTGCTGACGCCCGTGGTGCGCGGCGGCAGCGGCGCAACGACGCCCGCGCTCCGCCCGATCGAAGCGAAGCGCGTCCTCTTTCGTGACGAACGGATCGAGTGGAAGCGCTGGTCGGAGGCGTGGGGCGAGGTCGCGGAGGGGCGCGCGAGCCGGATCCTCTCGGGTGCGTCGCTGCTGCCGGGTGGTGCGCCGTGAGCGCAGCGCTCGTGAAGATTCCGCCGCGCACATCGGTGTGCCTCGACTGCCGCACGGCCCTCCGCGACGGCGAGCCGTGCGACGGCGGACGCAAGCATCGCGTGACGTCGCTGAAGAGCGAGTCGGGAAAGAAGAAGCTCGTCGACGAAGTGTGGGGCCCCGCGAGCTTCAAGCGGCAGCTTCGCACGGCGGCGAAGAACGGCAGCGGCGGCGCCGGGCTCGGCGGCCTCGAGGGCTGCAGCGGCGGCGACTGCGGCGGATGCGACGCGGCGAGCGGCGGCGGAGAGATCATCGCCGTCATCGCCGTCGTCGCGATCGCGGCGATCGCCGCGGTCATCGTCGGATGGCTCTTGCTCAAGCTCTTTCGTTACGTCCGCGAGCGGCTCGACAAACCGAAACCGTTCGGCGCGCTGTCGAAGGCTCCCGCGCTCCGCGGACACGGCGTGACGGGAAAGATCGTCGGCGACCTGCGCTCCGACTCGCCGCTCGACGAGCCGAGCGTTGCGTACGCGCTCGAGTACCGCTGCAGGCGCGTCATCTCGGGTGCCGTCATGCTTCGCGACGCGGCGACGCGCGGGTTCGATCTCGCGCTGAAGGACGGCCGACGCGCGCGCGTTCCTCCCGGACGCATCCGCATCGACGGGCTCTTCTCGGCGCGCGGATCACGAACGCGCGCGGCCGCCGCGGCGCACCTCGAGACGATCGATCCGTCGCGCGACCGCGAGACGATCGGCGCAGAAGACGGGACGAAGGATCCGTTTCCGTTCGACGACGTCGTCGAGCTCGTGCTGCTCCCGGGCGACGAGGTCGAGCTCGTCGGCGAGCTGACGGCGACGGCCGATCCCGACACGTCGGCCGGGAGCGCGTACCGCGAGTCGGCGGCGCTGCTCGTTCCTCGGGGTGTTCCGTGGATCCGCGTCGTGACGAGCGGCGGGGGGAAGCAGCGCTAGGTCGAGAGATTTGAACAGGGAGGCGGGAAGACGGGGAGGTTTGCGGGGCGTTGGCATCTCGATCCATGCGTGTTGCTGGCGTCCTCGCTCTCTTCATGGTCGTTGCGTGCGATCGGCGTGATCCGCCGCGGCCCTCGATGCCGACGGTTGCAGCGTCGGCGACGATCGCGAGCTCCGCGTCGAGCGCAGTGCCGGATGCGCGGGCCGACGCCGACACACCCGACGTGAACGCGCCGATCGCCGCGCCGCGGTGGCTCACGTTCGACGGGCCGCCGTTCGTCACCGAGACCCCGATGCACGGGGGCCCGGCGTGGACGGTGTCGACCCCGAAGCTCCCGGCGCGATCCCGCGCGTCGGGGATCCTCGTCGTTCCGTTCTCCCGCGACCGCGGCCTCTCCACGGTTCCGAACCTCGCGGTCCGCTTTCTCTCCGCGAACGATGCGCGCGTCACGCGCACGGCCGATCTCCTCCGCGTCGACGAGTTCGATCGCGCGTTGGCGACCGGCGACGCACGCCGCGCCTCCTTCGAGGCGCTCGGCGCGCTCGTCCGCGCGCGCGTCGCCGCGATGAACGACGAGCTCGACGCTCGCGGCGCGGACCTCGTTCCGCTCGACGCCTGCACCGTCGATCCGCCGAACCCTTTCGCGGACTGGCCGCCATGCGGCTCGGCGCAAGCGCTGCAGTGCGGAGGCCAGACGCTCCGCTACCTCGGCGGACGCCAGACGCTCGAGACCTCGCGCGGACGCCGTACGTTTCCGACCTGGCGCAAGCCCAAGGTGCACAGCAACGACGGCTTCGACGTCGTCGTCAACGAGTGCGTCGCCGAAGCGTGGATCGACGTCGGCACGAAGCTTCTCGTACTCCACGTCGCGAACCTCTGCGCGGTCCCCGGTGACTGGTGCTCGGTCGAGAGCGACTGGCGCTTCGTGCGCCTCGATCGGTGACCCCGGCTCAGAGATCGATCCGCACGTCGCGGCTCGCGTGACGAACGCGCACGACGAAGTCGCCGGAGCCGACGGGCTTGACGGTGTAGCCATCCGCGGCGAGATCCGCGCGCTCTGCGAGCGCGACGCCGCCGGACTCTATCCGCGTCGGACGCGCGCGGACGCGGAGCACGTCGGTCGACGTCGCGTCGAACGTCACGTACGCCACCCTCGTCGGATCGTACGTCACTCGCTTCACGATCGACGTCGACCGGAGCAGATGGTTCTCGCGCGCCGGCGCCCAGTCCGGAATCGCCGCCATGCCGACCATGAAGTGGCGAATGTAGTCGCCGTACCCGTCGCTGAACCACCACCCCTCGTTGCGATCTTCGCCGACCGCCACGACACCGGCGTCGTCGCACGAGTACGTCGCCCAGTTGAACGATCGGAACGCGCGCTCGCGCAGCGACGGCTCACCCGTCTTCTCGAAGAGCATCGCGTTCATCGCTGCGTAGCGCGCCGTGTGGCTCGCCATCTTCGCCATGTCGGCGCGCTGCTCGCTCATCACCTGCGCGCCGAACTGCCAGCCGCGCTCGTTGTTCTCGTCGCCGCCGAAGGTGTCCGCGACGAAGTGGATCAAGTGCTCGACGTCTTCCTTCCAGTCGGCGTCGTACTCGGGATGCTCGATGAGGTACTTCGCGGTCTGCAGCGGGCTGTACTGGTTTGGGTTCTCGTCGGGCTTCTCGAACGTCGGAATGTCCTCGAAAAAGCCGGACCACGCGTCGTTGCGCATCGGGTGCGCCATCATCCACGACCACACGAGATCGCGCGCGTGGTGCATCGACGTCGCGTCCCCGAGATTCAGACGCAAGAGCTCGTCGAAGAGCATGATCGCGCCGAGGACGTTCGCGCTGTATTCGTCGCGCGCCTCCCCCGTCTCTGCGTTCACGCGGAACGGCCACGGCGAGTGCGTCGCATCGCCCGGCCGCACGTGCTTCGCGAGCGCCGACGCGCACGACAGCGCCGCAGCTTGGTAACGCGCGTCGTCGGTCAGCATCCAGAGGCGCAGGTACCCGAGCCCGAGCTCGCCGACTTTGTCCGGCTCGAGGAAGCCGACGCCATCGCCGCGCCCGCAGTGGTCGCACCACGCGTCGTCGGCACCGCGGTATTCGGTCTCGCCCGCGGCGGCGCTCGAGAACGGAACGCTCGCCCACGCCGCGTCGGCCGGCGACGTTCCGTGCGCGAGCTGGTAGTCCGCGGACCGTTTCACGAGATCGATGACCTCGCGATCGCCGGAGAAGGCGTGCCACAAGGACGCCGAATCGATCAGCATCGCGTTGAGCCCGGCCGGGTTGTGCGGCCACGAGTCCCCTGCGAATGTCTCCGGATCAAACCGCGAGTGCGCGTAGTACGTCGGCAGGCCGTTCGGCTGCACCGGGACGCGCTTCATGAAGTCCCACGACAGCTTCACCACGTGCGCGTACGGCGACGTGTCGCGCGGCCACGCGAGGATCTTCCCGCTCCCGTCGAGCACAACCGGATGCGCGACGATCGTCGCGGGAGGAGAAGGCGTCGACCAATGTCCGATGCGCGAGCAACCCGTCGCACCGGCGAGGCCCACCGTGAAGAGGACGGCAGCGGTGACCCTGCGAAGCGAGGCTCCTGGCATCGAAGGGATCAACACGCACGAAGGGCTCCCGTTTGTCACCCGAACGAGGGTACGAGGCTCATTCGCTGGCCGCCACCACGCGCGCAGCGAGGCGCCGCACGCCCTCGGCGAACGCGCGCTCCGGCGTGAGGAGGCTGACGACGACGTACGCTTCGTCGGCGAAGTCGAAGAAGTGACCCGGATGAACGTAGACGCCGTCTCGTTTCAAGAGATCGAGCGACCAGGCTTCTTCCGACTGCGTGCGCGGCAAGCGGAGCGTCGCGTACCAACCCCCTTCGACGTCGAGCAGCGACATCGGCGAGCTCGATTCGATCGCCGCGCGGAGCGTCGCGAGGTTCGCGCGCGTGCGTTCGCGGATCGCGCCGGCCGCGACGTGGCGCGAAGCGAGGAGCGCGGGGAGCGCGTGCTGCACCGGGGTTCCGACCGAGAGGAAGCTGTCGGCGACGAGCTCGAGCCGCGCCATCGCCTCGTCGACCTCCGCGCGCGGCCCGTCCGCAGCGATCCAGCCGAGCTTCATCTGCGGCAGCGCCGCCATCTTCGACAGACCACTGAGCGCAAATACGAGCGCCCCGTCCGCTTCGAGCGCGCTCGCGGCGCGTCGCGGATCGTCCTTCAGCGCATACGGCGCGAACACTTCGTCGCTCACGATCGGGAGCCCCGTCTCGGCGAGCGCCGCGAGCTCGCTCTTCTTCAGGTACGAGCCCGTCGGGTTGTTCGGCGTGACGACGAGGATCGCGCGCGTGCGCGGCGTGCGGGCACGACGGAGCGAGTCGACATCGATGTGCCATTCGCCGTCGTACGCGAGGCCGTACGGCACGAGGCGGACCGACTCGAACGACGCGAGGAGATCGAAAAGCGGATAACTCGGCGCCGCGACGAGCACCTCGTCGCCCGGATCGCACAATATCTTGAAAAGAAACGCGTACGCCTCGCTCGTGCTCGCGGTGAGCGCGATCCTCGACGCGTCGATCGCCGTCCCCGCTTCGGTGAGCGTCCGCGCGACCGCCTCGCGCGCCGACGGGAGCCCGAACGGCTCCGGCTCGTAGACGAGCGCGCGCGCGTCCGAAAAGGCGCGCAAGATCTCGCCCTCCGGATACGCGATCCCCGCCGTCGTCGGGTTCGACACCGTGAGATCGATCACGTCGTCGCCGCGCGCGCGCCGATCGCGAAGAGCGACGGTCAGCGCGTTCGGCGTCGTTGCGTGGAAGCTGCGGTGGGAGAGCGTCACTCCGCCTCCTTGCCACGTGCGAAGAGCTCGCTCATCACCTCTTCGAGCGGCGGGTTCTCGACCGTGAGATCGCTGACGGGGAGCGACGCGAGCGCGTGCGCGACGACGGCGTTGACCTCGGACTGCGCGACTTGGAGGACCGCTTCCGCGGCGTCGTGGCGCACGAGCTTCCCGAATGCGCTGAGATCCTTTGCGTCGACCGGCTTCGACAAGCGCAAGACGACGCGCTTCTCGGGGCGCGTGCGGCGCACGAGCTCGTCGAGCGAGCCGTCGTAAGAGAGCTTGCCGTGCTCGATGATGATGACGCGCGGGCAGAGCGCCGAGACGTCGTCCATGTAGTGGCTCGTCAGCATCAGCGTCGCGCCGCGCTCCTCGTTGTAGCGCTTCACGAACGATCGGATCACCGCCTGCATCGACACATCGAGCCCGATCGTCGGCTCGTCGAGGAAGAGCACCTTCGGCCGGTGAACGAGCGCCGCGGCGAGCTCGCACTTCATTCGTTCGCCGAGCGAGAGCTGCCGCGTCGGCTTCCGAACGAGATCGCCCAGCTCGAGCAGCTCGGTCAGCTCGGCGATCGTCTCTTCGTATTGGTCGCGCGGCACGCCGTAGATCGCGCGATTGAGCTCGAACGTCTCGGCCGGCGGTAGATCCCACAACAGCTGCTGCTTCTGTCCGAGGACGAGCATGATCTTCTTCAAAAACGCTTCGTCGCGGCGGCGCGGCTCGTGACCGTCGACGCTGACCTCGCCGCCGCTCGGATGCAGGAGCCCCGAGAGGACCTTCAGGGTCGTCGTCTTCCCCGCGCCGTTCGGGCCGAGAAATCCCACGCGCTCGCCTGGCTCGATCGAGAACGAGATCCCGTCGACCGCCTTCACCGTCTTGTACGTTCGCCGAAACACCGACGCGAACGCCGCACGCAGCCCAGGCGGGCGCTCGTGCACTTGGTAGTGCTTCGACAGATCGCGGACGGAGATCACCGGGGACGGTTGTAGCGCAGCGCGACGACGCGCGGGGGCGATCACGGCCACGCGGGATCGGGCGACGGCGGCGCATGCACGTCGGGCCACAGCGCGCGCACTCGGTCGACGGGCCACACGTCGCGGAGGTGCGCGTTGCCTCGCGCGCCGTAGACGCGACGGGCGCCGGTGTGCGGATGCTCCGTCGCCCAGGCGAAGATCGCGTCGCGTTCGGTGCGCGGCGCGAGCACCTCGTCGAAGATCCGCTCGCCGGCGCGAATGCGCCGCGCGACGTCGGCGAATCCTCCGACGCGGATCTCCACGGTCGTTCGAGGCAGGACGATTGGCGCCTCGCGATCCACCGCCTCTAAGAAACCGACCATCGCTCGCGCGCGCACGAACCGTGAATGTTTGACGACGCGGTTCTCGATCAGGTTCTGCTCGTT
>JBBQXV010000029.1:0-53269 GCA_038209335.1 Polyangiales bacterium | reverse complement strand
CACGTCGCTCGTGTACCGCTGCGCGCCGAGGAACTCGCGAACTTGCTCTTCACTCTCGATCTTCCGAGGCGTGAGATCGCCCTCGGCGATCTTCACCGCGACGCCACGAATGACGCTCGCGATCTGACGCTCGAGCGTTCGCACACCCGCCTCGCGCGTGTAGCTGTCGATGATGATCTCGACGCAAGCGTCGGTCAGCTCGAGCTGCTCCTTCGTGATGCCATGCTCTTCGATCTGCTTCGGCACGAGGTGCTGCCGCGCGATCGCGAGCTTCTCGCGTCGCGTGTAGCCGGGGATCTCGAGGATCTCCATGCGGTCGCGGAGCGGAGGCGGAATCGGATCCGCGATGTTCGCCGTCGCGACGAACATGACGTTCGACAAGTCGTACGGGATCTCGAGGTAGTGATCCGCGAACGTGTTGTTCTGCTCGGGATCGAGGACCTCGAGGAGCGCCGCCGCGGGATCGCCGCGGAAGTCGTGACCGATCTTGTCGACCTCGTCCATCATGAAGACCGGGTTGATCGTCGCCGCCTTCTTCATGCCTTGGATGATCTGACCCGGGAGCGCGCCGACGTACGTGCGTCGGTGACCGCGGATCGCCGCTTCGTCGTGAACGCCACCGAGCGACACGCGATGGAACTTGCGCCCTAGCGCGCGCGCGATGCTCTTGCCGAGCGACGTCTTACCGACGCCGGGCGGCCCGATGAGGCACAGGATCGGCCCCTTCTTGTCCTTCTTCAGCTTGCGAACCGCGAGGTACTCGAGGATGCGCTTTTTCACCTTCTCGAGGCCGTAGTGATCCTCGTCGAGGACCTTTCGCACCGCGGCGATCTCCAAGTTGTCGGGCGTCTGCAAGTGCCACGGCAGATCGAGAATCCAATCGAGGTACGTGCGTACGACCGTGTACTCGGCCGATCCGACCTGCATGTTGCGCAGTCGCTTGATCTGCTTCTTCGCGACCGCCTCGGCTTCCGTCGGCAGGGTCGCCTTTGCGATGCGATCCTCGAGCCCGTCGAGATCGCCCTGATCGCCGTCGTCCTCGCCGAGCTCCTCTTTGATCGCCTTGAGCTGCTGGCGAAGGACGTACTCGCGTTGGTTCTTTCCCATCTCCTCTTTGATCTGCGAGTTGATCCGCTCGCGCATCTTGAGGATCTCGAGCTGGCGCGTGAGAAGGCGCAGCACCTTGCGGATGCGCTCCTTGACGTCGACCGTCTCGAGGAGCGCGGCTTTCTCTTCGACCGGCGCGTCGAGATTCGCCGCGACGAGATCCGCGAGCGGACCGGGCGCTTGAATCGAATCGATGAGCGAGCCCGCTTCGCGCGGGAGCTCGGGCATCAACTGAATGACCTGCTTCGCGATGTCGCGGAGGCTCATCGAGAGCGCCTCGGCCTCGTCGTCTTCGACCGCCGGCTCTTCGAGTCGCGCGATCTTCGCCTTCAAGTACGGACCGGTCTGCGTGACCTGATCGAGCTTGATGCGCGTGAGCCCTTGCAGGATGAGCGAGTAGTTGCCCGAGCTGTGCTTGAGCGCCTTCAAGACACGCGCCGCGCAGCCGACGTTGTGAAGATCGTCTTTGCCCGGATCGTCGGTCGACGGATCGCGCTGCGCGAAGATCGCGATGACCGGCGCGGTGAGGTTGTCGACGTCCTCGACGAGCGCGACCGACTTCTCGCGACCCACGTCGAACGGAGCGACCGCTCCTGGGAAGAGCACGGCGTTGCGGATCGGCAGGACGGGGAGCTCGTCGCCGAACTGGATCGCGTCCTCGTCGGTCGAGCGAGACGTACTCTGGGGCGGGGGCGGCGCCTTCTTCTCAGACATGTTCGTTACCTCGCGTTACGGGCCGAGTCGGGGTGGATCTATTTCGCATCCTAAGCACGCATCTTGCCAAGCGCCAGACGCTTCCGCTGCCGCTACGACGAACCTTGATCCCGTCGCGACTGCGTCAAACCGAGGCGACCTCGCGGTCCGGCTCGAGCGTGTGGATCGCGAGACCGGTGAGCACCTTCGGGAAGAAGAAAGTGCTCTTCTGCGGCATGACCTCGCCGGCCTCGGCGACGCTTCGGACTTGGGCGACCGGCGTCGCGTTCATCACGAAGAGAACCTGGCCGCCTTCGCGCTCGTCGCTGGATCGCCGCAATTTCTCGAGCGCCGCGCGTGTGTCTTGCGGGTACCAGAGGTTCGTCTTCGCCGCTTGCGCCTCGGGGGTGATGCCGAGGATGTGCTCGAGGATGCCCGAATGGAGGACGGCGACGTCGGTCTTGCGGAGGACCTCCGGTCGTTGGCCGAGGGCGGGGTGCTTCGCGAGATCGACGTCGGCGCGAAGAGAGAGAACCGCGACGCGACCGTCGCGTGCGCACGCCGCGATCGCCGACGTCGTGCGGCCGGCGGTCGCGACTGCGCTGCGAACGGCCTCGGCGTCTGCGCCATCGGGGAGTCGACGGACGTCGAACGTTGCCTCGGCGTGGCGAAGCAGATCGTCGAACGAAAAGTTCGGGAGCGAGTGAACGTGACGGTGCGTCGGAAAGACGACGAGGTTCTTGTCGTCGCCGTTCGCGAGGAACACCATGAAGAAGCGGTGCTCGGCGCGCGCGCTCGCGTTCGGATTCGCGAGCGAGATCTCTTCGGAGTAGCGGAGCGCCGTCTCGTAGCGATGGTGCCCGTCCGCGATGAGCAGCGATGACCGCGCCACCCCTTCGACGATCGCGTGCACGGCGTCGCGCTCGGTGACCTTCGCGAGCACGTGGTGCACGCCGTCCGCCGTCGCGAGCTCGGTCAGGACGTCACCCGACTCGAGCGGCCCGTCGAGCTCGCCGCGCGGATCGCGGTAGAGCATGAAGCCGGGGCTGAGGTTCGTGCGCGTCGCGCGGAAAAGCTTGAGGCGATCTTCCTTCGGACCGGAGAGCGTGCGCTCGTGCGGGAGGACATCGCGCGTGGAGTACGGCGCGAGCTGAACGAGCGCGAGGAATCCTCGGCGCGTGATCGCCGTGGCCGCCGCGTCGCCACCCGGCGGACGAAACGTCTGATCGTACCGATAGAAGGCGGGCTTGCCGTCGCGGATGAGCACGCCGTCCTTGCGCCATGCCTCGAGGATCGCCGCGGCGTTGGCGTACTTCGCGTCGCCTTCGCCCTCCGGCAGGATGAGGCGCACGACGTTGTGTGGATCGCGCGCGGCGAGCGCGGCGCGTTCGTCGGGGCTGATGACGTCGTAAGGAGGCGCGACGACGCCAGCGAGGCCGGACGAGAGTCGTGAGAGATCGTAACGAAGCGGAGTGAGAGGAGCGATCGAAGCCATAGGAGAGGAGCACCTCGTCAGTCGTGATGGGATAGCGCGCGATGGCCGATGTCGGTTCGATGCTGCTCGCCGGACCAACGTATGCGAGCAACGGCGGCGTAGGCGTTTCGCGCGGCGTCCGCGAGCGTCGCGGCGTGCGCACCGACCGCGAGGACGCGTCCACCGGCGGTGACGACGCTACCGCCGGTGCCGTGCGCGGTGCCGGCGTGGAAGACGAACGCCCCTTCAGCGATTTCGTCGAGCCCGGAGATCGGATCGCCGATCTTCGGCGTGCCCGGGTAGCCCGACGCAGCCATGACGACGGCGAGCGCCGCACCGTCGCGCGTGGTTGTCGAAGCGGCGGCGCCGAGATCGCCGCGCGCGGCGCCGTCGAGCAACGTGAGCCAATCGCCGCCGTACATCGGAACGAGGACGCTCGTCTCCGGATCGCCGAAGCGAACGTTGTATTCGAGGACACGCGGAACGCCGTGGTCGATCATGAGCCCGACGAAGAGGACGCCGCGGAAGGGCGTGCCGTCGGCGATCATGCCGGCGAGCGTCGGCTCGACGATGGTGTGCAGAATTCGCTCGTGGACGGCGGGCGTGACCACGGGCGCCGGAGCGTACGCGCCCATTCCGCCGGTGTTCGGACCCGTGTCGCCGTCGCCGATGCGCTTGTGATCCTGCGCCGCCACGAGCGGAACGAAACGCGTCCCGTCGCACACGACGTGGAAGCTCGCCTCTTCGCCCGGCAAGAGCTCCTCGATCACGACGGCGGCGCCGGCCGCGCCGAACGCTCGCTTGCGCATGATGAGATCGATCGCGCCGAGCGCTTCGTCGGTCGATGCCGCGACGACGACCCCTTTGCCCGCCGCGAGGCCGTCGGCTTTGACGACGAGCGGACGCGCTGCGGCGCGCACGTGACGCTCGGCGGCGTCGGGATCGTCGAACACCTCGAACGCCGCGGTGGGGATCGCGTGCCGCTCGAGGAAGCGTTTCATGAAGACCTTCGATCCCTCGAGGCGCGCGGCCTCACGGGTCGGACCGAACGCGACGATCCCACGCGCAGCGAGCGCGTCGACGATACCGAGGGTGAGCGGAAGCTCGGGACCGACGACGACGAGATCGATTGCCTCGCGCGCCGCGAGCAGCACGAGTTGTTCGACGTCATCTGCCGCCACGGCGACGTTGCGACCGACGAGCGCGGTGCCTGCATTTCCCGGTGCGATCAGCACCTCATGGCCCCCCTTCGCTATCGCCGAGGCGAGCGCGTGCTCCCGCGCGCCGCCCCCGACGATCAGGACGCGCCGACGCGACGGCGACGTGCCCGTGATGTCGGAGCGCATGCTCATCGAGCGGCGCGTAACACGACGCGCGAAATTCCGCTATCCTCGGCGCGTGGTCGACGACGCCAAGACCCCGGTAGCGATTCGCATCACGCGGCCCTACGCGAACGAGGACGAGTTCCTCGCTCACGAGCTCGACACGCTCACGCGCACGAGTATCGTCCTGCTCGGCGCGCAGCAACGTCCGCAGGGTGTCGTGCTCCGCTTCGAGGTCGCGCTCGCTTCCGGCGCGCCGCTCGTGCGGGGTGAGGGGCGCGTCGTTGCGTTCAAGGAACACGTATTCGAAGATCTCGCGGGCCTCACGCTTCGCTTCACGCGCCTCGACTCGCGCTCGAAGGCGTTGATCGATCGCGCCGCGGCGATGCGCGACGCGCGCTCGCGTCCGCCTCCACCCGTTGGCGTCTCATCCCCCACGCCGTCCTCGCCCCCGCGCGCTCCCGCGTCGCCGCCCCGAGCGCCCACGTCGCCGCCCCGAGCGCCCACGCCGCCGCGCGCCCCAACGTCGCCTCCCGCGCGGCCCGCATCCCAGCGCGCACACGCGGCACCACAGCCCGCCGAGCCGCCCCTCGAGCTGGATCTCGAGGCGACGCGCGCCGAGGCGCCCCACGCGAAGCTGCGCTCCGACCATCCGCCGCCGCGGAGCGTGCATCCTCGCCCAACGCCTTCGCGCCCACCGACACCACCCCTCCCCTCGCGCGTAGCGCCCACGCCGCCTCCCTTCCCATCGGACGCAATCGATCTCGAAGTGACGCATGCCGAGGCGCCGCAACCGAAGCGCGCATCCGACCGTCCGCCGGCATCCACGCCGACCGACCGCGACGCTCTCCTTCAGCGACTCCGTGTGCGGCGGAGCTCACTCGACGAAGACACCGTGAACGCGCTCCTCGCGAAGAAGCGCTGACATCCCTCGCAGTCCCTGCGGCGTCGTCGCGACAGGAATGCGAGAAACACAAACGACGAAGCCCCGCGAACCGGATGGCGCGCGGGGCGTTCGCGGCGTCGGAGAGACGCCGTGCTGCTGCGTGTGAAACGACTAGTAACGGAGGGAGAGCGCCCCGTAGACCTCGGCCGTCTGCCGGTAGAAGAGGTACGGGTGAACGACACCGTCGTGGAGCGCGCCCGGGTAACCCAAGCTGGGATCGCCGTTCGCGACCGCGACGGTCGCGTCGCTCTTGAAGCCCATGATGTTCGGCAGGAGGTAGCGGACGAAAATCTCACCGCCGTAGCTCTGCTGCATCGTCTGACCCGAGAACTGCGAGTCTTGAACGACGCCCTGCTGACTGAGCACCTGCGAGTTCGCTCCCGAGTTCTGCGGATTGTAATACCAGTAATACGAGTCGATGAGCGACGCACCGAGCGAGAGCGCGCGGTGGAACGGCATCGAGTACTCCGCCGTGAGGCTGCCGCCGGCGCGGTACTTCGCGTTCGGCGCGCCGCCCTCTGCGGAGGCGTAATGATCGATGAACGCGCCACCGCTGACGCGCGCGTCGAGGTGAAGGTCGCCGAACTTGCGCGACAGCGTGAGCGACAAGCCCGGCGCCGTGATGTTGCTCGCCTTCTGGCTGTAGAACGAAACCGGGATCGTGAACGACGGCGTGATGCGAAGCGTGAGCTTCTCCGGCAGCGGAACCAAGCGCGTGTACGCGAGGCTGATGTCCGTCCCGCGGAAGCCGGTCTCACCGTCGTCGGCGAGGAAGCGCTGGAAGAGCCCCCAGCTGACCGACACGCGATCCTTGTCCGTGATGTCGTAACGACCCGAGAAGAAGACGAGGTTGAAGACCTTGCTCGACCCGGCGCCCGCGAGATCCTCTTGCCGAATGAGTCGGTGAGTTTCCCAGGTGGCGCCGATCTCCCACGGCTTCACTTCCTTTTTCGCGTCCTCGACCTTGTCGGGGCTGAGCCCCGTGCCGCCGCGCGAGGAATCGTTTACGACCGTCGGACCAACGTCTCCCTGCCCTGCGCTCGTCGCGTTGCCGGGTCCGTTTCCGCCTTTGCCACCGGTGTCGCCCTTACCGCCGACGCCACCGGCCGCGAACGCGGACTGCGGCGCGGACAAGGCGAGCAAGCTGGTGAAGGCTGCGATGCCGATTCCAATCGAAGAAAAACGCATGGAATACTCCTGATAGCGCTTCGGGCTGCGACAAACCGCGACGGGTTGTACCCCCGCCGCGGTCTGAAGCGCAAGGTGTCAGTTGTAGGTCCGGAACGAGTCCAAGTAATATTTCATCGGGAGCTCGTAACCGAACGCACCACCGGGGTATGCGCCGTCGTCCAGCTGGAAGATGACGTCGTCGGTGTACTTGCGAACGATGACGTAGGACGCGGTGTTGATTTCCTTCTGCACCGCAACCCACGTGTTCCGGTTCGGGATGTACGCCCAAATCCAGAGACGCTTGTCCGGACCGAAGAACTCGTTGTGCTTGTCCGAGATGTTCGGCGCTCGCGGATCGTAGGTGCACGTCTCGACCGTGGCGCACGCGTTGTTCTGGACCGCGAGATCGCGGAAGTAGGTGAGGAAGTCCTGCAGGCGGTCGAACACCTGACCGCCGATCCAGTTACGGATCGAGACCCGACCGCCGAATGCCGGCGAGTGCGTGTCCTGTGCGAACACCGCGACAGCGAGCGGCGCGAAGTACGGGAACGCGTCGTACTGACCGCCGATCATGAAGTCGATCGTGTCCTCGGCGTTGTACTCGTACGACGAGTCGGGGGCGTCGGAGTACGACGAGATGTACGCACCGGCCTGGTTGACGTCGTAGTTGTCCGACGGCCACAGAGCGACCCAGCCCTGCATCGCGAACAACTTGTCGAGGATGATGCCCTGCTGGGTCACGTCGCCGTAGTACTTGTCGTAGACCGTGCGAACGGGGCGCTCGCCGGACGACTGCGCGATGATCGCCTTGTGGAACGCGGCGGACATCTTGTTCGTGGCCGAGAGCTCGCGGTTGAACTTGTTCGTGAGCTGACCGAAGTACTCGAGGTCCGACCCGTTCGGATCGGGGTTCTTGACGCCGATGCGACGGAGCGTGTCCGCGAGCTCACCCGCGCTCCAGTCGAACTCCCAGAGCGAGAGGAAGCGGCGCATTTCGACGATGATGTTCGCGGGACGCGACGCGTAGTTCGTGTTGTCCCAGTACTTCCGGTACGCGCGGTAGTTCGTGAAGTTGTACTCCCACTCGTACCCTTCGATCGCGTTCGCCATGATTTCGCTCGGCGTCGAACCGGCGTCGAACGTGCGGCACAGCGGCGTGTACGTCAGGTGCTCGTGGTGACAGTAGAGGTACTGGATCTCCGCGCCCTTCGCGTCGACGCCGTACGGATCGTTCCAAGGCGCCTTGAACATCGGGTCCGTCTTGGTGAGGCTCTGACCCGAGATGCTGTCGCCGCGCTTCGTCGCCGCCGTCGGAATCGGCATGTCCTTGTTCTGCCCGTTGCCGTACGTCCAGCCGAGGGCGCCGAGGTCGTACTTGCCCCACTGCAGCGTGTTGTACATGTCCGAGCCGCGGATGCCGTACTCCATCTGCGACGACGTATAGAGCGTGTAGACGTAGTTGCCCGACGCATCCTTGACCGGCGTCGTTCCGTCCGCGCCCATCTTGATCGGCCAGTTGTTCTTGTCGACCGAGCCCATGAAGTTGTGCTGCAGGCCGAGCGTGTGGCCAAACTCGTGGATCGAGATGTGATCCCAGAAGCTGTGGCTCAGGTTCGTGATCCACTCGTCCTTTGACTCCCAGTGCGTCGAGCCGTCCGGCATCACCATGCAGTGACGCGCAGCGTGCGCCATGATCTGGATGAAGTTGAACGCGCTCGGGGTGTCGTAGACCTGCTGGCGGTAGTTGTAGACCTTCGCCGTCTCGAGCTTCTTGTGGTTGATCGTCAGGTCGCGGAACTTGTTGTGGAACGCGGTCGCGTTCTTGAGGCCTTCCGTGCCCGTGACGCCTTCGAACGGCTCGAAGCCCTGGTCGATGCGCGCAGCGATCGCCTGGAACTCCGCTTCCTTCGCCATGAGACCCCAGAAAGCCGACGGACCGTAGATGCCATTGCCGCCCTCGCGGATGACGAACGGGTTGGCATCCGGGTCGGCGAACACCTGGTAGGGCATGACCGCGTAGTACGCCTGGTAGAAGTCGGCGTCTTGCTTGACCGTGAAGTCTGCCGGACCGAGGTTGCCGTACGTGGTCGCAGGCAGCTGCAGGTACTGCTGCATCTTGTTGTAGAGCGTCGAGTTGAAGTTGTGGTTCGCGGCGACGACCTTGGGGCTGATCGCTTTGATGTCGCCGGCGACGCACGTTCCGTCGGTGTCCCACTCCTTCGGGTTGCCGTCCTTGTCGACGTAGTCGAGCCCGTAGCTGGCACCAACCGTCTTCAAGAAGAAGTCGATCTGATACGCGAGCTCCTTCTGAATGTAGTTCGCGAGGTTGATCGTGCCCTGGAGGATTTCGCCCGTACGCGGGTCGCTCGAGCTCGGACCGAAACCGAGGAAGCCCTGGTTCGCGTCGAGGTCGTCGAGCCAGCGGATGAAGCTGTAACGGACGTCGCCGAACTCGCGGACGGGTCCCTTCGCGTCGCCGAGGACCTTGTCGTCGTTCCAGTTGAGGAAGTCGACGCGGGCCTTCGCGTTGGCCTTCGTGAACATCACGTTCGTGACGTCCTTGATGCCGTCCTTACGAAGGAAGGAGTCCTTGATGTAGTCGGGGACACCCGGCGAGAAGTAGTACGTGATCGGCTTGTTCGGGTTCCAGCGGTGAACGAGCTGGCGCGCCGCGAGGAGCTGCGTGTCCTTGTCGCGCGCGATCGGCGTGATGTTGAAGATGCCGTACTTGTGGCGAATCGGATCCTTCTCGTCGACTTCCATCGGGACGTAGGCGTCCGCGTTGGTCGCCGGATCGTCGATCGGCTTCACGCGCTTGAGCGAGTACATCAGGTTGAAGCTGACGTTGTCGCGGCCGATGCGCCCCGCCTGCACGCCCGTCGGGCCGTACGCCGTGACGCAGGTCGCGTCGTCGTACTTCACCGGAACGGTCACGTTGACCGTCCACTGGATGTAGTCCTGGAGACGATCCTCGTCGTGCGTCTCGACCTTGAAGCTGTCGGGAACGAGGGTCGCCGACGCGCTCGAGAGGTCGGTGCACTTCGCAAGACCCGAGCTTACGAATCCGCCGAGCGGCGCGACGTCGCTCATGTCGTTCTTCGCGAAGTTGACCTTCACCCACTGACGAACTTGCCAGTCGAGCTCCTGGTTCTCTTCGTAGAAGTTCGACTTCTCGCCGTCGAGATTGACGCGGTACTTGAGGTCGACGTTCGTGACCGGCCAAGCGTTGACGACCTCTTCCGTGCGGGTGACCGACGGCGTCGAGGAGATCTCGCGGACGTTCAACATCTGCAGCTTGTCCTGCGTCATCCGGAATCGGATGTAGCGGAAGCCGGACTCGGCGCCGGGGAAGATCCCAAGCGCGCCGAGCGGGTTCGGCGTCGACGCAGAGAGGACGGTCGACTGGAGGAACCAGCCCGGATCGCTTTGCGAACCGTCGCCGGGAGCCACCAGGAACGACTTCTTTACGTACTGGTTTTCGTTGAAGACGCCGTTACGAGACGGGCGATCTGCAACGCAGCCGAGCGCGCCGAACATCGATGCCGTCGTGGCAAGCGCGCCCATCGCGAGGAATGCACGGAAGGTCGATTTCTTCATGACTAGATTCTCCAGTTCCTTCCTGATGCTCACTGCTGCGTAGCCGCTTTGGGGTCGTACAGCGTGCCGTCGACGACACGGCCGTAGCCGCCACCTTGCGTGATGCCGAGGCGAACGCCCGCGACGCCCGAGGTGATGTAGTCCGCATAGTTCCCGTAAGGGCTGTAGCGAACGATGATCTGGCACGCTTGGTACGCGCCCGGATGGGTCGAGAACCAATCGAGGATCAACGAGACCGACGTGTACATGCGCGCCGAGAGGAGATCCTTCGTGATCGGGTCCTGGCAAACGAAGACGTCGCCAAGGAAGTCGGTCGTCTCGACGGCGAGGAAGTTCACCGCGTCGGGGATGACCTTGTGCGTATTCGGATCGACCGCGAAGTCGTAGTCGATGTTCGCCGTGATGGTGTTGCCCGTGAGGTCGAGTTGGTAGGTCTCGATGAACTTGTCGCGCGTACCGGTGAGCGCGACCGGAAAGCCGACACCGGGCTGCTTCGTGAGCCACGGCATGAGCACCGTCACGCTGTCACCCCCCGCCGCAGGAGCGGACGCGAGGTTGTACGGGTTCTTGTGCAACGGGACCTTCACCGTCGCCGACAGGATGTTGTCGAACGTCTTCACGATCTTGATCGGCGACGGACCCAGCGTCCAGACGGTGCGCGAGGTCCCGAATGCACCCTCGTACGCCTTGAGCACCGGCTGCGGAACCAGCGCGTCGTCCATGACGATGTTGTTGAGCGCATCGAGCGGCGGCGTCTGCAAGCTACCCGGCGTGATCGTGCAGCTGCGCGAACACTTGCTGGTCGCTGCATACCAGGTGCAGCCCGCCACTCCACCGCACGTCGGCTGCGTGACCTTGGCGTTGCAGTCGGTCTCGAGCGCCGTCACGTCGACCGTGTAGTCCGAGCACTTGCCAAGCGCGTTGTCGACGTTGATCGCGCAATAGAAGCCCTCGGTGACCATGTCGGCGCCGGTGTTGCCACACTCGCCACCCTTGATCGTGTGATCCTTCCAGCCGGCCGCGAGCACCGGGCTGCCGAACATGTTCGTGAGGAGCGCGGTGTTCTGCTTGCCCGGCGCGTCGGGTGTGCCGCCGCCGCGCTCGTCGATCATGCTCGTGTACATGGCGCCTTCACCGCGGAGGAGATCGCGGCTGAAGTCGAAGCTGTTCATGATGCCGTTCTTGACGTCGGCGGTGAACACGATGTCGACGGGGTCGGAAGTCGCCGTAACGGCGGAGCGGTCGACGTACTCGGCGATCTCGAACTGGCCAGCGCCGATCGAGTCGAAGAAGAGATTGTACGAGTCGAGCCTGACCCCGTCGATCTGCGCGAGCGTCGCGTTGGCGCCGTGCCCGTCCGGCAAGTCGTTGCCAGTGGCCTTCAGGTATTTGACGAGGGCGATGAACCACTGCTTGAAAAAGAAGCGGTTGTCGCGTGCCTCGACCGGCAAGTTCGACACGATGCCTTTGCCGAGGATGTTGAGCACGCGGTTATACGACTGAGGGAAGGTGTCGCCGGCCTTCGTGCAGTTCTTGTATCCGGTCGAGAGGTTTCCGTTCGCGTCGTTGCAGAACGTGACCGCGTGGTGACCCGGCTTCATGCCGCCGAGGCCGAAACCTTTCGCTGCGATGCCGACCGCGTTCGCGGGAAACCCCGGTGCGAGCGCGAGCGGGGCCGCCGTGACGAAGCCTTCGAAGCCCGTGCACTTCGCGAGCTGGAGCTGCGCGTCGGTGAGCCCGGGCGCGGTGCAAGCTGCGTCACCGAGTTGGTGTGTGTAGCCAGCGCCCGCGAGCCGATTGAGCTCGCGCTGAACGTTGTTCGCGTACTCGAGGTAGACCATGCCGGCGCCGTGAAGGTCGGGCGCCTGCGTCGTGTCGTGGTTCGGGTAGTCGTTTTGGATCTTCCCGAGCGTCGACTGATCGATGCGCCACTCCGTCGAGACGTCGTCCGCCACCGGGCGGTCCTTGTCGCTGACGATCTTGTCTGCCGCGAGTGTCGCGGCGGTGAAGTTGACGTCGACTCCGGTGACGTCGAACCGGTATCGCTCGGCGCCGTGACGAAGGCCGCCGAGCAGCTTGTTGAGCTCGGTCGTGTCCGTCGTCGTGTTGCCGGAGTTCTGGACGCAGTTGCTGAGGAAGTCGCCGTATCGGAGCCCGAACTTGAGCACGCAATCGGGCTTGTTCGGGATCTTCGCCGTCGCGGTCGGTCCTTCGGCGTCGATCTTGAGGAGCGGCGACGCGAAGGCGAACGGCATCACCTTCGCGAGGTCGCCGTCGATGCGGTCAGGGATGCTCGCGGTCGGCTGAGCGGCGTTTTGATTCGGCACCCACACCGCGTGCCCCACGGCCGGGATGAACATGTACGCAACGTCACCGAAAGCCCCTTGGATGCAGCGTCGGTCGGCGTTGCAATCATCGCTTGGCGAGAGCGCCGAGAACGAGCTGAGGATCGCGTCGTGGAGCTCGTTGCGCCAATCGTTCGGCGTCTTCGCTCCGAGCCAGTCGAGGTTGAAGCCCATGCCGTCTTTTTGCACCTGGCGCCCGACCGGAATCTCGTACGTGTGCGAGATGCCGCCGCCTTCGAAGCGGCCACCCGGCCGGCTCTTGGCGTGCACCGACCCGAGGTAACCCGTGATGAAGAGCATGAAGTTGCCCTTCCGGGTCGACACTGGGTAGTGCATCCAGAGCTCGGAGTTGTCGCCCCAGCTGACGACCTGATTGCCGTCGCCGAACCGATCGCCGATCGCATCGCCTTGGCAGATGCCGCCACCCTTCGGCGGCGGAATGATCAGCGCGCCTTTGCTATCGCGAACCGGCGTTTCGGCCGCCTCGACGGTGAGCCCTTGCCACGTCGGACCGCCCGAGAGATCGAGCGCGCCGGTGCCGGTCGGAGGAATGATGTCCTGCTGAAGCGCCCAGGCCCACATCTTGGCCTTCTCAGCGCCGGTGCAGAGCTCCTGCTTGTTCTGACCGGTCTGACGCTGCGTGAAGTCCTTGCTCGCGGGATCGGCCCACGACCCGGAGTCCTGGTTGCCGTTCCAGGTGTTGCCGGCGCCTCCGGGAGCAGGGCTGTAGGTTTGGTTCGGCCCGTCTTCGCACGCCATCAAAGCGAACGACGCAACGACGACCACCGTCGCGTGTGCGAGGCGACTGCGACTCAGACTGGGAACAACGGTTACGACGGACCTACGCATGGATTCTCCTCATTCGATCGAATGGGTTGTTCTGGCGCCCGAGCTCCGGGGAGCGCGCGCGCCTTGGTGCAAAGTTCAAGCCTTCGAAGACAGACCGCTGGAGTGCTGAGTTTTTCCGTCGATCGGCGAGATTATTCCCGCCGGTGAGCGGACGCCGTCAGGCGAGTGACGGTTTCCGACGAAAACTTCTTACGTGGGGGAGGCGGACGTCGCGGGGGTGAAGCAGGCTGAGGAGGCGGGAGCGGAGCGGCCCGCGCGGGAGACAAAACACGAACGCGGCGCAATCGCATGACGCGCGATCCGCCGCAGCCGAAGACCGTAACCTTCCACCCCGCTGAAAGTCATAAGCGGGGCCGTGGTTACGCCCGTGCGGCATCTACGTAAATCGAAAGCAGCCCTACTTTGATCTAGATCAAAGTCGGCTGGTCTTTCTCAGCGCGGCTCAGGTCGCTTCTTTTCGTCGCCTCAGCTCGCGAAGGCGCGACGGAACGCGACGGCGAACGCTGCGGCGCGACCGCGATCGATCGCTCCGCCGGCGACTCCGCCGTCGCGGAGCGCGCTGCCGACGATGACGCCGTCGCTGAGGGACGCGAGCTCGGGGAGTGCCTCGATCGTCGCGCCGCTGGCGACGAGGATCGGTACGTTCGGGAGCGCGGCGCGTACGGCGCGTAGCTTCGAGGTGTCGGCGGCGCGACCGGTCCCTGCGCCGGTCACGAGGACCACCTCGGCCATTCCGCGATGCACGAGATCCTGTGCTTCGTCGCCGATCGGACGCGCCGCGAGGGGCGCGGAGTGCTTCACGTCGACGTCGGCCCAGATCGCGACGCGCTCGGCGCCGAGGTCGCGCCGGCGCCTCAGGGTCGCGGCGGCGTCGCCCTGGACGAGGCCTTGATCGGTGACGCGCGCTCCTGTGTGAACGTTGACGCGGATGCACGAAGCTCCCGCGACGATCGCGATCGCGAGCGCGGCGTCGGCGTCGTTGCGGAGGACGTTGACGCCGAGCGCGATCGACGGCGCGGCCGCGCGTACGGCGATGGCGCACGCCGTCATCGTCGCGACCGTCACTCGCGGCACCGGTCCACCGAAGAACGGCGTGTCTCCAAAATTCTCGATCATCGCGACATCGAATCCGGCGTCCGCGAGCGCGCGAGCGTCATCGGCGGCGCCGCGCGCGATCTCCGCGACATCGAGCATCGATCGCGGGCTGCCGGGCAAGGGCGGCAGGTGGATGACACCGACGAGTCGCGCGGGCGACGTGCGCTCCGACGAGCTCACTGCGGAAGCCTCGGCGCGGTGCCGACTCCTCCCGGCATCGACAGCCCCGGCAGCATCGGAGCACCACCCGGCGCGCCGCCTCCTCCGGCCGGAATGAACTCGGGGCGCCCGAGAGGACCGCGAATGGTCCACGCATAGAACCCGTCGGGCCGCTTCGACTGCTTGATCTTCGGATCGAGATCGAAGAGTGGCGCGGCGTTCGAGCCCGGCGCGCCGAAGAGCGTCTTGGTCATGTCGCTCTTGGTTCGGTACCCGTCGTTGATCTTGAACTTCACGCCGATGTCGGCGAGTGAGTCCGTCGCGAGCTCGCGAAGGCCGATGCGCCCTTCGCCTTGCAGCTCGAGATCCTTGCCGCTCGCCGCGAGCTTCGAGACTTTGAGAACGCCGTCCTTCGCCTCGGCGACGAGCTTGATGTCGCCGACCGACAGGCGCGGAAGAACGAGCGCGACCGGTCCCTTGAGCTTTGCTTTCCCGTCGCCGACCGCCACGTCCTTGATGTCGAGCGTGACGCCGCCACTCCCCTTCGACGCTTTTCCCTCGGGCAAAAACAGGCTGATCGTGCCGCTCATCTTCCCTTCGAGCGGCAGCCCGATCAGATCGGCGATCGGCTGGACTTGTCCGATGTCGATCCCGTCGAGCTCGAGCTCGACCCGTCGATCCTTGCCGTGGAGATCGTGGGCGCCCTTGACCGTCCCGCCGAATGCATCGATGCGAAACGTGATGTCCTGATTGCCGACGAGCAGTCCGAAGACCGAGATCCGCGCGGTCGCCTCTTCGATCTTGATCTCGGTCGGCGCCTTCGTCGGCTCGGACGCGGCGCTGAAGAGGTGTACCCCCTTCATCTTCACGCCGGTGAGCCAGTGGCCGGTCATCTCGTCGATCTGCAGCTCTTGATGACCGTTCGTCGCGCGTTGCTGCGCGTTGAACGTCGCGACGATCCGATCGCGCAGCTTGTCGTACGGGAACGTGACGACCGCGAAGACGGCGAGCGCGAACAAATAGAAGAGTGGATAAACCACGAACGGCGCGAACTTTTTCAGGCGCTCTTTCATGGTTTCTTGTCCTTGTCGGGCTCAGGGGCGACGACGGGTTTCTCGATTCGATCGTACGCCGAGATCCCGACCTCGACATCGTAAGAGTCAGGCTCACCGGTGCGCTTGCGGATGCCGAGGCGCGTGACGGCGACGGCGTTGCCGCTCTTCTCGATGCTCTCGAGAAACTTCGCGATCGCGTACATGCCGGCCTTCTTGAGGTGCACGGTCGTGCTTCGCTCGATGTAGCGCTTACCGACCGGCACGTCCGGGCGATCAACCGAGTCGGTCACGTCGAGCTTCTGCGCGCGCGCGGTCTGTTCGATGTAGCCGGCGAGCGCGGGGGCGCGTTTGGCGTAGCGCGCGGCGATGGCGTCCTTCTTTGCTTGGCGATCGCGGAGCTTGCCGCGCGCGTCTTGCACGTCGGCGAGCGCCTGCTTGAGCTCCTCGGTGTCGGCGCGTCGCGCGCGCACGAGCAGCTCCATGCCGATCGGAATTCCGATGATGACGACGACCGCGAGGATCATCCCGAGGACGCTGACGAGGCGTCGCTCGCGCGGGTTCATGTTGACGAGAGCGGCCATGTCACTTGCCTCCCGACGCGCTGGGCGTCGCGCTGGCTGCGCCGGTCTCGCCCTTTTTCTTCGGCGGCGTCTTGATGTCCTCGGGGCACTTCAGATCGAACTCCATCACGTACTTCTGGCGCTCGCCGCCGACGACTTGGTTGGTCCGCGTGATCTTTGCATCTTGCACGCATCGTTCGCTCTTCAGCGAAGCCAGGATCGCCTGCGCATCAGGGATCGTCCCGACGATGCCGTGGATGGTGACGTGGCTCTTCTGGACGTCGAGCTCTTCGATGTCGTGCTTCATCGATTGAGGGATGTCTTCGGAGAGCTTCACCATCACGTCGAACGCGTCGCCGTGCGGCATCGGATCTTCGTCGACCGTGCCGGCCTGCGCGCCGAGGAGCTCTTGCGCCTTCGCCGCGCTGGTCGTCTCTTCGCCGAGGACGTCTTTGGTCACGGTGGCGAGCGCGGACTCGAGCGTCGCGCGCTCCTTCGACAGCGCGTACATCTTTGCCCACGCGGTGAACGCGAAGCTCACCAGGATCACGGCCGCGAGCCCGGCGAGAAGCGGGATCTTCTCCTTCATCCACGCGAAGCCGCGCTCGTACGACAGCGCGCCCTTGCGCAGGTTCAGCCCGAGCGGGCGCCCGCCGAGATCGAGCGCGAGACCGATCGCCTTCGCGTACCGCGGAAGCTCGCGCGCGCGCTCCGGATCGATCGCCACCATGTCGATCGGCGGCGGAGGCAACACTTCGACAGGCACCTCGAGCTCGCCCGCGAGGAACCCTTCGGCGCCCGACACGAACGCGCCGCCTCCGCACAGAAAGACGCGCGTCGGAGGAGTGCCACCGGTCGCGCGGTACGCTGCGATCGTCGTACGGATCTCGCGCGCGAGGCGCGGCGCCGTGCCGGGGAGCCCCTGCGTGCCGAACGACAGCGTGCGTCCGAAGACGGGCTCGCCGCTTCGGACGAAGAGCACCTCGCTCGATTTGGTTCCGAGATCCAAGAGGACGATCGGTCCGGCCTCGGAGAGCACGGGGAGAAGCGGGACGAGGTTCGCGAGCGGGAAGGCGCCGACACCGATTCGCTCTGGCTCCTGACCGATCGCGGATTTGAGCGTGTCGATCCGCCCGCGCACGTCCTCGAGACGCGCGACCGCCGCGAGGACGTGAATCCCCTCGCCCTTTTCGGCGCGCGATGACTGAAGCACGCGGTAGTCGAACACCGAGTCGACGATCTCGAACGGCACCTGCGCTTCGAGCTCGAACGCGAGCACGTCGGTGAGGTGCTTCTGTGCGCTCGCGGGGAGCGTGAGCAAGCGGAGCGCCGCGCGCGATCCTTCGATCGCCGTCGCGACGCCGTCGTTCGCGTTGACCTTGCCACCGAGCGCGGCGGACACCGCGATCCGAATCGCCTCCGGCACGCCGCCCGACTCGGCCACGTCGGCGGCGACGAGCGCGACGAGCGCCGTCTTTCGGTACGTCGACTTGACCACGGCCACTTTGACCGCAGACGAGCCGACGTCGATTCCCAGCCAGGTAGGCATGTCTCTCCTCGGCTCCTAATCGACCTTGTAATGAATGATGGTGCCGCCGGTGCTCGGGAGCATCGCTGCGGAGATCGCGTTGGGATCCGCCGGCGGCGCTCCGGGCGTCGTCGACGTCGGTGCCGGCGGCGTCGCGCTCCCTGCCGCGCCCGGCGTTCCGGGCTGCGCGCCGATCAGCGGCGGCGCCGTGCGAAAATCGACGACCGCGTGGATCGACGTCCGCGTCTCACGCTTGTATCCCTTGACCACGCCGACCGCGAAGATCGAAAACATCTTGCTCTCGGTCGAGATGCTCTTCGCGAACTCGCTCTCGGACTGAAACTTCACCGGCTTCATTCCCATCGCCGTGAGCATCGGCCCGAGCATCCCCTTCCCCTTCATCATCGTGATGAACTCGGCCGGCGATCCCCAGATGGGCGCGCCCATCGAGATCCCCTTCGCCATCGTCACGCCCATGATGAACGTCTGCATCTGCAGCGGGTCGGTGCACATCTCGGCTGCCGGCGCGCCCGAGCAGACGAGCGAGTAGAGCGTCTGCCCGTTCGCCGAGTTCACGTTGACGGCCCCTTGTCCCCACACCGTGAAGACGCGCTTGCGCGGGTTGGTCGGTTCGGGATCGACGAACACGCTCCAGAAGTCGTCGGTGATTCCGCGAACCATGTGAAGCTCTTCGATCGAGTCGTACGGCGCGTTCTTGATGCGGTAAGGACGCGGCAAATAGCTGTAGTACGAATAGTCCTCTGCGCCGGCGCCCCCTCCCGCGCTCTGCGTGAGATCGCAGCTGAAGCGGTTCTCGTCGACGTCGGCCCAATCGATGATCGACGAGCACACGGTGAGACGATCGTGCTGGTTGCCGGTCGCGTCGCGCTGCTCGAAGAGCGGATTGTAGAGCGGGTTGGCCATGCCGCTCATGAGCTGCTTCGCGAGACGGATGTGCGCGATCTCGTTCGACGCGCCGAGGTTCACGTTGATCTTCGAGTCCTCGTCGATGATGACGAGCTCGAAGCGGCCCCCCTTGAGGCCGAGGTTCTTCGCGATCGACAGGTCGAGCCCCGACGTCGCCGCCCAATCCTTCGACGACTCCGCGTCGTTGAACGCGCCGAGGATGCGATCCGAGAACTCCCAGACCGGGATCTGCGGCGGCGCGCGCTTCATCAGCATGAAGAGCGGCGCGATCGCTTGGCGGATCGTCGGCTCGCTCGCGATGAGGAGACGCGAGAGGTTCACCGCGCTCTTCGCGAAGTACTCGGCCTGCGCGGCGTCGCGATCCGAGAGCGCGGCGGCGAGCTCGGCGCTCGTGTCCTCTTGGAACTCCGCGAGCATCACCGTGAGCACCGCGATCGCGCCGAGCACCATCACGAGCGCGATCCCGCGCTCCTTCTTCTTGCGACGCGCGCGCGCGCGACGGAGGCCGGACGACGCGGTAGGGACGAGGGCCGTCATTGCCGCGGGATCCCGAACGAGAGAGGCGTTTGCATCGGCAGCATCACGCGCGTCGTGAAGGCGTACGACGGGCCGCGCGGCACTCCCTTGAGGACGAGCGTGATCTTCACTTCGAGCGGAAGGCGTCCGGGTTGTCCGTTGACCTGCGTCGTGTCCCACTGCTCGAGCCATCGCGCGCTCGCCGGATCGAGGTACGTGATGTCGAACGTCTCGACGTCCTCGGCGAGAACGTTGACGACGCCGCCGCGCTTCGGATCGATGTCGATCGGCGTCTGCTCGCGTCGCACGAGGTCCATCTTGTCGACGACCTCGGGATCGCGGACGACGAAGTAGCCGATCTCGCATTGGTCGGACTCTTTGGCGTCGCGCGTGAATCGCTTGTGCGCAAACGCCGCGAAATCGAGGCGATCGAACGGCGATCCGCTCTGCCCGACGAACGCGGTCGTTCGCGTGATGAGGCCTGGAGCTTGCGGGTTGTGGAGCGAGAGGAACGCGGACTGGATCTCGCGGACGATCCTCGCGACGGCGTCGCGTCCTTGGTGCGCGCGATCGGCGCGCATCGCTTCGCCCTTGCGACCGCGGCTCATCGAGTCGAACGCGCCGTAGATGAGGAGGCCGATGACAGCGAGGATGCTGATCGAGACGAGGATCTCGAGCAGCGTCATGCCGCGCGCAGAGCGAGCGGATCGCGGGGATCGAGCGGGTCGAGCGGATCGAGCGCGCGTGCTCATTGCAACACCGGCCGAGGAACCGGTCCGCCGCCAGGAGCAAACGGGGAAGGAGCGCCGGGCGAGCCGCCGCCAGGAGAACCCGATCCACCCGTCGAGCCAGGAGCGCCCGTCGTCGGAGATGCGGTGCCGCCGTCGGGGATGACGCCGCCGTCGAGCGAGTTGCCCTGCGTGAAGCGGGCCGGGTTCGTGATGTACTGCATGAGCGTGAGCTCGCGCTCGCGGAGCCCCTCGCGCCATTTGATTGTGACCGTCACGCGCCGAATCGAAGCCTCGAGCAGCGGCTTGAGGGACGGGTAGACGATCCCGAAGACCATCGAGAGCATCCCCGACGCGCCGCCCGCGCCACCCATTTGCGACGTCAGGCTTTGTCCGATCCCCGCGAGCCCCGCGTCGAAGTCGAGCCCCGCGCCGCCGATGGGGTTGTTCGCTCCGCCCGGCATCCCCGGTAGCTGCGGGATTCCCCCTTCCGGGCTGAGGTCCAAACCGCCGCCGTCGACCGTGCTGGTGGTCGGCGGGTTCGGCATGATGATTCGCTCGACGCGCCACTCGCACGAGAAGCCGGAGACCTCGTTGGCGTCGCAACACGTCGTGCTCGAATCGATCTCGTCGATCTCCGGATATCCGAGCTTCAGCTGCTTCTCTTCGATCTCCGTCATTCGGCAACGGCCGAGGCTGATCGCCGTTCCCTGGTTCGCCGCGCTCTTGTTCGTCGCCGCGAGCCCGCCCTGCGCGGAGAGGATGACGGTGACCGCGAGCCCGAGGATCGCGATCGACACCATGACCTCGAGCAGCGAGAAGCCGCGCGCGCAGAATCGAGAGAACGAGTAGGGGCGCATCAGAACCCCGTGTCCTCGCGTTCGGAGTCCGCTTTGTCGTCGACCGATTTTTTCAGCGCGACGGGGCCGCCCTTGATCGAGACCTTGCCCGTGAGCGGTGAGACGAGGACGGTCAGCGTCTGATTGTCCTCGGGAGACGCGCCGATACGGAGCTGAATCGACGAGCGCTCGGTGAGCCCTCCCGGCCAGAAATAAATGTAGGCGCGACCCGTCGTGACCGGGTTCTCGTCGTGCCCCGACTGCACCTCGCGAAACGTGATGCCGCGCTGGAGCTTCTTCGCGCCTTTGACGGTCCCCTCTTGCTCGCCAAAGCCCATCGCCTCGATCGGGTGAAAGCTCGGCTTCGGGATCGTCACACCTTGCATGATCCGCGCGCCTTCGGCGACCGCGAGCCTCTCCGCCTCGGTCGCCGGATTTGCGCCGCCCGTTCCGGTCAGATCCTTCGACTGCACGAGCATCGGCGCGTCGGCCTCTTCCATCCAAATCGCGTTTTGCTCGAAGTCGAGAACGATGCGGAGGTGCTTCGACGTCGCCGTCGCGCGCGAATACGCGACCTTGATCGCGCTCGCGAGCATCGTCGTGCTTCGCTTGAGGCGCGCCGACGGGAGCTGGTTCGACCCCGCGACGACGGCAACCGTCAGCACGGCGATGATCGCACAAACGACGAGGAGCTCGATGAGGGTGATACCCCTCTCGATACTGCGTCGTCGGCGCGCCATCGCCTCCTCCTCACTTCTTTTCCGCGGCAGGAACGCAGATGGCGCCAGTCGCGTCGCCCTTGCTCGGGCCGTCGCTGCAAACGCTGATCTCGTCGCCTTCGCACTTGATCCTGTAGACATGACCCCACGGGTCCTTGATGTTCGTCGTCGAGTCGATCTCCTTCTCCGACTTCAGCTGCTCCGGAGTGACGCACTCGGCGTCGGGGTGCGTCTGCTTGTACGTCAGCACAGACTGGCGAAACTGCGTGCACGCGAGCTTCGCGGTCTCTTTGTCGGCGGCCGCTTTGCGTTGGAAGATCGCGAACGCGATGATTCCCATGAGCGAGCCGATGATCGTGATGACGATGATGAGCTCGACGAGCGTGAGGCCGCGCGTCTTGTTCCTGCGCGAGGCCCTGCGTAGGGCGCGGTTTCGGACGGCTGCAAGCATCTGACTATCTCCTTGAACACCGGTTCGCATCATCCTGTTTCCCTTGCTGCCTATTCGACGCGATCGAGACCGCCGGCGATTCCGTCGGGCCCGTCGCTCGTCAAATCGAAGCCGAGCGTGTCGCGCCGCCCGGGACAAAGAAGTCGAAGGGGGCGGCCCCATGCGTCGAGCGGCATCTCGCGCGAATAGCCGGCAGCGACGACGTCCGCGAGCGTCTTCGGGCACTGCCCGGCGTGGTCGGCGCGGTACATCTCGACCGCGCGTCCGGCGGTCGTGATCGTCGCGCGCGTCGCGCGCACGGCGGCGGCGTGCTCTTCGCGGCGACGCAGAAGGACGATCACGGCAACGATCGCGAGCACCACCAGCACCTGCCGAACGCGCGCGCGCGCGAGGGCTCCGAGGAAGCCGCGCTTGCGCTCCCACGGAAAAAACACCCTCGGTTCGGATCGCGCGCGCGCCATTGTCATCCTCTATTGCACGAAGTCGTTCATTTGAATCAGCGGCATCAGAATCGCAAATGCGATGAAGGCGACCGCTCCGCCCATCATGACAATCATGAGCGGCTCGAGCAGGCTGGTCATCGCTTGCACGCGCGTCTCGACTTGCGTGTCGTACGCTTTTGCCACGTTCTCGAGCATCGCCTCGAGCTGACCGCTCTTCTCGCCGACCGCGATCATGTGCGTGACGATCGGCGGGAAGTCGCCGCTGCGCTTGAGCGGACCGGCGATCGATTCGCCTTCGCGGATCGATGCCGTCGCGTTCTCGATGACCTTCTCGAGCTTCGCGTTGTCGAGGACGTTCTTGACGATCTCCATCGCCTTGAGCAGCGGCACTCCGCTGCGTAGGAGCGTCGCGAGCGTGCGCGAAAAGCGCGACACCGCGAGCATGCGGAGGAGCGCGCCGAAGATCGGGAGCTTCAACATCACCGTGTCGCGCCACACGCGCCCGGTCGGCGTCGAGATGTACGCGAAGAGGCGCGAGAGAATGAAGCCGATGACGAGACCGAGGAACATCCCGACGCCGTACGCCGCGATCGACTCGACCGCGAACGCGAGCATCACGAGGATCGCGGCGGCGCTGATCGCCCCGATGATCCAGCCGGTGTTCTTCGCGGCGGCCTTCTGCGACGCCGATGCGCCTGGAGGCGGCGGAGGCGGAGTCGCCAGCGCGCGTCGCGTGAGGTTGACGGTGATGATCATCATGACCGCGCCGAGGAGCTGGTTCGACGCGAGGATGTCGGAGACGGTAATGAGGAGCGACGTGTACCAAGGGAGCGCGCGATCGAGGCTCGCGAAGATGCTGGTTACCTTCGGAACGACGACGACCATCATGACGCTGATGAGCACCGTGCCGATGAGCGACATGAGCACCGGGTAGGCGAGCGCGGCGACGACCTTGCCGCGAAGGCGCGTCTGGTTTTCCATGAAGTCCGCGAGGCGTTCGAGGACGAGCTCGAGAGTGCCCGACGCCTCGCCCGCCGCCACCATGTTGACGTAGAGATTCGAGAACACCTTGGGGTGCGGCTCGAGCGCCTTCGCGAGCGCGGTGCCTTCGTTGAGGCGATCGCGAACCTGCGTGAGCACGCGCTTCAATTCGATCTTGTCGACCTGCTCCGTGAGCGCGCTCACCGCTTCGACGAGCGGAATGCCCGCGAGCACGAGCGTCGCGAGCTGCCTCGTCATCATCGCGACGTCGCCGACCGACACGCGCGCGAAGAGCGAGCCGCCTTGCGCGTTGCGCGAGCCTCGCGTCGCCTTCGCCTCTTCGGACGCTCCAGTGAGGAGGACGCCTTCGCGCTTGAGCGTCGCGCGCAGCACCTTCGCGTTGTCCGCGTCGCGAACGCCGTGGACTTGCTTGCCCGTGGCGACGACGAGACCTCGGTACTCGAAGACCGCCATGGCCTACGCCGTTGCCGTTCGCAGGCCAGGCATCGACGCGGGCGCGATCGGCTCGATCTCCACGTCCTCCTGCGTTGCCGCCAAGACCTCTTCGACCGACGTGAGCCCGGCGAGCACCTTGCGCGCGCCGTCGTCGCGGAGGCTGTCCATTCCCTGATCCTGCGCGGTGCGCTTGAGCGCCTGCGCGTCGGAGTTCTTCAAGATGAGATTGCCGACGGGATCGTCGATGAGCATGAGCTCGTAGATGCCGCGACGTCCCATGAAGCCGGTGTTCGTGCAGCGATCGCATCCCTTGGCTTTGTGGAAGATCGGCTTGTCCGCGCCGGGGACGAGATCGAGGACGTCAGGGACCGTGATCGAACGCGGGAAGTACCGCGTGTTCGGGAGATCGCGCCGCTTGGCGCGCGCGCGAATTCGCTCCGGCGTGAGGCCGAGCTCCTCGAGCTCGATTTCTTCGGCCGGATACGGGTATTTGCAATGCGGACAAAGGACGCGCACGAGTCGTTGCGCGAGAATGCCAATCACGCTCGATCGAAGAAGGAACGGCTCGACTCCCATGTCGACCATGCGCGTGACGGCGCCGGCCGCGTCGTTGGTGTGGATCGTCGACAGCACGAGGTGCCCGGTGAGCGACGCGTTGATGGCAATCTCGACCGTCTCTTTGTCGCGGATCTCGCCGACCATGACGACGTCGGGATCTTGACGGAGAAACGCGCGGAGCGCGCTCGCGAACGTGAGCCCGATCTTCGGCTGGACGTGGAGCTGATGAATCCCGGCGATCTCGTACTCGACCGGATCCTCGGCCGTGAGAATGTTCAGGTTTGGTTGGTTGATCCGATTGATGCACGCATAGAGCGTCGTCGTCTTTCCGGAGCCCGTGGGGCCCGTGACGAGGATGATTCCGTCCGGGCGGCGAATCAGGCCGTCCATCAATGCGTAGTCGCGCGGGCTGAAGCCGAGGTCGGGCAGATCGAGGAGGACGCTCGACTTGTTGAGGAGGCGCATGACGATCCGCTCGTAGCCGCGGCTCGTCGGGATCGTGCTGACGCGAATGTCGAATCCCTTGCCTGCGATCTTCTTCGTGATGCGTCCGTCTTGCGGGAGGCGCTTCTCGGCGATGTTGAGCGCACTCTCGATCTTGATGCGCGAGACGATGCTGCTCATGAACGCGCGCGGCGCGCGACGCGCGACGTAGAGCTCGCCGTCGATGCGATACCGGACGATGACTTCTTTTTCCTCCGGCTCGATGTGAATATCGCTTGCGCGCTCCTTCATCGCTTGGAGAAACAGCGAGTTGACCCAGCGAATGACGGGAGCTTCGTCGTCCGAGTCGAGGATGTCGCTTCCGGCAGAGTCGTCCTCGACCGCCGCGCCTTCTTCCTGCTCGAGATCGTCGGTCGCGGCACCGCGCTCGTAGACACGGTTGATCGCGTCCTCGATCGGCTGCGCTGCTGCGACGGTGACCTCGACCGGCTTTCCGAAGATGACGCGAACGTCGTCGACCGCCGACGCGTCGAACGGATCGGCGCACAGCGCGTAGACCTTCTCGTCGTCCTCGCCGACGACGAGGACCTTGTGCGCCTTCGCGAACGCGATCGGCACGCGCGTCGCGAGCGCGGTCGGAATCGCCCCGGGATCGATTTTTTCGACGTACGGGAGCTGCGCCTCCTCGGCGAGCACACGCGCGATCGTCTGCTCCTCCGCCGCGTTCGTATTGACGAGGAGATCGATGAGGTCGACCCCCTTCTCGCGCTGAATCGCGTAGAGCGCTTCGAGCCGATCCGCCTGCACGACGCCACGCCGCGCGAGGAGCTCACCGAGGAATCGCTGCTCCGCCATGACAGTCGCTCAGCGCTCGACTCGGTCGATGTTTCGGGGAGCCGGCTGGATGTTCAGGTGGGGCGGCGCGACCGCTCCGCCCGGATTCGCCCCAGGCGGTGCGCCGGGAGCGCCCGGAGCGCCGCCCGGTCCCGCCCCTGCGCCTCGCGCACCCGAAGGTGCACCGGCTGCCGGCATCTCGAGCGGCTGTCCGGGATCGTGCACCCGCGGCGACTTCGGGCGCGCGAGATCGTCGAGGCGCTTGCGCTCTTCGACCGAGAAATACCCCTGACGGATGTCCTCGAGCAGCCCACTCGCGCGCGAGTAGTCGCGCGGCGGTTGGTAATCCGGTTGATCGGTGAAGATGAAGTAGTGGTCCAAGAACTCCTGACGCTCCTGCATCTTGCGCTCGAAGATCGTCCGAAGATCGTTCTGATCCCGGACGATGTGCGGCGTGAGCACGAGGATCAAGTTCGATTTTTCCATCGTGTCGCTGCTCGAGCGGAAGAGCGCGCCGAGCACGGGAATGTCACCCAGCAGAGGAATTTTCGTCTGCTTGCGAACGACGCGATTGCGCACTAGGCCGCCGATGACCACGGTCTGCTGATCCTTCACGACGAGGAACGTATTCGCGGTGCGCTTCGCGAACGGCACGGTACCGAGCGTGCCTTGCGCGTCGCCGGTGACGTCGGAGATCTCTTCGATCACCTGCATGCGCACTTCGTTCGAGTCGTTGATGTGGGGCGTGATCGTGATCTTCGTGCCGATGTCTTGGCGCGGAGCGGAGAAGCCGAAGCCACCGAGCCCGCCGAGAGCCGCGCCCGCCGCGCCGCCCGCCGCGCCGGGCAATCCGCCGAACGACGGCGCGTTCTGCTGGAGCGCGATGTTTTGTCCGACGCTGATCTCGGCCTTCTCGTTGTCGAGCGCGAGGATGTGCGGTGTCGAGAGGATGTCGGCGTCGTTGCTCCCGGCGAGCGCGTTGAGGAGGATGCCGAACGCGGGGATCGAGAAGCCGGTGCCGAGGAGGTTGTCGGATCCCGGAAGACCAGGGCCGCGAACGCCGAGCGCGAACGCGTTGAGCGTCCCGTCGGTGAGAGGCGGGAGTCCGATCGTTCGAATGGGATTCAAACCGCCGTAGATGAGCGACTGCCCGCTTCCGACCGGGCTGGTCTCGACGTCGCCGGCGTGAAACGCCATTCCGAGCTGATTTTGGCGGGTGATCGTGAGATCCATGATCACCGCTTCGATGAACACCTGGCGCCTGGGCTGATCGAGCTTGTCGATGACGACGCGGAGCGCGGCATAGTCGCGAAGCGACGACGTGATGACGAGCGAGTTGGTCGACTTGTCGGCGCTGACCTTGACGCCCGACTCGAAGACGCCGGTGAGTGGCATCGCGGCGCCCGGCTTCGGTGCGGCTCCGCCGGCGGAGCCGGCTTGCGTCGCGCCGGTGATGATCTCGTTCAGCGTCTTCGCGAGCTCGATCGCGTCCGCGTGCTGGAGCGGCATGACGTGAATCTCGCCCTCGCCCGAGTGCGGGACGTCGATTCGTTTGATGAACTCGAGCACGCGCAAGTACGCGCGCTCGGTCGCGACGATGACGAGCGAGTTGCTGCGATCGTCGGGGAGGATCTTCGCGATGTGGAGATCGCCGCCGCCCGCGCCGGTGTGCGGTCCCGACGGCACGCCGCCCGCGCCCGGCTTTGCGCCCGCCGCCGCGCCACCTCCGCCGCCGCCCTTGAGATCGAAGACCTCGTTGAGGCGATTGGCGACGTCGCTCGCCGCGCTGTAATGAATCGGCTCGATCCAGATCTGATCGCCGACGCGGCCGACGTCGATGTCCTCGATGATCTGCATCATGCGGCGAATGTTGGTGCCGGTGTCCGTGATGATGAGCAGATTGCCGGGACCGTAGACGGTGATGTCTCCATCCTTCGTCTTGAAGTGCCCGAGAACGGCCGCCGCTTCGTCGGCCGACACGTGGCCGAGCCGGTGAATGCGCGTGATGTAGCGATCCTCGGTCGTCGCCCCTTGGCCCGCGCCGTAGACCGGAGTCCCCTGCGCGGCCGCGTTGGGCGTCTCGATGATTTTGAGGAATCGGCCGTGCGGGATCACGGTGAGACCGTTGGTCTCGAGGATCGACAAGAAGGCCTGGTAAGCCTCGGCGACGGTCACCTTCTGCGGCGAGAAGACCGTGGCTTTGATGTTGCGAACCTTGCCGCCGAAGATGAATCGCTTTCCGGTGAGCTGTCCAATGACACGTACGAGCTCGGGGAGATCGGCGTCTTCGAGCGAAAACGAAACTCGGTAGTTGGGACCGCGCGGCTCGAACTCGACGCCCGTTTCGAACTGCTGCAGGCCCGAGGTGTCGCCGCGCGCGCGACCATCGGCTCCGACGTTTGGTTTTCCACGAGCGCCAGGCAATGGTTGACCGCCCGCCGCCGCGGATCCCGCGCCGGCCGCGCCCCCGCCCGGCGCTCCCGGTTGGCCGGAGCTCGCCGACGTCGGCGTCGGTGCGCCACCGCCGCCCGCCGCAGGATCCCCCGCCGTGCCGACGCCCCCAGGAATGGTCGGACGCATGCGCGGCTGCGCAGCGACGTCGCCCGCGGCGATCGCGAGCAACGTCGCCGGCACGAGGAACGGCAGATATCGCTTGAAGGTGGCTGTTCGCATTTCGACTTTCAAATCTGGCTGGGCTTTGCCGGGCGCTGCAGGCTCGACGGCGCAGCGGCGGGGCGAGACGGCGAATCGGAGTTGCCGGCGGGCGAGAGGACCGGCGTTCGGTCCTCTGCGTCCGGCGCTTTGGTCGCTCGCCCGACGACGAGCAAGACGAGCAGGCTGAGCGATCCGACGACGACGACGCACGCACCGACCATGGCGGCCACGGTGAGGAGCGTCTTCTTGATGAGTGTCTTGTCGTCGTCGGAGTCCATGATTCGCAATCCCTCTCGAGCTTCGCGCTATTTGGTATTCGCACTATTTGGTTATTGAGCACTAGACAGTCGTGCTTTGTTTCGCGTCATTTGATGTTGTAGTCGATGTTCAGCTGCTGCCCGCGGCGATTGACCTGAATGGTCAGGTGGTCCGCCGTACGAAGGCGCGCGTACGCTTCGAGCGCCTTCTCGGGACTGGCCATTTCGAAGCCGTTGATCTTCTCGAGGCGATCGCCGTTCTCCATCCCGAGCACGCCGAGGAGCGTGTCGGGCCGCACGCCGTAGAGGCGAATGCCGACGGTCTTGCCGTTCTCTTGCTCGGGGACGATGCGCGCCTGGCGCATCAGCTCGGCTTGGTTCTCGAGGATCTTGTCGACGACGCCGCGATCGACGTTGAACTCGGTCGGGCCGACCTTGACTACGCCCTTCGCGATGTCCGGCGGCACGGGTCCCGCGCCACCTGCTGCGGGAGCGGGCATCGGGGCGGGCGCCGCGGACGGATGCCCCGACGCGACCGGCGCAGGCGGCTTGAACATCTCGGCCTGACATAGCGTGGGCCCTGTCGCCATCCAGACGCGATCCCAGCCGATGAACTTCACTTGCTTGCCGTTAACCTCGCCGCCGCGGCGACGCATCACGGTCTTTCCTTTGTCGCCGCCGGAGAACGCCGCGAACGACCAATCCGGATCGGCCGACGCGGCGATGATGATCACCTTCACGCCGTCGCACGGCGGCGCGGATCGCGGATCACTCATATCGAGCGCCGCTACGCTCGCGGCCGGATCGTCGATGGGCGGCGCGGTGCGATTGAGCGGGCCCGTCACCGAGTCGAACGGGTTGCGCGAGAGGATCGCATCAGCGCTCGTCACGCGCGCGCCCGTCGACGCCGCAGCGGGAGCGATCCGTGCGACGAGCGGCGGTGCCGACAGCTGTTTGTCGTCGACCCCGAGGTTCACACCGACGAGCTGCGTGACCCCTTGGGCGTCGAGAAACGCCGCCGTCCCGGTGAGCCCGAGAATGACGACCCAGAAGTGTCGTTTGAGGAGCTGGTCGAAGGCCATTGATCGCGAAAATCCGCAGAAGGTGATGCGAGGGGTATGCCACCGAAATCAGGCTTGTTTTTCCACGCTTTCGCGACCTTCCGCGCGGCCGACCTTCGCCACGTTGGCGCCTCGGGCCCGGATCGGCCCGGGGGGACGACAAAGTGTCAAAGCCTCGCGGGGGCCTGCGGATCCGCGCCCTCGGCCAACGCGCCCGGCTCCTCCGAAATTCCATCGAGCTTGCGGTAGATCGTCCGCGTCGAGATCCCGAGGAGCTGAGCCGCGACCGACTTGTCGCCCTTCGTGTGGCGGAGCGTTTCGCGGATCACCCGGAGCTCGATCTCGTCGAGCGTGGTGCCGACCTCGAACGTCAACGCAGCCGACGCTGCCGGCGCCGCCTTGATGATGACGTCGGGGAGATCGTTCTCCGAGAGCGTGTCGCTGCGCGAGAGGACGACCGCACGCTCGATGACGTTTTCGAGCTCGCGCACATTGCCCGGCCATCCGTAGTCGATCATCCGCTCGAGCGCGCCGCGCGTCGGCGCGAGACGCGGGCGCCCATTCTTCGAGCAGTAGAGGCCGAGGAAATGATCGACCAAGAGCGGGATGTCCTCGCGACGCGCGCGCAGCGGTGGCGCGGTGATCGAGATGACGTTGAGGCGATAGTAGAGATCTTCGCGGAAGCGTCCGGCTTGGACCTCGGCGAGGAGATCGCGGTTCGTCGCGGCGACGATGCGAACGTCGGCCTTCACTGTGTTTCCGCCGAGCGGCTCGTACTCGCCCTCTTGCAGAACGCGGAGGAGCTTCACTTGCACTTGCGGCGACAGCTCGCCGATCTCATCGAGAAAAAGAGTGCCTCCCGTCGCTTTCGCGAAGCGACCGTCCTTCTTCGCGATCGCTCCCGTGAACGCGCCGCGCTCGTGACCGAAGAGCTCGCTCTCGAGGATCGTCTCGGGGATCGCCGCGCAGTTGACTGCGATGAACGGCCCCTTCGTGCGCGCGCTGCGCTCGTGGATGAAGCGCGCGAGCAGCTCTTTGCCGGTACCGCTCTCGCCGAGCACGAGCACCGTCGCGAGGCTCGGCGCGGCTTGCGACGCGACGTCGATCACGCGCCGCAGGGCTTGCGAGCTTCCGACGATCTCGCGATGCGTGAGCAGTTTGATCTCGTTCTTGAGCGAACGGTTCTCCGCCACGAGCTTCTGCCGCTCCGCCGCTTTGCGGACGCTCTTCACGATCGTCATCCGCTTCAGCGGCTTCTCGACGAAGTCGTACGCGCCTTCGCGCATCGCGCTGACCGCCGCCTCGACCGATCCGAACGCCGTCATCAAGACGACCTCGACGTCGGGAGAGACTTGCTTCACGGCGCGCAGGAGCTCGAGCCCCGTCGTGCCCGGCATCATCAAGTCGGTGAGCACGACGTGAACGCGGTGCGTTCGCACGAGCTCGAGCGCGTGCTTGGCGTCGGGCGCCGTGAGCACGCGCATTCCTTCGCGGAGAAAGATCTTCTCGAGCGACTCGATGTTGGAGCGCTCGTCGTCGACGACGAGCACGGTGATGGCGTCGGGCGCCGGTTCGGGGAGGGGGGAAGTCGGATTTTCCGTCAGCACGAAGGACAAGTTGACCGGCCGCGGCCATGTTGTCAAGGGATGGCCAACTTGGCCCGTCGTTGACGAACCGTCAGCGCACGAGCTTCGACACCGCTTTGAATGCTTCGCTGCCGGCGCGGCCGAGCCAATCGAAGACGATCGTCTCCGTAGGCGCGACGAATGCGCCGGCGCGTTCGCACAGAGCGAGTCCCAAGTGCCGGTTTTCCTCGGTGCGCGACGCGACCGCGTCCGCGACTACGTACGTCGCATAGCCGCGGCGCACGAGCTCGCGCGCGGTCTGAAAAACGCAAACGTGCGCTTCCATCCCCACGACGACGACCGCGCGCGGGGCAAGCGCCGCAAGCGCCAACGCAAAGCGCGGCTCGCCGCACGCATCGAAATCGAGCTTCTCGATCGGCGCCGCGCCGACGACCGAGAGCTTCGCGCCGATCGCAGCGACCATCGGACCGAGCCCCTTGGGATACTGCTCGCTCGCCATCACTCGGACGTTCAGCAAACGCGCAGCGTCGAGGAGGATCGATGCATTCGCGACGAGGCGCTCCATCGTCGGCGGAGGCATCGCGGCCGCGAGCCGCTCCTGGACATCGACGACGACGAGCACGCTCTTGTCTGGATGCAGGCGTTCCATGGCGACTCCGAGGATTAGGCGAACGCGAGACGGAAGGATCGAAGGAACGGATAGAGCTCGTTGCGCGCGTCGAAGCGGAGGATCGCGCGCGCGATCTCGTCGCCCTTCGCGTCGTAGATGCTCGCGGGGAGAACGGTCATCGACTCGAGCGGCGCGATCGCGAGGAGCTCCTTTTGCCCGCGCAGCTCATAGGCCGCGCCGTCGTCGCCCGTGAAGCGGCAGCGGTACGGGAGGCGGCGCTCGTCGAAGAGGCGCATCTCGAGCGTGCCTTCGACGGCGCGGTGCGACGCGAGCCCTTCCGCGTCGATCGTTCCTTGCAGAGTCCACGTTTTGTCTCGCACGAATCGGCGGACATCGGTCGTCTCGACGGTGAGCGACACGTCGAGCGCATGATCGCGCGTCGGAGCGTCGAGGCGATGAAACGATCCCCGCATCGTCTCGCGGAAATGAAAGCCCGGAACGAGCTTCACGGCGCGCGTTCCGATGAGCCGCGGTGAACGACGAGCCGCTCGAGGACTTCGCCGCGCGCGACCGCGTCCGCGATGTCGTCGACGTCGTCGATCGTGACCGCGCCGTACGCGACGTGCGCCGGCTCGTCGACGATGCTCACGCCGGTCTCGCAAAGATCGAGGCAGCTCGAGCTGCAGGCGCGCACTTGTGTTCCGAGGCCGCGTTTCGACAGCGCCTCCTTCAGCTTCGGGACGATCGCTTCGGATCCGCGCTCGGCGCACGAGCCTTTGGGATGGCCGTCCGGGCGGCGATTCGTACAGACGAACAAGTAACGCTGGCGGTGGGGCACGCGCGGAGTCTAGCCCAAGGCAGATACGGTTGCGCTCCGCGCGCTTCGTGACCATGCTCGCGCGCCATGAGCACTCTACGAATCCTCGCCTCGCTCGCGGCGCTCGGCATCGTCCCCGCCTACGTCGCCTGCGCCGGAAACAGCAACCTCCCGCCGCCGCCGCCCGCGCCCAACGCGCTCCCGGCGGTTTCGACGTCGGCGCCCGTCGCGTCCGCGAGCGCACCGCCGGTCGAAGACGCGAGCGCGCCCGCACCGAAGCCGCCGGAAGTGCAGCTCTCGCTCGGCGCGGCCGCGCCGGATCCGACGGAGAAGCCGACCGTGAAACTGACCGCGCCGGCCAAAGGGCAGATCATCCCCGCCGCGACGGCTGGCGATTTCGAAGTGAAGCTCGACGTGAAGAAATGGCCGACGGCGCCGGGCGACGCGCACGTCCACGTCATCCTCGACAACAACCCGTACAAGCCGATCTACGACACCAAGCCGGGGATCAAGCTGAAGGACCTCCCGGGCGGAGCGAGCCTCGCCGAAGGGCACCACGTGCTCGTCGCGTTCGCGAGCCGCGCGACGCACGAGTCGGTAAAGGGGGGCGGCGCGATCGTCGTCGTCGACTTCTACGTCGGCAAGAAGACGGCGCCCGCGTTCGATCTGTCCAAGCCGATGCTCGTCTACAGCCGTCCGAAGGGCGAATACAAAGGCGACATGGCAAACCACGTCATCGTGGATTTCCAGCTTCAGAACGTGACGCTCGCCGAAGGGAAAGAGCACGTTCACATCAAGGTGACGGGCCCCGGGATCGACGCCGCAAAGGAAGCGGACGCGGTGAAGTTCGGGCCGCCGTTCTATCTCGACAATCTGCAGAGTGGCTCGTACACCGTCCGGCTCGAGCTCCTTGGCGCGGATAACAAGCCGCTGCCCGGGCCGTGGAACGCGACCGAGCGGGTCATCGTCATCGATCGCAGCGCGCCGATGGATCCCATGCCCCACGGCCCCTCCCCGTCGCCGTCGTCGAGCGGCGGTCACTGACCGCAGCGTGTAGAATACACTCGTGGATCTGCTCGCGTCCGCAGTCGCCGCCAGCGCGGCGATCTACGTCTTCGCGAGCCTCTTCTTCGCGTTCGCGTTCGTCCGGCGGCAGGCGGACGCGGAGTACGGAGTCTTCGCGCTGATGTGCCTCGCGCTCGCGGAGAGCGCGGCGGGCTCGATGCTCGGGATGCGCGTATCGACGGCGAACACGGCGCTGCTCGGTGAGCAGGTCGGGTGGGTCGGGTTGATCGCCGCGTTTGCGATGCTCGTGCACTTCGGTTTGCGTTACCGAGGCGTGCGCGACGCGAAGAAGATCCTTGGAGGCGTGTACGCGGTGGCGGCGCTCTTCGAAGTCTTCGATGCGCGCGGGATGTTGCACGACAGCGCGCGCGTCGGGCAGCACCGCGTGTGGATGCGCGGCGTCGAGACGGCGTACCACGGCACGCCGATGAGCCCGCTCGGGCTGGCGGTGTATGCGCTCGGCGGGCTCGCGGTCACCTCGGTGCTCGTGCTCGTCGCGCGCGCGTACCTCGCCGGCAAGCGCGAGGCGCTCGCGGTCGTGATCGGAACGACCGCGCTCCTCGCCACGGTCATCAACGACATCGGCGTCGCGAGCGGCGTCTTCTCGACGACGTACCTGGTCAATGCCGGCTTCGTGGCGTTCGTCTTCGCCGTGTCGACGACGTTCAGCTCGCGCTACGCCTCGCTTCAAAACGAGCTCGAACGACGGACGAAAGAGCTTCGCACGCGCACGCGCGAGCTCCGGCGATCTTACGAAGAGCTCCGCGCGGCGCAGGAAGAGCTCGTTCGCAAGGAGCAGCTCGCCGTGGTGGGCGAGCTCGCGGCCGTCATCGCGCACGAGGTCCGAAACCCGCTCGCGATCATCGCGAACGCCGTCGCGGGGCTTCGCAAGGCGACGATTTCGCGCGAGGACCGCGAGACGTTGCTCTCGATCCTGGACGAAGAGACGAGCCGCCTCAATCGGTTGGTGACCGACCTGCTCCGCTACGCGCGGCCGGTGAACGTGCAGCGTTCGCAGCTCGCGATCGCGGATCTCCTCGAGCGGACGTTGACGCTTATGCAGCAGCGAAAGTCGTTCGGCTCGGAGTTCCGGGTCGAGGCGAAGGACGCGCGGATTTGGGGCGACGGGAACTTGCTGCGCCAGGTGTTCGACAACCTCGTCGACAACGCGGTGCAGGCGATGGGGCCGGGCGGATCGCTCACGGTCTGCTTGCGACCGATGAACGACGAAGGGGTCGACGGCGTCGCGGTCGACATCATCGACACCGGCGAGGGAATGGACACGCAAGTGCGCTCACGCGCGCGCGATCCGTTCTTCACGACGCGCCCCAGCGGGACGGGGCTCGGGCTCGCGATCGTCGATCGCATCGTCGACGCGCACGGCGGGCGCTTCATCATCGACAGCCGCGCGGGCGAAGGAACGACGGTCACGGTGTTCCTGCCGTACGGATCGTCGAGCGAGCCGCCGCCGAAGCCGCGTAGCACCAAGCCGACGTCCGAGCGACCGCCCAAGCTCGAGCGAGCGCGCGAAGAGAAGCAGCCCGTGTGATGGATCGCGCGGAGATCGTCCGGCTCGACAAGGCGCGCGTCTGGCATCCTTACACCGCGATGGATGACTACGTCGCGAACGTCGATCCGCTCGTCGTCGCACGCGCGAAGGGGGCGTGGCTCGAGGACGCCGACGGGCGGCGCTACCTCGATGGGAACAGCTCGTGGTGGGTCGCGGGGCTCGGGCACGGGCATCCGCGCCTCGTGCGTGCGCTCGCGGAGCAGGCGGCGACGCTCGCGCACTGTTCGCTCGCGGGGACGACGCACGAAGCGGGCGCGCGGCTCGCGGAGGAGCTCTGCGCGATCGCGCCCGCAGGGCTCACGCGTGTATTTTACACGGACAACGGGTCGACCTCGATCGAGCTCGCGGTGAAGATGGCGGTGCAGATGTGGCGGCAGCTCGGCGCGCCGAAGAAGACGCGCTTCGTCGCGCTCGACGGTGCGTTCCACGGCGATAGCGTCGGCGCGGCGAGCCTCGGCGGCGTCGAGATATTCCGCAGGCCGTTCGGCGGCATCTTGTTCGACTGCGTGCGCGCGCCGTTTCCTGACGGTGACGGGTATGCGCGCGCGTTCGAAGCGATGATGCGGATCGTACGCGAGAAGAAGGACGAGCTCGCGGCGGTCGTCGTCGAGCCGATCGTGCAAGGCGCGGCGGGCATGCGCGTGTACGACGCGGCGTTCCTCCGCGCGCTTCGCGAAGCGTGCACGGCGAACGACGTGCTCCTCGTCGTCGACGAGGTCTTCACCGGCTACGCGCGCACCGGTCCGATGTGGGCGTGCGATCACGCGGGGATCGCGCCCGACCTGATGTGCCTCGGCAAAGCGTTCGCGTCGCTCTTGCCGATGGGCGCGACCCTCGCGAGCGAGCGCGTGTTCGACGCGTTTCGGGGCGGCAAGGATCGCGCGCTCTATTACGGGCACACGTTCTGCGGCAATCCGCTCGGCGCTGCGCTCGCGCGCGAAGTGCTCGCGATCTTTCGCGACGAAACCGTGGTCGCGCAGGTCGCGCGCAAGGCGCCGATGATCTCGCGCGCGTTCGAGCGCATCGCCGGCATCTCGGGCGTCGAGCGCGTTCGATCGATCGGCATGATCGGCGCGGCGGATCTCGCGTCGCCCGACGCGGGCTACCTCGCCGACGCAGGTTGGCGCGTCTACGAGGAGGCGCGTCGTCGCGGCGCGTATTTGCGCCCGCTCGGCAACACCGTCTACGTCACGCCTCCGCTCGTCATCGACGACGCGGATCTCGACACTCTCCTCGGCATCCTCGAAGAGAGCGTGTGCGCCGCGCTGCGCCGCTGAGGCTACAGCCCGCTGACGACGACGCTGCTCTTGTACATCGCCATCCCGCACTGAAACGTCAGCGTCTTCGCGGCGTCGGTCGGCACCTCGACGAGCACAGGCGTGTTCAGCGGGAGCGGCTTCTTGATCGACAAGTCGGGGAAGACGATGTCGCGCGCGCACGTCTCGTCGGAGGTTCGCGTGAACGTGAGCGTCGCCTTCGAGCCGACCGCCCCTTTCGGCAACGTGAGCGAGCTCGGCGTGAATCCGTGCTCGTCGGCGACGACGCACGTCGGGCAGCGGTCGGGCGCGGGCGATTTCTTTCCGCACGACATCGCGCCGAGGAGCGCGACAAGAGCGATCATGTGCAGCGATCTCATCGGCCATTTCTTAGCCTGGATTCGATCGACGCGCAGTCCTATCCTCGCGCGATGGCGGACCGAATCTCGTACACGGCGAAGGATGGAACGAAGCTCGAAGCGGAGATCGCCGAGCCGCCGGGAAGCGCAAGGGCGCCGGCGCTCGTGATCATCCAAGAGTATTGGGGCGTGAACGATCACATCCGTAAAATGGTCGATCGCTTCGCCGCCGAAGGATTCCTCGCGGTCGCGCCGGACCTCTACCACGGCGAGATCGCCAAGAGCGCCGATGTCGCGGGGAAGATGATGGGCGCGCTCGACAAAGCGATGGCCATGAAGGAGATCGGCGACGCGATCGGTTTCGCGCGCGCACACCAGCGATGCAGCGGGAAGGTCGGCGTCACGGGTTTCTGCCTCGGCGGCGCGCTCGCGCTCGCGGCGGCGGCGACGCACGAGGGTCTGTCGGCGGTCGTCCCGTTCTACGGCCTCCCCGCGCCGCGCGCGTGGGAGAAGGTGACGGCGCCGGTCCTCGCGCACTTCGCGAAGACGGACGAGTGGGCGACGGTCGCAGGTGCCGAGGAGATCAAACGCGCGATCGACGCCGCGAAGAAGACGACGATGGAGCTCCACGCCTACGACGCGAAGCACGCGTTCATGCGCGACTCGGATCCCGCGGTGTACGACGAGCCTTCCGCGAAGCTCGCGTGGAAGCGAACGCTCGATTTTCTTCACACGCATCTGGGCTGACCCGCGGGTCAGCGTTGCGACGCGCGTGCGTTCCAGCTCGCGACGTCGCGCGGCTCGATCTCCACGCACGCGCCGCGGGCGTCGAGGACGGATGCGCCTTGCGGCGTGAAGCCGATCGCGACGAGCGGAGGGCGCGCGGGATCGCGGCGGTAGTACGCGCGCCACGTCCCTTCGTTGTTCTCGACGTGGCGACGCAACACAGCGTGCTCGGTGACGAGCCACGGAACACCGACGACATCGAGCGCCATCGCCGCCGGCGGATCGGCTGCTTCGGTTTTCTCGGCCGTCGCGACGCCGCGCTCGAGGCGCAGCACGATCCCCTCGCCCGCCGCCCAGCTCTCGCGCGCGGCTCCGCAGACCGCGACGCGAAGCGCGGGCTTGTCGTTCACGCCGGTCGTGAAGACGTTCGTCTGCTCGTCGAGGCCGACGAACAGAGCGCGACCGCGCGTCCCCTTGCGCGATCCGACGACGAGCATTCCGAACGGCCCGTCCGCGAGCGCGTGTGCGTCACCTCCGAGCGGGAGCACCGTCGGCGCGCCCCACGCCGTGCCGTCGGTCGATCGCCAGAGCTCGGGGCCGCCGTTGCTGTCGTCGGTCTCGGCCGTGACGATGCCGAAGACGCGTCCGTCGCCGAGCACCGCTTGAATCTCGCCGATCTCGCCGCCGCTCGCACGAACCGGCATCGGCATCGGCGCCATGCGCCCCGCCTTCACGAGGAGGACGTGCGTCGGACCGACGAGCGCGAAGCCGCCGCCTGGTCCGCGCACGAGCCATCGCGAGAGGCGCACCGTGTCGCGGAGCGTGTCGGGCACGCCGACTTTGTGCGGCTCGTTGCTGACGAAGTAGATGAGGCGATCGCCGAAGCGCGCGAGCACCTTGCCGTCGGGTTGAAAGACGACGCCGCCCGCGCGCGCCGCTTCGATCGTCGGGCTGCCGAACGAGCTGTGCGTGCCGTCGATGTCGCTCGCGGGGATTTCGCGCACCGTCGCGATCGGCGCGCCGGCCGCGACGTCGTCGGCGCTGAGCATCTGCGTCGGACGGAACGCCGTCGCCGCGTGGTTCTCGCGCGCCGCGCGCGTCGTCCACGCCGCGCTGATCTGCTCGAGGAGCGGGAAGAGCTCGGCTTCGAACGCCTCGACGTCGGCGTAACGCTCCGGGCCCGCGAACATCGACGGGTAGCGCCCCTTCGCCATGACGGTCAGGCGATCGGCGCCTTCCTTCGTCCACGCGACGGCCGGGAGCCGGTGCGCCGCGCCGCGCGCGAGGACATCGTCGAGCTGATGCAGCAGTGCGGTGTTCATCACGAACGCAGGATGGAGTCGCGACGCCGTGCGCAGCGATCGCCGCTCACCCGCGTGCCACGCGCGATCGACATTGCTCGTGCACCACGGCTCGCCGGCGATGATGTACCAGAGCACCGCGGACAGGGCGTGGATGTCGGTCCATTTCCCGACGAGCGGGTTCGCCTGACCCGCGATCGAGATGGCTTGCTCGGGTCCGCCGTACTCGGGCGTCATCGCCGCGATCGTCATCCCGGGCATTCCTTCGATGCGCGCGATGCCGCAGTCGGCGAGCTTGGGTGTCTCGTCGTCGAGAGGTCCCGCCACGAGGACGTTGTCGGGCTTCAAGTCGCGATGGACGATCCGTTCGCTGTGGAGCACGCGAACCCCCTCGATGATCCCGCGCGCGAGACGAATGACGCGAATCGGATCCATCCCCTCGTGCGCGCGGCGGACGCGATCGGTGAGCGACGTGCCTGCGGTGCCGCCATCGACGTACTCGATCGCGAGCCACGGCAGACGCCTCACTGCGCTGCCACCGATCTGCACGTCCGCGCGACCGCTCCCGTAGAAGCCGACGACGAACTCCGTCGTAGGGCGACGCTCCATCACGCGGCCCAGCGCGACCGCCTCCTTCACGAAGATCGCGAGCGGGTCCATGTTGTATTTGACCAGCTCTTTTTCCGTGTCGCCCTGCATGAACTTGAGCGCGATGCGACGCGGCGCGAGCGGGGACAGATCGGGAGAGCGCTTCGCGGGATCGATCTCCGCGAGGAACACCGCCGACATGCCGCCGGCCCCGATGTAACGAACGAGCGTCGCGCCGGTCGGAACACCGCGCGTCGCTTCGATGACCGCGGGGCCCCCCTGCGCGAGGTCACGGAGATCGCTGCTCGACGCACGAAGAATGGACATTGGATCTTACGATACCAAAGGTTTCGCGCGGTCGACGCTTCACGTGCGCTTTCGTCGTCTCGCAGCCTGGCCAGCGCGTACGCAAGGTCTTTTGCCGTCGGCCGGCCTCGCGAGGGCGAGGCGTCCACACCGTGCGACGCGCAACCTACTTCGCGAGCTTCGCCGCGTCGATCGCCGCGAGGATTTGCTCTGTCGACGGTCGCACGGTGTACGTGGGATCCGAATGGGCCCACCGGACTCGGCCCGTTTTGTCGATGAGAAACAGCGACGGAATGGCGATCACGTGGTGCGGCTTGCCGGAGTACGACTCCAGGTCGACGCCGTAGCCTTTGTACTTCGCGATTTCCGCGACATCGAGCTGCTTTGCGACGTGGAAGCCGTTGATGAACGCGAGGCGATCGTCGCTCAGGACGGGAAACGGAATCGTGAACGTCGCATTCGTCTTCGACTCGTTTTCCGGTGTGTCGACGCTGATGGCAACGGGCGTGACTCCGCGCTTCGTGTACTCGGAATACGCTTTGACCAGCGAATGAATCTCGAAGCTGCAGTATGGGCACCAACCACCGCGATAGAACGCGAGGAGCACGGGGCCTTTGGCGTATAGGGCCGAGAGCGCGACCTCCTTCCCGCCGAGGTCGATCGCGCGTGCATCGGGGACCTTCTGCCCGACCGCGATTCCCGTGCCTGGCGCGAGTGTGCCTACGGCCGTCGCGGGCGGCGCGGTGGTCTCCTTCCACGGAGGCGGACTGCTCGTCGGGGCCGCAGACGCACTCGCCATCACCGACGCGCCCGTCGACGGCACCGCCGAAACTGACGGCGCTACGGACACCGGTGAAGTGGCGGTGCCCGCAGCTGGAGCGTCCATTGAGGCGCGGTCGCAAGCGGGAAGCGACATCGTCGCTGCGGCGAGCGCCGCGAACACGAAGGCTTTCATCTCAATGCACCGGCGTGTAGACCTGGTCGCGTCCGCCCACAGACGGCGTATGCGCCATGTCGCTCCCGGCACCTGCGTGGCAACCCACGCAAATTTCTTTCGCCGGTCCACTGCCACCCGTGCCGTCCGCCACGATGCCATTGGCGTCGTGCGGTGCCTGGCTATCGAGCGGCACACGCTCGTACCAGTACCAATTCGCGCCATTTGCGCTGTCGGCCTGCGTCTTCGAGTAAACGGCATATCCGATCGGCGTCGTGTCGGTCGCGCTCGCATAGAGCTCTTTCACCGCGGCCGCACCCGACGGCCATACGCCCGTGCCGGTGGCCATCGACGCGACGGCGTCGTTCGAGCAGATTCGGTTGAAGCCGTGAGGCGACGGCGCGCGCGATGCGTGAATGGCAGGTTCGCAATGCCACTTCTTGTAGTCGCCGTCTTTCAGCCACGTCTCGACGTTTGCCGAACCCGTAGGCGGCATTTGCGCGGAACCGGTCGACATCGTCTCGACAGTGCCGGACGAGCTGCTCGCGCACGCCGCGACAACCGCAGCCACCATCGTGAGACCACCTGCGAAGAGAAGCTTCTTCATCGTAGAACCTCGGTCGGAGAACGCGCCGTCGGCCGCCATCGGGACGGACGCGACCGTGCTTACGTCGAGCGTCGAGATCGGTTTCGACGCCGCCGTCCTTTTTTTCCGGAGGGGCCGCGCGTCGGAATGATCCGCTCGCGCGGTCGGCGCTTCACGTGCGCTTTCGCTCGTCGCGCTCGTCTCGCAGCTTGGCCAGCTTGTGCGCGACGTCTTTCGCCGTCGGTCGATCCTCACGACGACGCGCGAGCGTGTGCTCGACGAGCGCGACGAGGCGTGGATCGGCGCCGCGCATCGCCGCCGCGAGCCTTCGCGCGATCATCGGCGGGTGCGTCGCGAGGATCTCGCACGCGAAGTCGCGACGCTGCGAGACCTCGAGGGCGCCGTACGATTCGAGCATTCCGACGTCCGCGCCGACGTCCGTGGGCGTCAGCGGTCCCGCGAGTAGCGTGTGCCCCGAGTGAAGCTCCGCGAGCACACACCCGAGCGCGAAGACGTCCGCAGCGGGCGGGTTCGGCGCGCCGCCCGTCGACGTCTTCTTTCCCCGCCCGAAGACGTAGCGCTCGGGCGCCATGTACTCGGGAGTGCCCGCCCACGGGTACGCCGCGCCCGCGAGCCCCCAGTCGACGAGGATCGGGCGAGGCGCGTCGCCATCCGCGAGGATGATGTTCGCCGGCTTGATGTCGTGATGCGCGATGTGCATCGAGTGGCTCGTCGCGATCCCGTGCGCGAGCTTCTCGCCGACGGCGTAGAGCTCGTGCGACGCGAGCGCGCCGCGCAAGAGGCGCCGATCGAGCGCCTCGCCGGGGACGTACTCCATCACGAGGTACGGCAGGCGATAGCCATAGTCGACGTAGCCGACGAAGCGGACGATCGACGGGTGGTTCGCCTTCGAGAGGAAGAGGAGCGCGAGCGCCTCGTTGCGAAACGCGCCCGTGAGCTCCTCGCTCTGCGGGAGCTTCAGCACCCAGCGACGCGCATTCTTCTGCGACTCCTCGAGGCGACGACGCACGAGGACGCAGCGACCCATGCCGCCGCTGCCGAGGAGCCTCTCGACGACGTAGTCGCCGATTCGCCAGCCCGGGCCCATTACGACGGCGCGCGCTTTCGCTGCGACGATCGTCGGTCGACCGCTCGACGCCTTTGCGGCGCGCACCGCCGCCTCGACGAGACCGGCGAGCATGGGCGGGAGCGATTTGTCGATCTGGCGTGCGGCGCGGTCCACTCCGAACGGCGTGCCGCTCGGCGCGAGCGGGACGAGCGCGGCGTGCACGAGACGCGAATAGAGCGCGCGCTCGAGCTTCGAGGGGTCGAGCGCGGCGGGCGGCGCGAGATCGAAGCGCGGAGCGGCCGCACGAAGCGCCGCGTCGAGGCGCGTGATCGCAACGACCCAAACCGCGACGGACGCTCCGCCCACCGTCGTCGATGTCACGGCGTCGGCGATCGCGTGCGCCGCGTCGGCGAGCGGATCGAGCGCGCCGAGCGAGAGCATCGCGCCACCGAACGAGCGCGCTGCTGGCTCGAGCTCCCCCTTTCCATCGATCGCCTCGCGAAGCGTGACCGTCGCGCGGAGCGCCTCACCGAGTGGCGCAGACGCGACGACCGCAGCGAGATGCTTCGTGAATGGGGCGCCATCCAGCCCCAAGATCGCCGCGACGACCTCGGTCGCGAGGATCTCCTCGTGCTCGACGAGCGGTTCGATCGCAGCGGCGAGCGCGAGCGCGCGCGGACGTTCGAGCGACGGGTCGCGCGCGATCTTCGTGGCCGCCGATCGCGCGAGGAGCGACGCCGCAACGGTACGGCAAGCCGCGTGGAGAGACGACATCGAGAGCTTCGTCCCCGCCGCGTCGACGCGTGGATGTGCATCGAGCACGCGCGCGAGCCGTCGCAGGCGATCGCGTTGCGAGCTCGCGTCGATCCCGGACGCCAACGCGCGCGCGACGCGTCGATCGCGCAGGCGCTCGATCGTCTCTGCCCACACGCGGTAGCGTCGCCCGCGCTCGGCGTCCGTCGACGCGCTCGCAGTCGCGGCGTCGCGGAGGAGCGGCGAATCGAGGAGGAGCGCGTCGATCGCGTGATCGACGTCGTCATCGCCCTCGACACGAAGCGCGTCCACGGCGCGCCGCACGCGATCGATCGCGATCGTGCTTGCGTCGTGCGCGCTGCGTGGCGACTCGTGCACCGCGTCGCGAAGCCCGAGGAGCGCCTGGTGCAGGACGTCGACCGTGCCGTCGCGCGGACCTGCCCAGAACCGCAGCGCCGCGTCGTCGCCACCGCGACGCAACGCTTCCGCGCGCACGCGATCGAGGAGCGCCGCGCGTCGATCCGGCTCGTCGATCGCCCACGCGAACGCCGCCGCGGCCTGGAGCACCTCCGGCGCCGCTCGGTCGATCAGCGTCTCGACGACCGCCGCGGTAGTCGCCGGCGCGACGCGCATGCCGAGCTGCATCGCCTGCACCGCCGTCGCGCGAACGAAGACGTCGCTCTTGCCGATCCCTTTGCGAAGCTCCTTCAAGTAGAGCTCCTCGTCGAGATCGCCCAGGATCCAGCGCGCGGTGTTCGCAACCATCCGGCGGCGCTCCGCGAGCCCCGGCGATTTCGTCGCCTCGATGATCCGCGCGAACCGCTCCGAGTGACGCGCGAGCGCGCCGACCGCCCACGCCGCGCGCACACCGACGACGGGATCGCGATCGGTGTACAGCCGCTCGAGCGCGCGCGCAAAATCGTCGGCGCGATCGCCGGACAAGATCGCGCCGAGGCCGACGTAGCTCGCGGCGAGCGCGACGCCGCGCGCGAGCGATGCGACGCGGATCCGCGCGCCGAGCGGACGTCGCTCCGCGTGACGGACGTAGGCATCGAAGCGCTCGTCGACCGCGAGGAGCGGCTGCAGGACTAGGAAGAGCTCCTGCGCGCCGAGCACGTCGAGCTCGATCGCGAGATGAATCGCCGCGCGGATCCGCGGCGCGAGCAAGCCGCGCGGCCAATAGACGTGAAGCGCGCCCACGAGCTCGACGAGCGCGCCGCGGTACGACGACGCGAGGTAGCTCGTCGCCGCATCCTCGACCCGCGCCGCGACGTCCGCGCCGAACGCCAACCTGTGCGCGAGCGCCCACTTGAGCGCGCGGCCGGTCCCCTCGCCTTCGCGCGCGATCGCCGTGTCGATGTCGCCCGCCGACGCAGGCGCGATCCCGGACGCGATGCGATCGTCGAGACGAACATCGAATCCGGAGGTCCTACCACCCTTGGCCACGCGACGAGCCTACCCCAAGCACACGCTAGCGCGTCGTGTCAGGGGAGCTCGTCGCCGGCGTGTGGCAAGCATGAGACGCAGATACGAACGTCTAAAACGCAGGGTCGCCGTGCTCGCGCGGCGACCCGGCAGACGAAAAGAGCGCGCTGCGCTCCGAGAATTGACCACGCTCGCCTGGCCGATCGCCGCCGCCATGTGCGGCGAGACGTTCCTCGGCCTCGTCGACACGAAGCTCGTCGGCGGGCTCGGCCCGGCGGCGCTCGGCGGCGTCGGCGTCGCGACGACGTTCATGTTCCTCGCGTACGCGATGGTCTGGGGAATCATGCGCGGCGTGAAGGTGCGCGCGGCGCACGCGCTCGGCCGCGGCGACGCGGGCGATGCGATCCGCTACGCGCAGGCCGGAGTCGCCATCGCCGTCGTCCTCGGCATCGCGACCGCCTTCGCCGGACGCGACATCGCGCCGCTCCTCACGCTCCTCGGCATCGACGCGACGCTCGTTCCGCACGCGCGCGATTTTTTCGCGGCGATCACGCTCGGCGCTCCCGCGACCGCGGTCGTGGCGGCGCTCACGCAGCATCGCCAAGCGATCGGCGACTCCCGCACACCGATGTTCGTCGGCGTCGCGGGCAACATCTTCAACGCCGTCTTCGCGTACGGCCTCATCTACGGACGCTTCGGCCTCCCCGCGCTCGGTGTGCGCGGCGCCGGCCTAGCCACAGCGACCACGGAGTGGCTCGAGGCCATCGTCATGGTCGCGATGCTCGTGCGCGACATGCAAGCACGAGAACCGTCGAAGCTGCGCTTCGTGGTCGCGCTCCGCGAGGTCGTGTCGCTCGGCGTTCCGACGGGTCTTCACTTCGTCGGCGAGCTCCTCGCGTTCACGATGTTCACCGTCCTCATCGGCGGGCTCGGCGCGACCGAGATCGCCGCGCACCAGCTCGCGCTCGCGACGATTCGCACGTCGTTCCTTCCAGGTCTCGCGATCTCCGAGGCCGCGTGCGTGATGGTGGGGCGAGCGATCGGCGCGGGGCGATTGCCCGACGCGGACCGCGCGACGTACGCCGCGCTCAAGCTCGCCGCTGGATTCATGGCGGCGTGCGGCGTCGTATTCGCCGTGCTCGGCGGGACGATCGCGCGCGCGTTCACTGACGATCCGATCGTCGCGCAGACGGCGCAGCGACTCTTGTGGGTCGCCGCGGTGTTCCAGGTGCTCGACGCGGTGAACATCGTCCTCCGCGGCGCCCTTCGCGGCGCGAAGGACGTGCGCTTCGCCGCGTTCCTCGGCATCGCGATCGTCTGGACGTGCGTCCCGACGGCGGCGTTCCTCCTCGGCAAGCTCGCCGGCCTCGGCGCACTCGGCGGCTGGCTCGGCTTCATCGCCGAGACGGCCCTTGGCGCGGCGCTCTTCTGGCATCGCTGGCAGCGCGGTGCTTGGCGGGCAACGGCGGTGGCCTCGTAGAGATCCACCGCCAAGGCCAACAACGCCAAGTCGCCAAGCTAGGAGAGGCTCTTTCACGCAACCTCCTTCTTCCTTGGCGGTCCTGGCGCCTTGGCGGTTTTCTCGTCTCTCGTCTTCAGCCCGTTCAGCCCGCGCCGGGAAGCGTCCCGCCTTTTCGCAGGCTCGCCTCGACGCTCTTCCTCATCTCCTGTCGCATCGCTTCGACCTCTGGATTGCGCGGGCCCATCTCGCCGCGGATCGGCTCGCCCATCTTGTCCGCGAGGAGCATCGTGAGCAGCGCTTCCATCACACTCCCACTCCCTTGCGACGCACCGCCAGGGCCGCCACCGCCGCCGTTGACGACGATGCGCGGGACCACGTCGACCTTCGCCGTCTGAATCGCCTCGGCGAATTTGCTCATCACCTGCTGCGTTACTTGGAACTTGGGCCCGCCGTACGCGCGCACTTGCTCTTCGATCGCGATCGCCTCGCCGATACCGACGCGCGCCGCCTTCTCGGCCTCGGCCTCCGCGAGCACGCGGATCTGCGCCGCGCGCTGCATCGACCTCTGGTACTCGGCCTTGCCTTCGTTGGTCTGGATCGTGATGCTCAGCTCGGACTCCGTCATCGCCTTCTGCTGATGCGCGCGCGCGATCGCCTCGTTCAGCTCGCGCTCCTTTGCGCTCGCCTTCTGCTGCCGCGCGTACGTCTCGACCTGCTCCTCGGCGATCTGCCGCGAGCGCAGCTGCGTGAGGATCGTCTCGATCGCCGTGTCCTTACCCGACGAGCCCGGCGTTCCGATGAGCACCTCTTCCAGCTCGAGGTTGTAGTGGATGAACTTCTCTTTCATCTCTTCGCCCGACTGCTTTTGGATCTCGCTCCGCTCCTGAATGAGCTGGATGATCGTCCGCGTCTGACCGACGTTCTTGAAGTACGCCGCGATCATCGGATCGAGCGTCTGCTCGACGAGGCGCTTGATGTCGCCGAAGCGCTGAATGACGAGCGGCGCCTTCTTGTAGTCGATATGCACGACGACAGAGAGCGGCAGCGACGGCTCGAACGCGTCCTTCGTGATGAGCGACACCTCGCTCAAGTTCTCGTCGTAGCGATGCGCGCCGACCTCGGCGCGGTTCCACTTGAGGATGAAGTTCGTGGTCGGCACCGCGACGACCTTGCCGGCGTACGTATTGAACGCGTACTTTCCCGGCAAGAGCGGCTCGCTCCACACGCCGCGCGTCCCGTTTGCGACGAGCTCGCCGTGCTTGTAGTCGATGCCCGAGATGTCGGTGCCGAGATCGCCGGTGTACGAGACGACGACGCCGACGGTGCCGACCTCGATGACGGTCTTCGCGATCATCTCGACCGTCGCGAAGAGCCTGTTGATGTAATACGTGCCCTCGACCAGCACCTGGAGCTGCCGCCCGCGCTTACCGCCCGCGCGAAGGAAGATCTCCGGATCCTGAAACGTCGTGTGGTAGGTCGCGCGGTTCGCCACGTCGTCGCCGACGACCGGCGCGATGATCTCGCCCTGCGCGAGCGACGGTCCGTCGTGCGTGGTCACGATGCCGACGAGATCGTCCGAGCCCTTGATGACGACCGGCGAGAAGCCCTGCCGCTCGCCGATGACGTGCGCCATGCGCCTTATCGGCTCGTCCTCCGCTTTGTTCATCGGAAGGTAGTGAACCTTCTCCGCCGTGATGACCATGAACTGCGCGAGGTTGATCGCGTACGTACCGTCGCGGAGGATCTTCCGCTGCGGTCCGCGCTGACCGCCGCTCTGGAGGAAGTTCGCCGCGTCTTGAAAGTCGTGCGCCGTCACGTTCGACGCGAGCGTCTGCGTCGGGCCGAGCGGCTCGCCGTCGCGCGCGAAGATGTAGCCGATCGTCCCTTGCGATATCGTCACGAGCGGCATCTTGTGAATCCGATATTGCAGCGGCATCTTCCAGTGAACGCCGCCGCGCATCGTCTCGGGTTGAAAGCCGGCCTCGCCCTTCAGCGCGATGATGCCGCTCTTGATCGAGCCGCGCGCCGCCCAGCGCTTCTCGACGATGCCGATGCGATCGTTCGGGATGTACCGGACGCCCCAAAGAAGAAAGAGGAAGAACAGCGCGCCCACAGCGACTGCCGCGGTCATCATGAGATTCCCTTCGAACAACATGGTCCCCTCCAAAGCACTCGACGAATCGTCGAGCGACAACTGCGTCCGCGCGCGCACACGTTCCCGACCGCTCTACGTGATGCGGGGACAGTACAATCATCGACGCTGCGACGGAGGGCGATCGCGCGATCGCGTTCGCACACCTCCGGAGCCGCCGGATGATCACGGCATCGGCGCTACGGCCTACGGATTATCCATGACTAGGAATCTGCGTATCGCGATTCGCGCCGGCAAGTGGCTACCTGTCGGATTTCCGGCATGCGCGATGCCGGTGAAGCTGGGCGGCGTCATCCGGTAAGGTTTCGCGCGGCGGTCGCGTAGTCCGTTTGTGCAACTCGCGACGTCGGTCGGATGGAACGTGCCGCGTGGTATGCGTTTGTCCGTGCACGCCGCCGCGCCGAGCCCGAGCCTCTTGGAGCGTGCGCTCGGCGGTGATCGCGCGGCGCTGCGCGGACTCGTCGAACAGCTCGCGCCGCTCATCCAAGCGCGCGTGGCGCGCGCGCTCGTCCGTCGAAGCGCGGCCTCGCGTCGCGATCCGCGGCAGGACTTGATGGACATGACGAACGAGGTCTTCGTGTCACTACTCGAGAACGACGCGCGCGTGCTTCGCGCTTGGCAGAAGGAGCGCGGGCTGTCGTTCGAGAACTTCGTCGGCCTCGTCGCCGATCGCCAGGTCGCGTCGATCTTGCGCACGGGCCGTCGCAGCCCGTGGCACGAAGAGGCGACCGACGCCGACGATCTCGAGGAGCGCGCGGGGACACGCGAGTCGGGCACGATGGAGATCGTCTCGCGCGATCTGCTCGCGTTGGTGCTCGGGCGTCTGCGCGAGGAGCTTTCGCCGAGGATGATGCACCTGTTTTACGCTCTATGGGTGGACGAGACACCGGTCGCGCAGATCTGCGAAGAGCTCGGGATGCAGACCGGCGCGCTCTACGTCGCCCGCTCGCGCATCGCGAAGCGCGCACGAGAGATCGCCGACGAGCTGTCGCGAGAAGGATCGGGGCGCCATGAGCGAGCGTGACGACGCGCTGATGAAGCAGCTCGCCGAGGTCGCGCGCGCCGAACGCGAGGGCGATGCGACGGAGCATCCGGACGCGGCGTCGTTAGCGGCGCCGTTTCGCGCGGACGAGCTCGACGCGATCACGGCGCGCGCGAGCGCAGCGATGGAGGGCGGAGGTGCGCGCGTGGTTCCGATTCACGCGGCGCGACGGCGTTGGACGTGGGTGGCGGCGCCGCTGGCGACCGCCGCGCTGATCGCGCTCTTCGTCGCGAAGCCGTGGTCGTCGACGGGCTCCGCGCTCGCGCCTGATTACGAGCTCGTCGCCGAGGGCAACGCGCAAGGCACACGATCCGATCCTCTCCCCGCGGCGGGCGCGCCGATGCGCATCGATCGCGGAGGCGCGCTCACGCTCGTGCTCCGTCCGCGCGCGCCCGGCTCGGGCCCGATCGGTGTACGCGCGTTCTTGGAGCACGACGGCGCGCTCGCCGACTGGGCGGTCGTGCCGCGCATCTCCGACGAGAAGGCGGTGCGAATCGACGTCGACGCGGCGACGATCGCGCGCCTCCCGGCGGGGCCCTCACGCATCGTGATCTTCGTCGGGCATCCGTCGTCGCTCCCGAGCGACGCTGCGCACGCGAAAGAAGCGTGGACGCGCCCGGAAGGCGCACGCGTGCTCGTCCAAGACATCGTCGTCGCGCCCTGAGTCGCGCACTGTCATTCATTGGGGCGACGGACGTTTCGGTTGCCGATGGGCGATGCAGCTGTAGAGAGAACCGCGTCTGTAAGGTCTGTGGTGGTCGTCGCGAACATCTCGATGCGGAACGCAGTCGCGCGCGGCGCGTGCCGAAGGAGCCTTCATGATTCGCAGAGCGTCGATCGTCGTAGCCATCGCGTGCGCAGCCGCCGCCTCGGGTCTTGGCGGATGCAGCAGCGCGCCGACGGAGAGCACCGGCGCAGACGATCAGTCGCTCAAGCACGTTCTCCCGCCGCCGGGGCCGCCGGAGTACGTCTGCCCGAGCGCGCCGAAGCTCACGTCGCTCGACTGCAGCAGCCTCGTCCAAGGCTTTGCGATCCCGAAGCTGACCTCGGCGCCGTGCTCGCCGTTCGACGTCTTCGAATTCCACGCGGTCTGGTACCCCGCGGTCGTCGATACGGGCATCGTGGTCCCGAGCCTCGGTAGCTCGATCTGCGCGTACCCCTACGGCAACATCATCTCGAACGCGACCGGACTGCCGATCGACGTCTACCCCCGCCCCTCGGACATTTGCGAGCTCGAGCCGGCATACATTTCGTACCTCTTGCCGAAGGACAACTCCTTCACGATCACGAACCCGACGACGGGCGTCGTTCGCACCATTCCGGGCAGCGTCGTCGTGGATCCCAGGGTGTTGTGCAACGTGCCTGACGGCGCGAAGGGCTGCGGAACCTGCGTCCAACAGTAGTCGCGCGGCACTGTCATTCGTTTGGGGCAACGTTCGCGCAGTTGCCGAGCGCGCCGAGTACCAAAGGAGTCGTCATGATTCGTAGAGCGTCATTCGTCGTCGTCATCGCGTGTGCGACCGCCATGTCGGCGCTCGTCGGGTGCAGCAGCGCGCCGCAGGAGAGCACCGGAGGCGACGAGCAGCCGGTTCTGCACACGACGGATCCCCCTCCCGGTGACGGAGACTACGTGTGCCCGCGAGCCCCGAGGCTGAAGCGCAGCGCATGCGTCGGCGTCATTCAAGGCATCGCGATTCCCAACTCCGGCACGGCGTGCCAGGCGATCGACCTGCCCGAGTACAACGCCAAGTGGTACCCCGCCGTCGTCGATCTGGACATCATCGTACCGAGGCTCGGTGATCCGTGCGCGTACCCGTACGCGAACGTCATCTCGAACGCGACGGGGAATCCCATCGACGTGAAGCCGTCAGCCGGCTACGCGTGTGCCCTCGAGCCGACACGAATTTCGTACATCGCACCGACGTATCCGTCGTTCACGTTGACGGACCTGGGGAGCGGAACGTCTCGCACCATTCCCGGCTCAGCGATGCGAAATGAGGTCTGCCCGGATGGCGCCAAGGGCTGCGGGACCTGCATCCAACAGTAGTCGCGCGCTCTGGGCGTTCGGGATCGTCGCCGCGGCTGCGATCGCGATCGCCATTGGGCTTGCGCGTTCGCACGCGCCGCTTGCAGCGCCGATCCCGTCCGCAAGTGCGAAGGAGGCGGACGCGCCACCGCGAGAGCTCGAGGTCGCGGGGTGCGCCGTCGTCCTCGCGGACGGCGCGTGCGCTACGCGCGACGAAACGACGCTACGCGCGTGGCTTCCGGTCGAGGCAAGCCGCGTCACGTTCGACGTCGATGGTGCACGGACTTCGCCCGATCGCGCGGTGCCGATACAAGGCGGCACGCGCTTCGAGCTGCGCGTGCCGGCCGGCGCGGCGAGCGTCGGTGCGTCGATCGACGGTGCGCGCTTCGCTTCGCGCGCGGTGGTCCGAGCGCCGCCGGTGCTACCGGTCGTCACCGAGGCGCGCGCCCTTCGTGCGGCGGGCAAGCTCGCCGAGGCCACATCGCGGCTCGAAGAAGCGCGCGCCGATCCGGTCGTCGCGTCGGATCCTGCGGTGCTCGGAACGCTCGCGCGCATTGCGCTCGCGCGCGACGACATCGCTCGCGTGGACGAGCTCTTCGCAGCCGCGATCGACGCGAACGTAAAGCTCGGGCTCGCGTCGTCCGCCGTCGATGACGCCGCTGCGCTCGTCTATTCACTCCTCGAACGCGCCCGATTCGTCGACGCGGCGGCGTGGATCGAGCGCGCCGCGGCGATGACGGCTCACTACGCCGGCGGGAACAGCGAGCTCATTCGTTACCGCGCGCGAATCGCGTCGGAGACGGGCGACCGGCGCGCGGCGCTCACTGGATTCCGAGCGGCGGCGGAGCTCGCCGAGCGATTCGGGTTCGATCGCTTCCGTCGCATGAGCCTCCAAGAAGAGGCGATGGACCTCGACGCCGTGGGGCGCGTCGACGAAGCGGTCGACGGGCTCCGCGCGCTCTACGACTCGGACGCGGCGTCGATGGAGCCCTGCGACAAGGTCGACCTCGAGACGAACGTCGGGTGGTCCGCGCTGCATCAGCGAGGCGCGAAGCGCGTCGACGCGCGGATGTGGCTCTCGCGCGCGCTCGCTTCGCAGATCGCAGGGTGCCCCGCGTCGTACGATCCGTCGCGGACTCCGAGCCTGCTCGGTTACCTCGCGCGCGCCGAGCTGGACAACGGCGCGATCGACGCCGCGGCGGCCCGCATGCGCGACGCGACCGCGGCGATGCCGCATCCTCCGCCGCGGATCGATCTCGAATGGCGCGCCACCCGCGCCGACATCGAGCTGGCGAAGAACGACGTCGCGGGGGCGCTCCGCGAAATCGACGCATGGCTCGCCGCCGCCGAGGCGATCGGCGCGCGCGAATCGGCGCGCGACGCGCTCGAGCTGCGCTCCACGGCGCTGCTTCGGCGCGGCGATCGCGCCGGCGCGTTGGCCGCGTTGTCACGAGCGGCACGCATCGTCGACGCCGGCGCGGTCGGCGTTCCGCTCGGCGAGGGACGCGAGTCGTACGTGCGCGCGCGCGAGAGCGCGGATGTGCGACGCGTCGAGCTCCTCCTCGCGCTCGACCGCCCGGAAGAAGCGTTGCGCGAGCTTCGCCGCGCTCGCACACGGGTCCTCGACGCGCTCGTCGGCAGCGATCGCATCGCGTCGCTCGCTCCTTCATCGCGAGCACGCTGGGAGAACGCCGTCGGCGCGTACCGCCGCGAACGCGATGCGATCGAGGCCGAGGTCGCGGAAGACTGGCGCTACTCGAGCGAGAGTCTCGTCGAGCGGCGCCGCAAGCGTGGCGCGCGCGCCACCGCCGCTCAGGTCGCGCTCGACCGCGAGCTCGCGCTCGTGGCGCCCGATCGCGGCGAGCCG